>CBDALO010000077.1:0-33732 GCA_965196985.1 Gammaproteobacteria bacterium | reverse complement strand
TTGTTTAATGAGGTTTTGTCGCCTAATGCTGATATACGTAAGCAAGCGGCATCGGCGTTGTCATGCATATCAGAACATGCACATAATAGTAGAGGGTGTAGTTTTTGGTGTTCATTGCCAAAGGGTACCAAGGAGCTTGATATTGTAATTCAATCACTTCAAGACAACTCTCTTAATGCACTGCCTCAGTTTATGGTGTTGATACTTAACCCTGCTAACTGGGAAGGTGGAGTTGCTGCTGGCGTGGCTAAGCGAATACGACTAGGTGATGGTGATAGTTTTGCTGATTCTCCAGAGGCAGCTAAAGCCTATTTAAACTAGTGCTGTGTGTCGCTTAATGTCTATAGGTGAAACGGATTACAAAAGTCGCCATGTGATAACTTGTTTGGTTAACTATGTTGCTGATAAGGTGGCCAATAATGGTGACTCAGGCGCAGCTAAAGCTAAAGAGATTTTAAAAACCCTCTTATTGGATAAAACGTTTGTTAATAGCATAAAGGGCCCCGAAGATGATGCGATTAAAAGTGCGCGATTAACGACACGCTTACTAGATTCTAAGACACTGGCTTTACAACGAAAAGCTATTTCGAGTAGTACGGTTGCAGAAGGTTTCTGGAGTGAGCTTTTAAAGCCTGGATTTGTATCAGAAGCTTTAGGTATAGAGATTAAGGCATGTTCAAATGGTGGACTGCAGGATTGGCTAACAATTTCCTTATGCAACGTTGTAGGTGTTGATCACGAAAGTCAACAAGACTCCAGGGCAATAATGAACGCCTTAAGTAAATATTTATTGAAGCTTTACCATGACTCCTCCTCTTTACTCAGTTCTGGGAAGGTTAAGGCAAAGGCAATTGTTGATGCGTTAAAAGATCTGAAACAAGGGCATATTGGCTTATCTGATCAGCAAATAGTAGGATTATTAAATCTGCATTTATCTTCTGAAGAATTTAATTTTGGTGCCGCAGTTAAAATGTCACGTGGCTTTTTTGGTTCACCAGCGAAAACATTTTTAGCAGAGGTTGAAGCTTTGCGGGCTCCTGCTGTTGGATTGTAGCCCGCATGCAGGGTTTTATAAAAACAAAGCCCCTTCTTTAAAGAGGGCGGTCGAGCGGAAGCGAGGCAGGGGGATTTGTAGCTCGGATTGAAAATGCAAAGCATTTGAAAATCCGGGGTGAGGTCACACCCAGCCCCGGCTTATCGCTAACGCTCAAGCCGGGCTACGGGTCAGGTGTCAGTTTGCAGGGAGCAGGACGTAGGAATTTGAAAAACAGCCCCCTTTGATTCAAAGGGGGCGGCTCGCGTAGCGAGTGGGGGGGGGTTAAGGGTGGTTGGTCTTATTTAACGATACCCTTTTAAGGAGGGGATGTGCTACAAAAGCTTGATAGACATACTATGAGAGCTTAATAGTTGTTGTGAAGCTTTGATATTCGCTGAGAAGTTTAGAACGACACCCTTTATTTTTAAAATCTAAATCACTATACTGGCGTATCCGTTCAATATCAGCATGATTTGAAAATAATTCAAAAAGTTCTTGACAGCTTTTTCGTGCAAATTTGGAAATTTTATATTGGAATCATCGTGTGTCATAAAAGCATGATGTGCGCTCTATAACAACGCTGTATGCTCGGATTATTTTTTCATCGATCAGGTTCATGGCTTAAAAATAATTTCAGCAGTACGGCCATCTGTGTGGGGAAAATTTACCTTTTCAAACCCGTGGTATACTCTTCCTATGAAAAAACAACCTGACAAATCAGTTTTAGCCGATCTCATTGAGAGATTTAATAATACTGTTACACCAACAGCACTAGAAACAGATTTTAGCAATGTATGTGAAAGTCAGGCTGAGAAAATCATAAAGCTAGAAGACAAGGTGCAATCGTTAAATAACGCATTAAATAAATATAAAGGTGAGCAAGGAAAGCCTAATGTTAGAAAGCAAACGCGCGCTAACAAGGACAAGGATCATTCCTCCGAGAAGGATAGAAAAGGAAATAAAACCAATAAAACTAGAAAGCCAAAATCTAGTAAAAAAAATCTCGAAGTCTCTAATACAGTGACACTAACAATTAATCCAGATTCGTTGCCCAGCGATGCTGTGCCAAATGGCTCTAAGAAAACACTTATCCAGGATATAAAAATTGCTGCTAATAACACTCTTTTTTTGCGCCAACAATATTACTCCCCTTCTGAAAACAAACACTATACAGCACCTCTGCCAACTGGTTATGAGGGCCAGTTCGGCCCTACTATTAAAAGCTGGACAAGCTTCCTAAATACTCAAGGTGGTATGACGCTAGAAAGCCTTGAGACATTTTATAAAACCGCCAACATAGATATTAGTAAATCAACCATCCATAGCTTCACAATTAAAACACCTACGATACTTGAGCCCGAGAAGGTAGAAGTTGTGAAGGCAGGTTTACAATCCACGAACTACCAGCACCTAGATGACACCAACGCTAGAGAGGATGGGAAAAACCGTTATGTTAATGTATTGGGTAATGAGTATTATTCAGCTTACTTTACGCTGACCAGTAAAAGTCGATTAAGCGTCATTGAAATGTTAAGCAAAGACCACTTTGGGTTCACATTAAATGAGGCCGCTTTTAATTTACTGGCTACTATGAACTTACCCCACAAGGTAATCGAAAGCTTAAAGGTATTTCACTCATCGACTATCTTAAACAGTAAGGAGCTGGAAGTTATTCTTGATAAGGTATTAGGTGATAAAAAATTTCCAAAATATAGAAAGCTGATTACTGATGCGGCAGCTATCTCAACATATAGAAAGAGTCCTTATGCGATAGAAACACTCATTACCGATGATGCGCCACAGTTTAAGCTCATTACTGAATCACTCGCCTTGTGCTGGGTTCATGAGGGTAGGCATTATAAAAAGCTGACGCCAATTTTTAAGAAGCACCAAGACTCTGTTGACAGCTTCTTGGATAGGTTTTGGGATTATTATCATGGGTGCTGCCTCTATATAATGTAGGCTATATTACTGCTGGCACGCCAAAATCATTGACCTTCTCCCAAAACTGATCCCATCTGCCTTTAGTCTTTACTAGTGTTCTCAAGCATAAAACGATTTTCATTCCCTTGTCTTTCCAGCGCATTCCTGATCCCCCTAATCTTTGTTTAACAATTGTTTTACATGCTGCTTCAGTGACGCCAGAGCCAATTGGTGCATTCTGCTTAATCAAATTATGATACGACATTCGCTTTTCTTTAATATTATTTTCAAAATACGTAATTGTTCCTTCTAGCTTTTCTCTAAGCGATTTATTCAGTTTTTTATTTAGATGCTCTTTAAGCTCAGCAAGTATTCTACCTGCCGCACCTTTCTTGTGCTTTAAGTCATGACATCGCTCTTGGAGCCAAACATCACGCTCATCTCTTTCAGATTTTTTGGTAAATATTGCCTTTGATGCTTCACCGAGATATTCAGTTGCATGCCAAAAATCTAAAATTTGCGTATCAGTATGTTTTTTTAGAAATGGCCAATTATTTTTTGCTCCATCAGCAACGCCAATTGTTTTAGCATCAGGGTAATATTTCTTTTTCAGCTTTATTTCCTTTTCAAGCCTATTAAAGAATTCATCTTTTCCATATTCTGGTGATGCTGCAACGTAGGTTGTGTGCAGGCGTGCACCATGCTTATCATACATGGAAATAGTTCCAACCATGCTCTCTCTATAACCATCATCAACGGTGAGGACATATGCACCATCTAAGCTAATGCTTAGCATCTCAATGCCTGCATCAAGCTTTGGCTCTTCATATTCCCACTCAGCCTCTTTGGCTTGTGCAATACCGCCAACAAAATCAGTTGCCCGTTGCAAGTATGAATGTGAGATTTTACGGTTATGATTGACCTTGAGATCATCAATAACACTAGGAGCAGGTAAGTTTGAGTATTTATGTGAGATTATTTTTGCAAATCGCGGTGTTGATCCTTGGATAATTCTAGCCTTATCTTCTAAAGGACAAAAGATCTTCCCGCCTTTAGAGGTTTGATAAACATAACGCTTAACTCGAGCAACTCCATAAGGCGTTTGGTAATTTGCTTCATCTCTACTTCGTGCTGTTAGCTTTATTTTTCCAACATGGATAGGAGAGCCATCTGCATCAAACTTACTTAATGCTTTTTCAGTGGCTAATGTTCCAACCTCATTAAGCCCATCAAGAATTGCGTCCTCACATTCAAGCATAGATCCTTTTAGTGGAAGCTTGAGTTCAATAGTTAATTCATTATTTTCATCAGAGATAATTCTAGCTGATATCCAAACACCATCCTTCATCATGTTAAAGTGTATATTATGCTATATATTCTACATTATATAAAGGCAGCACCCATTATCATAAGCTCATTGAATATAAAAAGAACCCAGGGCAAGATGAGATAGATAAGCTATCCAATGAGTTTACTGAGTTATTCTCAACAATCACTGGCTACGAGAAACTAGATAAACAAATTGAGCTCACCTTAAAAAAGAAAAGGCAGCTATTGTTAGTGCTGGAAAAGCCAGAGCTTCCTCTACATAACAATCCAGCAGAGTTGATGGCTCGGAAGCAGGCTAGAATGCGCGATGTACACCTTCATACTATGAGTGAAGAAGGAACGAAAGCTAAGGATACAATGGTTACAATTACTGAGACATGTAAAAAGCTAGCAGTTAATGTCTTCGATTATATATATGACAGAATTACAAAAAACTATTCTATGCCTTCGCTAGCGGAATTAATTACCATCCGCTCATCACAGGCGCAGTAAACTAAAGAGAGCGCAGCATGAGCATCATGCTGAAATAAGACGGATACATACTGGCATTCTTCTCCAATTTTTCCCGTTAGGATTTTCTATGCGTAGTTTAGCGCCCGGTTTTTTGCTGGGGGCCTGGCTTGCTTTTTACCTGCCGTTTTTACCTGGTTTATTAGAAGTGGGATTGGTTTGTCTAATACTGCTAGGTATGTTGTGGTTGCATAATAAGGCATGGCTGCGTTGTTTATTAGGCGTTGCCTTTGCAGTGCTTTGGGTTGTTATTTATGCCGTTTATTTTTTACCGCCAAAAGTTTCCGCTGCTAAATTATTTAAGCCTGTTACTATCAAGGTGGTAGTGGTTGGCCTACCCAGTAAACAACAATATGTATCGCGGTTTACGGTGTTAACAAAAAGTCTAACGGGTCATGAACAAAAAATTAAACTATCTTGGTATTATTCATGGCATAGCTTGCGTCCTGGGCAGATTTGGCAGCTTAGAGTTAAGTTAAAACCTATTCGAGGTTTGGCTAACCCAACTGAAAACCACTTGCAAGCTTGGGTGTTGGTTAATCATATTGCTGCGACAGGTTATGTAATAAAATCTTATCGAACTAATAAATTGCTTGCTAGAAGTTTCTGGTTGGCGCCAGTAAGCTGTATTCGTTATGACGTATTACAACGAGTCGATAAGATTTTAGATGGACAGCCAATGCTGCGATTTATTCGTGCTTTAACTTTAGGTGATAAAGAAGGGATCACAACTCAAGATTGGGCTGTACTGCAGCGTACGGGTACTAGTCATTTAATAGCTATTTCAGGATTGCATATCGGTTTAGTTGCCGGCGTAGTGTTCTTTTTAATGAAGTGGTTGCTACGACTATTTCCTAGTCTGTTTTTACGCATACCTTTACAGCCATTAGCAGCGCTATTTAGTTTATTTGCTGCTTTTATTTATAGTGCGTTAGCAGGTTTTGCTTTGCCTACTCAGCGTGCATTGATTATGTTGATGGTTTTCTATGTGGTAATTTTTGCTAGGCGAGTTGTGCCACCTTGGCATGGTTATTGCTTAGCGTTGCTATTGGTGTTGTTGGTTAATCCAGCGGCTGTACTTAGCGCAAGTTTTTGGCTGTCATTCTCAGCAGTAGCAATTATTCTTTATGCGGTAATAGGCTATCCAAGAAAGGATAATCGTGTCGTTGAAACGGTGCGATTGCAGTTAATTATTTCTTTAGGTTTGTTGCCATTAACCATCGCATTTTTTTCTAAAGCTTCTTTAATCGCACCATTAGTTAATTTGTTGGCAATCCCTTGGGTGACTTTTTTGGTAGTGCCAGTTAGTTTGCTGGCAAGTCTGCTAGCACCTATTAGTACTTTTGCTGCTGGTAAATTATTTTATTTAGCGGCTTTTGATATGCGTGGAATTTGGTGGGTTTTAAGTAAGGCGGCAAGTTTGTCTATCGCTTCGTTTAGTTTTCACTTTGGTAGTGGTCTGGCTTTAGTCTTTGCTGTGTTGGCAGTTTTATTATTATTGGCACCTAGAGGGTTTCCTTACAAATACTGTGCGGTTTTGCTTTTTTTACCAAGTGTGTTACCAGCTAAGCAAACTCTACCAGCGGGTTCACTAAAGCTAACAGTGCTAGATGTTGGGCAGGGTTTGGCTGTGGTGGTGCAAACGCGGCACCATGCTTTGCTCTATGATGCCGGTGAGGCTAAGCCAGGTTCTTTTGATATGGGGCGTGCAGTGGTGGCGCCCTTCTTACAGCAAAGCGGTATTGGACATTTGGATAAAATGATTATTAGTCATGGTGATAATGATCATGCTGGTGGTGCGCCGGCAATTCTTAAACGCTTTAGTGTGAAGGAGCTATTAACTAGCTCACCAGAAATGTTTCCTGCAGTTTCTGTTGCATATTGTCATGCGGGGCAAACTTGGCGGTGGGGCGGGGTACGGTTTCAAATGTTGGCACCGTTTAAAACCTTTAAACAGCGCAATAACCTTTCTTGTGTATTACGTATTTTGGTTGGTGACCAGCAGATTTTATTGCCGGGTGATATTGAAAAGCCAATGGAGCTGCGGTTGGTTAAGCGCAGTCGGCAACAGTTGGCAGCAACAATCCTAGTAGCGCCCCATCATGGTAGTAAATCTTCTTCAACTTGGCCATTTTTATTGGCTGTGCAGCCACGTTGGGCTGTTTTTTCAGCCGGCTATCATAACCGTTTTCACTTTCCAGCGAGTAGCGTTGTAACTCGCTATCAAAAGCTTGGCACAAAGCTTTATAACACAGCGATTGATGGTGCTGTGAGCTTTATGATCGTGCCTGATAAGGAAGTGGGTATTACGCGTTATCGATTTGTGAACCGTTATTGGTGGCAGTAAAAAACGTAGTCCGGAATCTGCTAAATCTTACTTCACCGAAGGCCGGCATGAAGCTTTAAGATAATTCAGTGTCGGCCCGCGCTACGCTTGGGACTGACCTACCGTGCTAAGCTGATTAAAAGCTTGTGGGCCTACCTACCGTACTAAGCTGATTAAAATGGTTTGGAGATCCCGGGTCCAAAGAGTGCGAAATTTAATTAAGTATGATAGATTAAGCCGCTTTTAATTGTCGGTGAAAATATGGCTAAAAAAAGACCCGAAGGAATAGCGGTTAAAGAATACATTGCAGGTCCTGTGCTTTATAAGCGCATCCTTGGCTACACTCGTTACTACTGGATTGCCTTGGTGATAGGAATTGTAGGTAATGCCATGTATTCGGGAGTTGATGCCAGTTTAACTTACTTTTTAAAGCCAGTGCTAAACAAAGGCTTTATCGGTCGTGACTATCATTTCTTAAGCCTATTGCCAGCCATTGTTATTTTAATATTTGTAGCACGCGGGGTAGCTAATTTTTTAGGTAGTTACTTTATGTCGTATGTTGCACGTAGTATCGTGATGCGTTTTCGTCAAGAAATCTTTGCCCATTTGCTAAAAATCCCCGCGACTTTTTATGATAACAGCAGCTCCGGACAAATCCTTTCAACTTTAATTTATAACGTTGAACAAATTGCCAAAGTGAGTGCCAGCGCTTTAACCGACTTGTTGCAATCAGGATTTTTAGTGGTTGGTCTGTTAGTGGTTATGTTTTCAATTAGCTGGCAGCTTAGCTTAATCTATTTTTGTACTGTGCCAATTATTGCTATCTTCGTTAAATACAGTAGCAAGTATATTCGTAAGATAGGCCATGGCATTCAATATGGTATGGGGCAGATTACAACGATTGCTGAAGAGTCAATTGTTGGTTATAAAGTGGTGCGCTCCTTTGGCGGTGAGAATTATGAAAAGGATAAGTTTGATCGTGCTACAGAGGATAACCGGCACCGTGAATTAAAAAATGTGGCAGTACGTGCCATTAGTACTTCAGCAGTGCAAATGATCGCAGCTATTGCTTTAGCAATTATTTTATTTTTAGCAACACAGCATGGTAAGACTTCGCTAGAAGCAGGTGGGTTTGTTGCTTTGCTGGCAGCAATGTTAGCCATTTTAAAACCACTTAAAACTTTAACAACAGTTAATGCAACGATTCAACGGGGTTTAGCCGGTGCTCAGAGTGTCTTTGCTTTGTTAGATGATGAGGTTGAGCGAGATACGGGCAGTAAGCAACTTGTGACAGCTAAAGGCGCAATTGATTTTGTTAATGTTGGTTTTACTTATCCTGAAACCGATAAGCAAGTTTTACATGAGATTAACTTTAATGTTGAGCCTGGAGAGACTATCGCTTTGGTGGGGCGTTCTGGTAGCGGAAAATCAACCTTAGTTAGTTTATTGTCACGGTTCTATGATTATCAGCAAGGTGAGATTCGTATCGATAAGGCACCAATTACCGAGTACACTTTAGCAAGCTTACGTGAACAAATTGCCATTGTTTCGCAGCATGTTACTTTATTCAATGATACCATTGCTTGCAATATTGCCTACGGCCTGCAACGAGAGGCAAGCGAGGAGTTAATTATTCAGGCAGCGAAGGCTGCCCATGCTTGGGAATTTGTCGAACAGTTGCCGCAAGGTATTCATACTTTGGTTGGTGAAAATGGCGTTTTACTTTCGGGTGGTCAACGGCAACGTCTGGCTATCGCGCGTGCCATCTTAAAAAATGCACCAATACTTATTCTTGATGAAGCAACTTCAGCGCTTGATACAGAATCTGAACGGCTTATCCAAGCAGCCTTGGATGAACTTATTAAAAATCGAACTACGATTGTTATCGCACATCGATTGTCCACGGTTGAAAATGCTGACCGTATTTTAGTAATGGATGCGGGTCGTGTTGTGGAGTCGGGCTCTCACCAGGCGCTATTAGCCACGGGTGAGTATTATGCGAAACTGCATCAACTGCAGTTTGGGCTATTGTCACAAGGCGATATTTAAATGGTCTTTGCTAAGCTAGCCAAGCGTTTAGTCGCTCTATGGTATTTGCCCCATAAACATTGGTTTAGCTTGTTATTACTACCTTTAGCATGGCTTTATCAGTTTGTTACAAGTTTGCGTCGCTATGCGTATTCTTTTGGTTTACTAAAAAGCTATCAGGCATCAGTGCCCGTTATTGTTGTTGGTAACATTACAGTGGGTGGTACTGGAAAAACGCCAATGGTTATTTGGTTGGTTGAATTTTTACGTCAGCAAGGTTTTAAGCCTGGCGTTGTGAGTCGAGGTTATGGGACTGTAGCTAAAATGCCTCAGCTTGTTAGTAAAGAATCGAAACCAGCACAAGTTGGCGATGAACCCTTGTTGATTCACTGGAAAACTCATTGTCCTGTAGTGGTTTGTCAAAAACGTGTGCTTGCTGTACAGGCATTGTTGGAGTGGCATCCAGACTGTGATGTAATTATTAGCGATGATGGTCTGCAGCACTATGCGCTAAGTCGACAAATTGAAATAGCCATGCTTGATGAGCGGCGCCGCTGCGGTAATCGCTTATTGCTGCCAGCAGGGCCATTGCGAGAGCCAGCCCGTCGTTTACAAATGGTTGACTTCGTGGTGATGACTTGTGTGCAAAAACAGGCTTCTTCTAATCCTCAGATTGGTTCCGTTTTTGTTAATATGGAGCTTACTCCTGATAAGCTTTATGCGCTTCACGACCCCAGTCAGACAGTTGATTTTGGGCTATTTAAAGACCGTGTTATTCATGCTATTGCAGGCATTGCTAATCCACAGCGATTCTTTACCACACTGCGGGCAATGAAGCTGCGTTTTTTTAGTCACGATTTTCCTGATCATTATTGTTTCACTGAGCAAGACTTGAGCTTTGGGGAGAATTCAGTAGTTGTGATGACAGAGAAAGATGCGGTAAAATGTCGACTTTTTGCAAGAGACAATCTCTTTGCTTTATCAGTTAGCGCGCAGCTACCGGTTAGTTTTGGTGAGCAGTTGCTAGAAAGATTACTTAAAAGGAAGTGTGAGCTTTATGAAAAAAATTAATATCGGTATTACTTTTTTGTTAGCGTCAGCAACTGGATTTGCTATGCCAAGCCAACCTGCTGCACAAGCATCAGCACAAACACAAGCAAAAGTACCAGCACCGACACCAGCAAAGTTAGTGCCAGCTACTACTTCTAAACAACCAGAAGCAGCTACGGCTAATAATGGTGTAGCTGCACCCGCCAATGGTACGGTAACGGCAAGTAAACCGGTGTACACTTTGCGACTTAATTCAAATCCAACGACAGGTTATTCGTGGTTTATTATGTCTTACCCTGCGCAACTTGTAAAAATTGTTAAGCATCAGTTTGTCCCGCCTAATTCTAAGCTAATGGGGGCGGGTGGTACTTCTGTTTGGCAGTTTAAAGCAACTCCGCTTGCTTTGAGCGTTCCTACTATTATTCCTATCAAAATGATCTATACGCGCCCTTGGAGTCTTTCAAGCGATAGCACCGCGCAAACTTTCTATATCATAACTAAAGTTTAGTTAATTAGCTGACCTATTAGATTGGCAGTACTTTAAAGTTTAAGGAGAAAAATAAGTGGACAATATCTGGCTGGCGAGTTACCCCAAAGGTGTTCCAGCAACGATTAACCCGGACCAATTTAGCTCAATTGCCGACGTATTTAACTATGCAGTACAAAATTATGCTGACCGTCCTGCAATTAGCAACATGGGAACCACATTAACTTATCGGCAGCTTGATGAACTTAGCAATGCCTTTGCTGCATACTTGCAAAGCAAACTTGGTTTAAAAAAAGGGGATAAGCTAGCTATTATGCTGCCTAATGTTTTGCAGTACGTTATAGCTTTATATGGAGCGTTTAAAGTAGGCTTAGTTGTGGTGAATGTTAATCCACTCTATACCGCTAAAGAATTGGTTCACCAGCTTAATGATGCGCAGGCAAAGGCTTTATTGGTATTGGAGAACTTTGCCGCAACTGTACAAAAAGCTTTGCCCCATCTTGACTTGAAGCACGTTATCGTGACGAAGTTTGGCGATGCTTTTCCAAGCTTTAAAGGGTTTGTTTTTAATTTTGTAGTAAAGTACATAAAAAAAATGGTGGCGCCTTATGATTTGCCACCTGGCACACATAGTTATAAGAAAGTTTTAAAAGTTGGTAAGCTTTGTCAGCTAAAGCCTGTTGCCTTATGTGGTGATGATCTGGCTTTTTTGCAGTACACGGGTGGTACAACAGGTGTGGCAAAAGGTGCGATGTTAAGTCATCGTAATATGGTTGCTAACATTGAACAAGCGTTTCATTGGATGAAGCCTTTCATCCAAGAAGGTAAAGAAGTTGTTGTTACTCCACTGCCGCTTTATCATATCTTTTCTTTATTAGCGAATTGCCTGGTGTTTATGCGTGCAGGTTCGTTGAATGTATTAATTACAAATCCTCGTGGTATTGACGGTTTTATTAATGAAATAAAAGATATTCAGTTTACTGGCATGACAGGGGTGAACACTTTATTTAATGCTTTAGTACATAACGAAAAATTTAGTAAGGTAGATTTTAGTAAACTCAAGGTAGTATTGGGTGGAGGTATGGCGGTACAGCGTTCAGTAGCTGATGAGTGGAAGCGAATTACCGGTGTGCACTTATTAGAAGCTTATGGTCTAACAGAAACATGTCCGGCTGTTACCATTAACCCACTAACGCTACGAGACTATAATGGTAGTATTGGTCTGCCAATTCCCTCAACTGAAGTCAAAGTGCTTGATGCTAAAGGACAAGAAGTTCCTATTGGTGAGAGCGGCGAGCTTTGTGTGCGCGGACCTCAAGTGATGCAGGGTTATTGGAATATGCCTGAAGAAACAGCAAAAGTTATGTTGCCTGGTGGTTGGTTGCGTACGGGTGATATCGCTAGGGTTGATGAAAAAGGCTTTGTTTATATTGTTGATCGTAAAAAAGATATGGTAGTGGTATCTGGTTTTAACGTTTACCCTAATGAGATCGAAGACGCTATCGTGATGAATGACAAAGTTTTAGAAGTTGCTGTGATCGGTGTTAAACATGAACGTACTGGCGAAGCATTGAAAGCCTTTGTTGTGAAAAAAGATCCCAGTTTAACGAAAGAAGAGCTGGTTGCTTTTTGTCGTGAGAGATTAACTCCTTATAAGGTTCCTAAAATATATGAGTTTCGTGATGAGTTGCCCAAGAGTAATGTTGGGAAAATTTTAAGGCGTGCTTTGCGTGAAGAGATTGTAGTGGATTAAAGTTAAAAGGATTTGCAAGATGGAAAAAATTTGGTTACAGCACTATCCAGAAGAAATTCCGGCGGATATTAATCCGCGAGCCTATAGTTCTGTGATGGCTATGTTTGATCAAACTGTAAAGACTTATGGTAGCCGTCCAGCAGTAACAGCTTTCGGTGTTACCTTAAACTATTTAGAGCTTAGCAAAAAAAGTCAACAGCTTGCTGCTTACTTTCAGTCAATTGGCCTTAAGAAAGGTGATCGTGTTGCCTTAATGATGCCAAACGTTATTCAATATTTAATTTCACTTTATGCAGCGTTACGCGCAGGTTTGGTGGTTGTTAATGTTAATCCACTTTACACAGAGCGTGAGTTAGAGCACCAGCTCGGTGATGCTCAGCCTAGAGCTATTATCGTATTGGAAAATTTTGCTAAAACAGTTGAACAGGCTTTGCCTCGCTTATCCATTGAACAAGTCATTATTGCACGTATTGGCGATATGCAGCCACTGCCTAAATCAATACTTACCAACTGGGTTGTTAAGCGTGTTAAGAAAGCAGTCCCTGAATATGAGATCCCTGGTGCAATAACCTTTACTAAGGCTTTAGCTGTGGGGCGGCGGTGTAAATTTGCGCCTGTCGAGTTAGGGCTCGATGATCTGGCTTTTTTACAGTACACAGGAGGGACAACAGGTGTTTCTAAAGGCGCCATGCTAACTCATGGAAATATTGTTGCTAATATTGAGCAAGCTTTTGCTTGGCTAAAACCGCAGTTGCGTCTTGGGTATGAGCGCTCTGGAGTTATCTTGCCGCTTTATCATGTCTTTTCTTTATTAGCAAATGCGTTTGTATTTATGCGCGCGGGCTCGTGTTGTGTTTTGATTGCTAACCCACGTGATGTGCCGGCATTAATTGAGTCATTTCGACGTGAGCGATTTACTGTTTTAATGGTGGTTAATACTTTAGTCAATACATTGTTGGGGCGTGAGGCATTTCGCGAACTTGATTTAAGCGAGTTGCGGGTGGTGATAGCAGGAGGTATGGCTTTACAAGGGGCGGTTGCTAAGCGTTGGCTGGATTTAACGGGTGTGCCTATTCTAGAGGGCTTTGGATTGACAGAGGCTTCTCCAATTACTTGTATTAACCCAGTAACAGCTACGCATCGTTATAATGGGAGTATTGGTTTGCCTGTGCCATCTACTGAGGTGATGGTTGTTGATGATGACGGCTGTGAACTGGTGCAGGGAGAAGAAGGTGAGCTTTGTTTCAAAGGTCCTCAAATAATGCAAGGTTACTGGAATATGCCTGAAGAAACTGCGCGGGTATTGTTTAATAATGGTTGGTTAAAAACAGGCGATATTGGTCGCGTTGATGAAAAGGGATTTGTTTATATCGTTGACCGCAAAAAAGATATGATCGATGTGGCAGGCTTTAATGTTTACCCTAATGAGGTCGAAGGAATAATTGCGCATCATCCCGGTGTAAGTGAAGTGGCTATTATTGGCGAGCCACATCAAATTACGGGTGAAATGGTTAAGGCATACATTGTTAAAGAAGATAAGAGTATAACTAAGGCTGATATAATCGCTTTTTGTAAGGAAAACCTGGTTAGCTATAAAGTACCTAAGCGCATTGAGTTTTGTGAGGGGTTACCTAAAAATAACGTTGGTAAAGTATTGCGCCGTGTACTGCGTGCTACCGTTGATTCATAGTGTGGTTTGTTATAAATTGAGCGCGGTTTATGAGTTTTTCTATTTATTTTGCCAAGTAAATTAGGCTGATAAAAACATTTTCAAATTAGATTGCTTGAATAAGGTTTTGATGTGGGTTGTTTTTTGTTAGGCTTTACCCCGGTTGATTAACTAGATAAGGATCCCTTATGAAAAAGACACTTTTAATTGGTTTAACTATTTGTGCTGCGACTTTAGCACTTGCTGCTTGTAAAGGTGGTAATCAAAAAAACACGACTGATACCAACACAGCTGCTGCAGTAACTGCTACTCAGTCAACACAAGCTACCCCTGCTACGGCACAAAATACTCAGTATTCACTTAATGAGCAACAGCAACAAAAAGCTGTAGATAGTTCTATGGAGCAACAACATACAGCGAATGCTTTGCCTGCAGATATGAACGCTAACAAAAAGGGTATGACTGCATCCCCGGCTAACACTCAGCAGCCACAGTCACACTCAATGACTTCTCAAGATGGCTCAATGCAGCAGCAAAGTGGTGGTGCTGCAACTTCTGATATGACTGCAACTCCACAGTCTGCTACAGGGCAAGCGGGTCAAATGCCTAACGGCCAACCAACTAGTAACGGTACTACTACAGGTGGTGCTGCTCAGCAGTAAAGCCTTTTCTTTGATGTAGGCTGGTCCCAATTTCGCGCAACGTGACCTTAGGCCAGTCTACAGTTTTATAGATTTCATTTCTTGTCTTGCTCGCTGACGCTTATGTCTTAAAACCCCAGGCAGAATATACTCAAAATATCTCATATGTAATAAATTTCTTACAAGAGGAGGCCCCTTAAGGTAGCATGAAGCTTATTCTTTTACGCTAACACTTCGTAATAAGAATTTGACGATAATTATACTGAGAACTACCCAAAATTGTTATCTCCCTACCTGAACTGAATTCGATAATTCTTTTTGTTCTTCTTGAGAAACACTATTTTCTTTAAAAAATTGCTCTACTAAGTGATACGTTAGAAGTTTTCTAATACCCTTCGCAATAAAGTGTCGTGTCACCTTGCCCTTACCATCTCCTAATTTAGCTAGCATAATTGCGTAATCGTCATAAGCTTTTTCCTTACCTATCTCATACAAATATGAGGCCACATAAAAACATACAGCCAGTAGATTTTGTATCCCTTTAAAATTTTTTATCTGCATATTTTCCCAGCCTAGTCCTTCCTTGAGAAATTTAAAAACATATTCAATTTTCGCACGAGATAGATAGGCTATGTATACCTCATACGCCTCATCAAAAGTCGTTACTTTTTTATTAGTTAATAGCAGCATGTCATTCTTAAAAATTCTCCTACCATCTCTGCCTGTAATTTGGATTTTAATTGCATTGATGTTCTCAAACTCTCCAAAATAAATAGTTATTTTTCCGTCTTGTACGCAATTCTTTCCAACTGTTAACTTTTGGAATTGCTTTTCGCCTTGAGCATCAAAATCAGCGTTAATCAGCTTAAGCTTTTTACCATCATCACCTCTACCTTCTATTGTTCTTGTTATTTTTGAGCGAATAATAAAGTCTTGATCTAGGTTTGTATCAATTAGTGAGAGATAGTCATTATCATCAAACTCTCTATCTAGAATATGGGTAATGGTTGCATCTTCATTCTTTGATTTTAGGCAGATTCCTATTTTTTCTATTTCACGAATAGACAGCAGCTTTTTATTAAAGTAATCACCAGATTCATAAAGACTCTTGGCCTCTTTATCTCCCTCAAATGGCTTTCCAGCCTCTATTTTCTTAATATGCTCAGCTTTTAAAAACTTAGGGTCTTTATTGCTGTAGCTTACATGCGATAGTAGATGCACAGCCTTATCACCAGGTACTAATGCAACTGCGTTATGCGTGCTGTAACCATTGATAATATCCCCGTCCAGACTCCTTACTTTACCTAGATTTTCAGTTTGCTTGCTATGTGGCTTTCTAATATCAGAAGGATCATGAAGAACATCAATTTTACTGGCGTGTGAAAGTTTTTCACAGCTCTGTTCTAGCAATACATCATTTGTTTTTATTGGATCTAAATCGGTGCTTTTATTTTCACCGGTAAGTGTACGAATCATCTTTTTATACTCATTGTTATCTTTTGATGAACTGAACAACTTACAACTACCTTCAGTTAATAGCTTTCCTACAATCGTCGATAGATTTTTTTAAAACAACTTTCCCAGTTAATTTTGAAAAAAGAGGGGCAGCGTAATCGGCGAAGTTTAACATTTATACTCATCTCGTTAGTCTTGTTAAAAAGACAAAGCATAGTCATTTTTACACAATATTTCAGCATTATTTTGCTGATTTAAATTTTGGGTAGTTTTCAGAATTATAAGGAGAGTCCCGTGCCATTAACTAAGCAACAGCAACGTCAGAATGAAGAAAGAGTTCGCTTAATGAGAGAAGCATTAGCTAGATCGCTTGGTGATAAGCGGAGTGTTGAAGTTAACCAATTAATAATGCAAGGAACAGGGGCAGTTTTTCATGCGGCGAATCAAGCAGGTGTATTGTTAGACACACTACCACAACGTGGAGTTGATGATTTACAGGGCCTCCTTGAAGACTTTGTTAGAGCGCCTCAAGGCGAGGGGCAGGAGATGAAAGCTACAAGCTTGCAAAAAAAGCTAACCAGCTTATTTACATCGCTTACTCGCCAGCCTGGTTTTGTATCTGTGCCTACAGCAGGTTCTGGCTCAGGCTTCTCTTCAACAAGTGCTATGGTTAGTGCAATGGCAACAAGCCAGCCTGAAATTGAAAATGCGCATAGAGATGTACAGCCGTCATCAAGTCCGACTGTTGGAAGTATGTCTTTAGCTTATGAGGTTTCTCCTGAAGCAGTAGCTCTAGCATTACAAGATGCTTCTACCTCTAGCAGGGCGAGTTCTATTAGTCCACCACCACCGCCTTCTTCGCCGAGGGTGAGAGGGATGAGTGAGAGTGATTTAAGTGATGGAGAAGAAGAGGTGCTGTGGGATGGTGATGGAAAGATAGTTCAATACGGTGCACCACTGTCATCTCCAGTAAGTAATGTGTTAGCAGTAGCTAAAGAACCTAAGTTGCTTGCCGATAGGAATGTAAAGGCAGGAGTAAAAGCTGATCAAGATCAAGTCTTTAAGTTTTTATCTTTGTCTGCAGAAGGTCAACAAGGGTTGCAAGTGGAATTTGACCAACGTATGGCAACACTAATGCACGAGCAAGGTTTAGATGAGTTAGCTGCTTTTGCCAGGGCGCGAGCTTATTTTACGGAGAAATTTAGACAGGCTCCTTTAAACGGTAGGGCGATGATTTATGATCCTCGATTTGTTGCTGCAGGTGGTGGGGATGGTGTTTCCGCTGCTGTAGAAGCACAGCGTGGGTCTGTGAAAGCTGAGGGTGAAGGTTGTGGTGAAGTTTATACAAGCGGTAGCGGCAATGGTGTAGGAAATCCTGCTTATCGTGCCGAGCTACTAGTTCGTTTAGCAGGAATAGCGAGTGATAGTTATGATAATGGCGCTGCTCCACCACCGGCGCCTGGGTTGAGGTAGTTTAAATTGGCTTAGTGCTGTAGGTCAGCCCCAAGCGTAGCGCGGGCCGACCTACATTTTTTATCAAAAATCGGTAAGTTTTCTAATTTTCTAATGCCTTTAACTCATACAAAAGCTCTAACGCTTGTCTAGCGGTTAACTCATCTGGATTAATTTTAGCTAGACGTTCACTAAGGGGACTGCTGGTAGGCTCGACGAATAAATCATTTTGAGTGGGAGCTTGTACATTACGTTCTGACAGTGATTGCTGTACAGAACCGCTTTCTAGTTGTGAAAGTTTTTGTTTGGCTCGCTGAATAACCGTGCGTGGTACTCCTGCTAGCTGCGCCACCTGTAAACCATAACTTTGATTGGCAGGACCTTCTTGTACAGCATGTATAAATACAAGCTTGTCATTGTGCTCTACGGCATCAAGATGCACATTAACAACAGTATCGATCTCTTCTGGCAAGTGGGTTAGCTCAAAATAGTGCGTTGCAAATAAGGTTAAGGCGCCTAGTTGACTTGCCAAGTAATCAGCGCAAGACCAAGCAAGCGATAAACCATCAAAGGTGCTGGTGCCACGACCAACTTCATCCATTAACACCAGGCTTTTGTTGGTAGCGTTGTGAAGGATATTGGCAGTTTCGGTCATTTCAACCATAAAAGTAGATCGACCACTTGCTAAATCATCAGCCGCACCAATGCGCGTAAAGATGCGATCGATAGGGCCAATGCTAGCTGTTTTAGCGGGAACAAAGCAGCCGGTGTGGGCGAGCAAGACGATTAATGCAGTTTGTCGCATGTAGGTTGATTTGCCACCCATATTGGAGCCAGTAACCATTAACATAGTGCGTTGAGCGTTAAGCAAAGTATCATTAGGGATAAAGGGTTCATCAACTAACACTTGTTCAACCACGGGATGACGACCGCCAGTAATTTCAATGCCAATGGTTTCTTGCAGCTGTGGAGCAACGAGATTGAGCGTTTCAGCACGTTCAGCAAAGTTGGTTAGTACGTCGAGTTCAGCTAGGCCAGCTGCACATTGCTGTAATTCCGCTAAATGTGAAATTAATTTTTCCAGTAATTCATCATAGAGCTGTTTTTCACGAGCAAGTGCTCGGCTTTTGCTGCTAAGCGCTTTGTCTTCAAACGTCTTTAATTCTGGTGTAATAAATCGCTCGGCGTTTTTTAAAGTTTGGCGACGGATATATTCGGCAGGAGCTGAGTCCGACTGTGCGCGAGAGATTTCAATATAGTAACCGTGTACACGATTGTAACCAACTTTCAAAGTGGGAATATTGGTGCGTTCACGTTCGCGCTGTTCTAAGTCAACTAAGTATGCGCCAGCGTTTTCACTAATGTTGCGTAACTCGTCGAGTTCGCTGTCATAACCCTCAGCGATTACTCCATCATCACGAAGCACAACCGGTGGGTTGTCGATAATTGCCTTTTGTAAAAGTTCAGCAAGCATAGGAAACTCGTTAATCTGTTTGGCGAGCTGTTGCAGTAAGGAAGCTTCGTTAGTAGGAATAAGCTGTTGTAAATGTGGCAAGGCTAGCAGTGTATCACGTAGTTGAGCGAGGTCGCGTGGTCGAGCTGATTTGAGTGCGATACGTGCTAAGATGCGCTCAACGTCGCCAAGTTCGCGTAATTGCTCAAAGAGTGCAGGGTAAAGACGTTGCTCGAGCAGCGTGCTGATTGCTGATTGTCGTTGGCGAATCAGGTTATGTTGGCGTAGTGGACGATTAAGCCAACGGCGTAGCAGGCGTTTGCCCATCGCGGTGGCAGTATGATCAAAGACGTTTGCTAAAGTATGCTCCTCTCCATTTTGTAAATTGCGAGTGATTTCTAAATTGCGTCTTGTTGCCGCATCTAAGATAACACTATCCTCTTGCTGTTCGGTGAGTGTAACGTCCCACAATAATTTAGAGAAACCATCTCAACCTATTTTGCGTGAGATGGTGTCAAATAGTTAACCTTTTAGCTCATGAATTACCTGATTAATGACATCATCCGGTATATGGTTTAAATTCATATTAGCGGCGATTAGCAACGCATGTCGCATGAGCCTATCAACATAACGAAGCCTACCTTTTGTGGCCATGTGTACTGCACGAATACCTGTTTCAGTGAATAAGCTGCTGCTCATTCCTGCCTTCTCAAAAGCAGCGTGAATAATGCTCTCAAAATCCCTGCTATCTTCAATTGCATGCCACCTAATAAAGCACTGAATTCTAGAGTTGATAGGTTCATAGGCTGGTCTCTGCAATGTTGCTAGAAGTGATGGGAGTCCACATAAGATAATCGTCATGACGTCTTTGCTGTCAAAACTGAAATTAAGGAAGTCAGGTAATCGTAGAATGAAATCATTACTAAGCTGATGCGCCTCGTCTAGGATCCAAATAGGCTGAACGTTTTTATCATGGTAGAGCGCGATCAAGCTCTGCTTCAAGTCTCTCCAAAGTTTAGAGAATCGGTAATAGTTTTCTAAACCTAGATTTTCGGCAAGCTGAGAGTACACATCAAATGACCGAAAGTGAGTGTCTGATTGATAAATGACTTGATGGGTCAGCGGGTTGAGTTTATTGCTCCAGTATCTTAGCGCCGTGGTCTTTCCTGTCCCTGAGTCGCCAGTAATCACTGCTAAGCCGCGTGTTTCTAGCAAACCATTAAGTTGCTGTTCTAGTCGCTTTGACTGCGCCAATTCAATAATGTTTGATTTACCCAATGGATCAAATTTCAAGCCAAAATGTTGAAGATACATCTTACTCATCCTTGTATCTTAAATAACTGTAGAGATATGACAATATTGCTACAATCCCAAGGATGCTTGGGTAGGCGGAAGGTGAAGCCGTGTTCGTCCTTAGGATTTAATCCTGTTGAGGAGATTTAGCTCCCTTCCACCCTCATAAGTTCATGAGATCGAACGGTATCTTAGGCCATTGTGAGCCTGTATTTGCAAGGTTGATCCGAACTATGATTTCCCAAGTTTGTTAGTGTAATAAAATTTAAGAGGCTCTAGCAAATGAAAAAAAATTGTGTTGGTATTGATATTGCAAAATCTGATTTTGTTGCTGCTATCACCACTAGCGGAAAAGATCACGTTAAACATTTTAATAATAATCCTGAGGGCTTTTCTGAGTTATTAGAATGGACGCAATCTTTATCTGATCAGTCACTTCATTTTTGCATGGAATCAACAGGTAAATACGGTAATGCATTGGCTCTTTATTTACATAGTGAGAAGTGTGATGTCAGTATAATTAATCCTGCACGAATAAAGTTTTTTATGAAAGGACAGCTAATACGAAACAAGACCGACAAGGCCGATGCGGTCAGTATTAAGGACTATTCAAATCATTTTACTCCAACGCTATGGCAGCCTTTGCCAGCTAATATAGAGGCTCTAAGAGCTTTGATACAGAGATCTGAAGTATTAACCTCCCAAGTCAGCAATGAACAAAACAGGCTGGAGCTAGCGGAAGAAACAATTATTAGCTCTATACAAAATCATATCGATTATATGGAAAAAGAAATTTTACGACTGCAGGAAGAAATTAGTAAGCTGATCGCGAGTGATGATGATCTGAAGAATAACACAGAGCTGCTTAAAAGCATCCCAGGCATTGGTGATAAAACCGCTCAAACACTAACTGCTTTTTTTAATAATATTGAAAGATTTTCTGGCGCAAAACAATTGGCTGCTCATATTGGTTTAAATCCCAGCCAGTCACAATCAGGCACTTCATTGAATTCATCACGGCTCTCAAAGGTTGGTAGTGCTTGGTTGCGAAAGGCGCTTTACATGCCGGCATTAGTGGCTATAAGGCATAATCCTATTTTGAAGAAATTTTATGAAAAGCTGCTCAAAAAAGGCAAGCCAAAGAAGCTAGCCATTTGTGCTGTTATGAGAAAAATGGTGCATATGATTTATGGCATCCTAAAAACACAGCAGCCATTTTCAGCGGATGCCTAGTAAAAATTTTACAATTTATTGTTGACGTTTAAGACGGTATCTCCTCAGTGATATCCAAATCCTCTTTAACTTGGTTATAAACAATCTCAACTAGCGAGGTTTTTCTTGCTGGTTGTTCCGGCATCTGAGGTCTAGCTCGGGTTCTAGAAAGGTTGTTATGTTTGTCCAGCTCTCCCACTGCACCAAGGTATTGATATTCCAATGATTCGACGTGACGGGCGGAGTCACTATGCGGATCAACCACTAAATAAACCTCTTGTTGAGCCAGTTCAAATGGAACTTCAAAGAGTCGATTATTCCAGCTTACCGTGCCATCCTTCCTGACTCGGCGCTTAATGCGATGCAGGAAGTAATCATCTAGCTTATCGGCCAAACAACCTAACGGCTGAATTTTAGTGAGGTCTTGCTGATAGCGTTGTAACGGGGTCATCTTGTCAGGCAGGGCGCTTTGCGAGGCTTGATGATAAACACGCTCAACCCAAGCCCAAAATCGATCATTCAGCGCATTGAAACTATGAATGGAATCCAGGTTGCATTCAGCTAGGAATTGCTCGCGTACTGTTCTATGCCAACGCTCTAGTTTGCCTTTGCTTTGCGGTTCATAGTGTAACGTCCCACAATAATTTAGAGAAACCATCTCAACCTATTTTGCGTGAGATGGTGTCAAATAGTTAACCTTTTAGCTCATGAATTGCCTGATTAATGACATCATCCGGTATATGGTTTAAATTCATATTAGCGGCGATTAGCAACGCATGTCGCATGAGCCTATCAACATAACGAAGCCTACCTTTTGTGGCCATGTGTACTGCACGAATACCTGTTTCAGTGAATAAGCTGCTGCTCATTCCTGCCTTCTCAAAAGCAGCGTGAATAATGCTCTCAAAATCCCTGCTATCTTCAATTGCATGCCACCTAATAAAGCACTGAATTCTAGAGTTGATAGGTTCATAGGCTGGTCTCTGCAATGTTGCTAGAAGTGATGGGAGTCCACATAAGATAATCGTCATGACGTCTTTGCTGTCAAAACTGAAATTAAGGAAGTCAGGTAATCGTAGAATGAAATCATTACTAAGCTGATGCGCCTCGTCTAGGATCCAAATAGGCTGAACGTTTTTATCATGGTAGAGCGCGATCAAGCTCTGCTTCAAGTCTCTCCAAAGTTTAGAGAATCGGTAATAGTTTTCTAAACCTAGATTTTCGGCAAGCTGAGAGTACACATCAAATGACCGAAAGTGAGTGTCTGATTGATAAATGACTTGATGGGTCAGCGGGTTGAGTTTATTGCTCCAGTATCTTAGCGCCGTGGTCTTTCCTGTCCCTGAGTCGCCAGTAATCACTGCTAAGCCGCGTGTTTCTAGCAAACCATTAAGTTGCTGCTCTAGTCGCTTTGACTGCGCCAATTCAATAATGTTTGATTTACCCAATGGATCAAATTTCAAGCCAAAATGTTGAAGATACATCTTACTCATCCTTGTATCTTAAATAACTGTAGAGATATGACAATATTGCTACAATCCCAAGGATGCTTGGGTAGGCGGAAGGTGAAGCCGTGTTCGTCCTTAGGATTTAATCCTGTTGAGGAGATTTAGCTCCCTTCCACCCTCATAAGTTCATGAGATCGAACGGTATCTTAGGCCATTGTGAGCCTGTATTTGCAAGGTTGATCCGAACTATGATTTCCCAAGTTTGTTATTGTAATAAAATTTAAGAGGCTCTAGCAAATGAAAAAAAATTGTGTTGGTATTGATATTGCAAAATCTGATTTTGTTGCTGCTATCACCACTAGCGGAAAAGATCACGTTAAACATTTTAATAATAATCCTGAGGGCTTTTCTGAGTTATTAGAATGGACGCAATCTTTATCTGATCAGTCACTTCATTTTTGCATGGAATCAACAGGTAAATACGGTAATGCATTGGCTCTTTATTTACATAGTGAGAAGTGTGATGTCAGTATAATTAATCCTGCACGAATAAAGTTTTTTATGAAAGGACAGCTAATACGAAACAAGACCGACAAGGCCGATGCGGTCAGTATTAAGGACTATTCAAATCATTTTACTCCAACGCTATGGCAGCCTTTGCCAGCTAATATAGAGGCTCTAAGAGCTTTGATACAGAGATCTGAAGTATTAACCTCCCAAGTCAGCAATGAACAAAACAGGCTGGAGCTAGCGGAAGAAACAATTATTAGCTCTATACAAAATCATATCGATTATATGGAAAAAGAAATTTTACGACTGCAGGAAGAAATTAGTAAGCTGATCGCGAGTGATGATGATCTGAAGAATAACACAGAGCTGCTTAAAAGCATCCCAGGCATTGGTGATAAAACCGCTCAAACACTAACTGCTTTTTTTAATAATATTGAAAGATTTTCTGGCGCAAAACAATTGGCTGCTCATATTGGTTTAAATCCCAGCCAGTCACAATCAGGCACTTCATTGAATTCATCACGGCTCTCAAAGGTTGGTAGTGCTTGGTTGCGAAAGGCGCTTTACATGCCGGCATTAGTGGCTATAAGGCATAATCCTATTTTGAAGAAATTTTATGAAAAGCTGCTCAAAAAAGGCAAGCCAAAGAAGCTAGCCATTTGTGCTGTTATGAGAAAAATGGTGCATATGATTTATGGCATCCTAAAAACACAGCAGGGGTGCTGCCTCTATATAATGTAGGCTATATTACTGCTGGCACGCCAAAATCATTAACCTTCTCCCAAAACTGATCCCATCTTCCTTTAGTCTTTACTAGTGTTCTCAAGCATAAAACATTTTCATTCCCTTGTCTTTCCAGCGCATTCCTGATCCGCCTAATCTTTGTTTAACAATTGTTTTACATGCTGCTTCAGTGACGCCAGAGCCAATTGGTGCATTCTGCTTAATCAAATTATGATACGACATTCGCTTTTCTTTAATATTATTTTCAAAATACGTAATTGTTCCTTCTAGCTTTTCTCTAAGCGATTTATTCAGTTTTTTATTTACATGCTCTTTAAGCTCAGCAAGTATTCTACCTGCCGCACCTTTCTTGTGCTTTAAATCATGACATCGCTCTTCGAGCCAAACATCACGCTCATCTCTTTCAGATTTTTTGGTAAATATTGCCCTTGATGCTTCGCCGAGATATTCAGTTGCATGCCAAAAATCTAAAATTTGCGTATCAGTATGTTTTTTTAGAAATGGCCAATTATTTTTTGCTCCATCAGCAACGCCAATTGTTTTAGCATCAGGGTAATATTTTTTTTTCAGCTTTATTTCCTTTTCAAGCCTATTAAAGAATTCATCTTTTCCATATTCTGGTGATGCTGCAACGTAGGTTGTGTGCAGGCGTTCACCATGCTTATCATACATGGAAATAGTTCCAACCATGCTCTCTCTATAACCATCATCAACGGTGAGGACATATGCACCATCTAAGCTAATGCTTAGCATCTCAACGCCTGCATCAAGCTTTGGCTCTTCATATTCCCACTCAGCCTCTTTGGCTTGTGCAATACCGCCAACAAAATCAGTTGCCCGTTGCAAGTATGAATGTGAGATTTTACGGTTATGATTGACCTTGAGATCATCAATAACACTAGGAGCAGGTAAGTTTGAGTATTTATGTGAGATTATTTTTGCAAATCGCGGTGTTGATCCTTGGATAATTCTAGCCTTATCTTCTAAAGGACAAAAGATCTTACCGCCTTTAGAGGTTTGATAAACATAACGCTTAACTCGAGCAACTCCATAAGGCGTTTGGTAATTTGCTTCATCTCTACTTCGTGCTGTTAGCTTTATTTTTCCAACATGGATAGGAGAGCCATCTGCATCAAACTTACTTAAAGCTTTTTCAGTGGCTAATGTTCCAACCTCATTAAGCCCATCAAGAATTGCGTCCTCACATTCAAGCATGGATCCTTTTAGTGGAAGCTTGAGTTCAATAGTTAATTCATTATTTTCATCAGAGATAATTCTAGCTGACATCCAAACACCATCCTTCATCATGTTAAAGTGTATATTATGCTATATATTCTACATTATATAAAGGCAGCACCCCACAGCAGCCATTTTCAGCGGATGCCTAGTAAAAATTTTACAATTTATTGTTGACGTTTAAGACGGTATCTCCTCAGTGATATCCAAATCCTCTTTAACTTGGTTATAAACAATCTCAACTAGCGAGGTTTTTCTTGCTGGTTGTTCCGGCATCTGAGGTCTAGCTCGGGTTCTAGAAAGGTTGTTATGTTTGTCCAGCTCTCCCACTGCACCAAGGTATTGATATTCCAATGATTCGACGTGACGGGCGGAGTCACTATGCGGATCAACCACTAAATAAACCTCTTGTTGAGCCAGTTCAAATGGAACTTCAAAGAGTCGATTATTCCAGCTTACCGTGCCATCCTTCCTGACTCGGCGCTTAATGCGATGCAGGAAGTAATCATCTAGCTTATCGGCCAAACAACCTAACGGCTGAATTTTAGTGAGGTCTTGCTGATAGCGTTGTAACGGGGTCATCTTGTCAGGCAGGGCGCTTTGCGAGGCTTGATGATAAACACGCTCAACCCAAGCCCAAAATCGATCATTCAGCGCATTGAAACTATGAATGGAATCCAGGTTGCATTCAGCTAGGAATTGCTCGCGTACTGTTCTATGCCAACGCTCTAGTTTGCCTTTGCTTTGCGGTTCATAGGGCCTGCCGTAAATCAATTGAATTTTCAAACGAGCACAAATGGTTTGCAACGTTTTAGCACGGTAGGCAGGGCCGTTGTCAATGATGAGCTTAACAGGAAGCCCACGTTTGAGTAATGCCTCTTTCAACACATGCTCAATAGTAATGGCACTCTCATCAGTACAAAATTTACTGTGACAGACCAACCTTGAGGCATCATCAAAAATACTCACCAAATAGCTTTTAACTCTTCTTTGGCCATCGTAAATCGTTGGACCATGCATGACATCGCCATACCAAATATCACAAGCTGTGAGCGCCTCAAATGAGCGGCGCTCAATTTGGTTAGAAGGTGTGACTGTTCTTTTAGACAGGCCGTGTTTTACTAATAAGCGGTGAACTGTTGCGTGAGATAATTCACCTCGTGCTACCTTCCCTTGAGTTTCTAAGAGTTTAATCACGGTCGGAATTGATCTTGAAGGGCTTTCCTGTTTAGTGGAAATAATTAACTCTTGTAGCTCTGGATTGATGTGACACTGGCCTTTGTCTCGTCGAGTTTTAGGAACTAATCCATCAATACCCTGCTTTAACCAGGCGTAATACCAATTCTCAATTGTTTTAGCACTGAGGTGAACACGCTTACTACCTGGAATGTTGTAGGTTTGCTGGGACAACCTTTTAATAATGCTCTTGAGCTCACCATGCTCAAAACTATTTCGGCTACATAGCTCACCTAAAACACTTAGGCGAAACAGTGCTGTTGGGTGAATGGGCTTGGTCATTTTGCAATTCCTGTGTGATTTAACTACTTGCAATGAGTTAATCACAACTTGAGTTGAGAATGCTACGCTCAAACTGTGTGGGGTCGTGAGGTTTACAGAAAATATCCATCTCAACTTTTTTTCACGTTAATTAATTATGGGATGCTCACTCCTGTGTTGTTAAGAAAAAGCATGATGCTCGATAAATCATGCTCACCAAGGCAGGCCAACCAAAACGCTTGTGGATCACTATGTCGCCCAAGCTGTAACCACAACGGATGTGCTTTGATATGGAAGGAGTAATCAACGAAGTGGTCAACCAACCAGTGAAACCACCTAGCAACGGTGTGTCGACTAACACCTTGCTCCTGACCTGATGAGCTAATACTTTTCCCAGGAGCACGCTCATTAACACTGCCTGCTGAACTGACCAGCAATACCAACGCTTTGGAGAAAGTATCTCAGGTAGGGTTGAACAAGTACGTTTACATTGATGACAATAAAATCTCAAAACAGGGGTGGGATTTAAAGAGCGTCCTTTACCTGGGTTCCTATCTGGTTTTCGATCATATGATCCATGTGACCATAGTCCACCTGCACCGCAATGGCTGCACTGCTCTGGCCTTAGTAGCTCTGGATTTTTTTTCAGCAGGATCAGGTAATCACTCAGGCTTTTAATCGCTTTTATGATTCTGCGCATGACTAATTTCACTATAGTTTTTATATCAAGTTATTTTACCTTGATAGGTTACTAAAAACCTTGTTTATTATGAGATAAAACTAGCTCAATTCCCCTAAATAAAGATAGACGTAACAATAGGGCCTGCCGTAAATCAATTGAATTTTCAAACGAGCACAAATGGTTTGCAACGTTTTAGCACGGTAGGCAGGGCCGTTGTCAATGATGAGCTTAACAGGAAGCCCACGTTTGAGTAATGCCTCTTTCAACACATGCTCAATAGTAATGGCACTCTCATCAGTACAAAATTTACTGTGACAGACCAACCTTGAGGCATCATCAAAAATACTCACCAAATAGCTTTTAACTCTTCTTTGGCCATCGTAAATCGTTGGACCATGCATGACATCGCCATACCAAATATCACAAGCTGTGAGCGCCTCAAATGAGCGGCGCTCAATTTGGTTAGAAGGTGTGACTGTTCTTTTAGACAGGCCGTGTTTTACTAATAAGCGGTGAACTGTTGCGTGAGATAATTCACCTCGTGCTACCTTCCCTTGAGTTTCTAAGAGTTTAATCACGGTCGGAATTGATCTTGAAGGGCTTTCCTGTTTAGTGGAAATAATTAACTCTTGTAGCTCTGGATTGATGTGACACTGGCCTTTGTCTCGTCGAGTTTTAGGAACTAAACCATCAATACCCTGCTTTAACCAGGCGTAATACCAATTCTCAATTGTTTTAGCACTGAGGTGAACACGCTTACTACCTGGAATGTTGTAGGTTTGCTGGGACAACCTTTTAATAATGCTCTTGAGCTCACCATGCTCAAAACTATTTCGGCTACATAGCTCACCTAAAACACTTAGGCGAAACAGTGCTGTTGGGTGAATGGGCTTGGTCATTTTGCAATTCCTGTGTGATTTAACTACTTGCAATGAGTTAATCACAACTTGAGTTGAGAATGCTACGCTCAAACTGTGTGGGGTCGTGAGGTTTACAGAAAATATCCATCTCAACTTTTTTTCACGTTAATTAATTATGGGATGCTCACTCCTGTGTTGTTAAGAAAAAGCATGATGCTCGATAAATCATGCTCACCAAGGCAGGCCAACCAAAACGCTTGTGGATCACTATGTCGCCCAAGCTGTAACCACAACGGATGTGCTTTGATATGGAAGGAGTAATCAACGAAGTGGTCAACCAACCAGTGAAACCACCTAGCAACGGTGTGTCGACTAACACCTTGCTCCTGACCTGATGAGCTAATACTTTTCCCAGGAGCACGCTCATTAACACTGCCTGCTGAACTGACCAGCAATACCAACGCTTTGGAGAAAGTATCTCAGGTAGGGTTGAACAAGTACGTTTACATTGATGACAATAAAATCTCAAAACAGGGGTGGGATTTAAAGAGCGTCCTTTACCTGGGTTCCTATCTGGTTTTCGATCATATGATCCATGTGACCATAAGACCTTCTGCGTAACTAAGGGCAGTTCTAGAAACTAGCTAAAATTTGCTTATAATTGCCTGATTAATAATCATTCATGGAAAGGCATATGCTATTAAGCTATCAGCAACTCAGTAACCGCCCGCGTATTTTTAAAAAGTTAACTGGTTTGACCCTTGATGATTTTGAAACGATACACCAACAAGTGAAGTCATCACTTGATGATGAGTTTAGTAAGCTGGGAAGGCGCCCGAAACTCACCACGCACCATGATCGCCTTTTGCTTCTCATGATGTACTATCGCACTTATGTAACACATGAATTCTTAGGTTACTTTGTTGGTTTGGATGACAGTAATGTCTGCCGCTTATTTAAACGCTTAGAACCCTTAGTGGCCAAGCATATTCATATTAAAAAAGACAGAACCCTAACAGAAGATGCGGTTTGCGCTATATTAATGGATGTAACGGAGCAGCCTATTCAGCGCCCCAAAAAGAAGAAGCCACGTAAAGATTATTATTCTGGTAAAAAGAAAAGACATACTCAAAAGGTGGAGATAGCAATGAGTACATCCGGAAAAATAATCAACGTCTCTCAAACAATGCCTGGGAGGGTTCATGATATTAAGATCCGACAACGTGGCAGCCCACTGCCACCAGCAGAAAAATATGCTGATCTAGGATACCAAGGAATTCAACATACTGACCCCTTGGTTAACTTACCTCATAAAAAGCCCAAAGGCGGCAAATTAACTACTCAACAAAAAGAGGATAACCGTAATCACAGCAAGATCCGTATTAGGGTTGAACATCAATTCTCAAAATTTAAAAAATTCCGCATTCTTGGGGAGGTGTATAGGAATTTTCGCAGAAAACACAATATGAGATTTAATATTATTGCTGGGATTCTCAATCTTCAAGCCGGATTCTAAAACTACAAACGAGCATAAGCTCGCCCAGTATTTAGTTTCGCAGAAGGTCTATAGTCCACCTGCACCGCAATGGCTGCACTGCTCTGGCCTTAGTAGCTCTGGATTTTTTTTCAGCAGGATCAGGTAATCACTCAGGCTTTTAATCGCTTTTATGATTCTGCGCATGACTAATTTCACTATAGTTTTTATATCAAGTTATTTTACCTTGATAGGTTACTAAAAACCTTGTTTATTATGAGATAAAACTAGCTCAATTCCCCTAAATAAAGATAGACGTAACAGGGTGAGCAGGCTAGTGATATGCGGTAGTGCAGTGCGCTGTGTGTCTTTTACGTATTGAAATAAACAACCAGCAGCGGCTAATGCCGTGTGTAAGTGCTCACAGCCAAACCCTGACAGATCTTTAGTTTTGAATTGTTCGGTGAATAATCGGGTTGCAGTTTCAAGGTCATATTCCCAGCAGGGGCGTCGACGAACACCTGGTTGGTTATTAAGAAAATCGTAGTCTGGCCATTCTTCATTAATCAGTAATTCAGCAGGGTGTAGGCGTTCAAGCTCTGCTGTAACAGCTTCGATGCTGTTTACTTCGAAAATATTAAAGCGCCCACTACTGATATCTAAGCTAGCGATGCCATAACTGTCATTTTGTGAGTAAACTGCAGCAAGTAAGTTATCTTGGTGCTCATCAAGTAGAGCGTCATCGCTCACAGTTCCCGGTGTAACAATACGAACTACTTCGCGCTCAACAGGGCCTTTGGCATTAGGGTCACCAACTTGCTCACAAATGGCAACAGACTCACCACACTTGATATTAAGGAATTTCAATGTGTCAATTGGTAAAAATACCACCAATTAAAATGAGTAATTTTAGCACAGGTATTTTTTATAAAATCGATTTAGTGGTGGGGCAGGGTTAGTTATGACAAACAATAGCCAAAACTAGCTGTTATTTGTTGTTTTGGACGGACTACCCCCCTAGGAAGTTATTAGATTTTTTTCAGTAAGGCGAGTTCACGATGCTTTGATAGCAATTTGTAACGGTTAGGTTGTCTATACCAGCAGTTAGCTAAAAACATTTGGCTACCGCATAGAACACATTCATAGGGGTCAATGTTAAAATTATTTTGCATTAAGGTGCGGTAATTGACCTGGGGTGTGTTTGGATCAGTTTCACCTAATAGGAGTCTGACTTTGGGTAGCATCTCACCTCGCACCCGGTTAGCAAGAAACCCATAATAACGCACCATACGAAAGCCAACATCAGGAATGTGTTGAATAAATCGAGTAATAAACTCTTCCGCGGTTAATTTAAATTGCTTGTAGGTTTTAGAGACGTGATCAAGATAATTAAAACTGAGGCTGCTCCCATCAAAGTTTTTAATTTTTGACTCAGCAATAGGAGGACGTTTGGTGTATCGACCTAAGTATTTAACGTTTTGTTTGTGATTCTTTGAGGGCTTTGCGCAATGTACTACCCATCGTTTTTGGTAAAGCTGATCAAGCAGTTGATTAAAGTTGAAAGTGTGGTTCAGTGTAGAGGCTAACTGATTTGGCAGAATAAGCCCTTTGTCCTGGTGGTGGTTTCTAAAAAGGTTAATGACCTCATAACGCCACATGGACATTAGTGTAGGTTGATGGAAGTAGAGGCTTTTCCATTGTGTTAACTCTTTGTTGATACCACCCAGAGTGATTGACGCATGAAGATGCACATTGCGCTTTAGATCTCTGCCAAAGGTGTGAAGCGCGATAAATACACCGGGTTTAACCCTCTTGTTTTTAGCAAGCTTGAGTAACACCTTTGCTGCTAATGGTGGGAGTAAATTAAGAAGCTCTCTGTTTGTCCAAAAGCAGTCCCAATGAGTAGAGGGCATGGTGAATGTGATGTGTTGCCATGCAGTGTTGGGTAAGATTGCCATTTGTTGTTGTATCCATACTTCTGTGGCTTTTTTACCACACGATGAACAGCTTTTAGCTTTGCAGGTATGGCGGATGTATTTGACGTGTGAACAGTTTGGATTACTGCAATGATACTCTTTATGGCCACGCATAGGATGTTTGCAGCTAAGCAGCTTAACAATGCCAATGACAATAGCTTCTCTGATTTTATCTTTGTACTTGGTGTGAAAGTTCCACCAGTTCTGATTGGTTACCAAGATTTGTTTGATACTAAAGCGTTTCATTATTCTTAGAGTAAAATGAGAAGCGCGTATAGTAGGTGAGTTATTGCTCAGCTACCTGAAGCAATTTCTATAGCAGGTGTGTTATTTTTATTCGTTATTATTCCATGGGCAGGTTTGACTAGTTTGAGACTTAATAATACTCGTGGCTTTGTAAAGACTAAACTCTTAGAGGCTTAGAAAGTTGCCGGCGAAGCCGGCCTGACTTGATTAATTTAGCTAGGTAAGATTCTGCGGCATGATAAGGCACACCATCCATGGCGATAGGTTGCCCTCCAGAGCTACCGCGCTTGGTTAAGGTGATGCCTAATAAGCGTGCGGCCTTTTTTGCGTCGTCAAAAAAGAGTTCATAGAAGTTACCCATTCGATAGAACAGTAAAGTGTCTTTGTGTTGTGCTTTTATACGCAAAAACTGTTGGATCATTGGGGTGTGCTGTTGTGCAGGTTTGGTCTTAGCTGCGGTCTCCATGGGGCGTCCTGTACTTATCATTGAGCTGGGGCACATAGTAGTGAATTCTGTGGGTGGGCTCAAGTTTTGCTAGTTTTTGTTGGGTGTTATTGTATTGACTGTTTTTTAATATAAGTTTCGGCTTTTTAGAAACTTTTGCGACTAACGGGTCCTGTCACGAATCGTTTCCCAGCATGCTCGCAAGCTGCGCTGCTGGGAGCCCTCGATTCGTGCCACCCGTTCTGCAGTAGTATTGAGCAGGAAAAGTGCAAGGCTCATTGAAAGGGGCTTCTAAAAACTTGTGCTTTGTCCTCGGGCTCTCGTTAATTGTTCATTGGTAATAAATAACAGAGGCGGTATGATAGAAACTCATTTTTACTATTTCTTGAGTAAATTTCAGTCAAACCAGGCGAAGCTAAATTTCTTGAATAGACCTTCTGCGTAACTAAGGGCAGTTCTAGAAACTAGCTAAAATTTGCTTATAATTACCTGATTAATAATCATTCATGGAAAGGCATATGCTATTAAGCTATCAGCAACTCAGTAACCGCCCGCGTATTTTTAAAAAGTTAACTGGTTTGACCCTTGATGATTTTGAAACGATACACCAACAAGTGAAGTCATCACTTGATGATGAGTTTAGTAAGCTGGGAAGGCGCCCGAAACTCACCACGCACCATGATCGCCTTTTGCTTCTCATGATGTACTATCGCACTTATGTAACACATGAATTCTTAGGTTACTTTGTTGGTTTGGATGACAGTAATGTCTGCCGCTTATTTAAACGCTTAGAACCCTTAGTGGCCAAGCATATTCATATTAAAAAAGACAGAACCCTAACAGAAGATGCGGTTTGCGCTATATTAATGGATGTAACGGAGCAGCCTATTCAGCGCCCCAAAAAGAAGAAGCCACGTAAAGATTATTATTCTGGTAAAAAGAAAAGACATACTCAAAAGGTGGAGATAGCAATGAGTACATCCGGAAAAATAATCAA
>CBDALO010000076.1:0-30811 GCA_965196985.1 Gammaproteobacteria bacterium | reverse complement strand
GCTCGAGTTAAGCGTTATGTTTATCAAACCTCTAAAGGCGGGAAGATCTTTTGTCCTTTAGAAGATAAGGCTAGAATTATCCAAGGATCAACACCGCGATTTGCAAAAATAATCTCACATAAATACTCAAACTTACCTGCTCCTAGTGTTATTGATGATCTCAAGGTCAATCATAACCGTAAAATCTCACATTCATACTTGCAACGGGCAACTGATTTTGTTGGCGGTATTGCACAAGCCAAAGAGGCTGAGTGGGAATATGAAGAGCCAAAGCTTGATGCAGGCATTGAGATGCTAAGTATTAGCTTAGATGGTGCATATGTTCTCACCGTTGATGATGGTTATAGAGAGAGCATGGTTGGAACTATTTCCATGTATGATAAGCATGGTGCACGCCTGCACACAACCTACGTTGCAGCATCACCAGAATATGGAAAAGATGAATTCTTTAATAGGCTTGAAAAGGAAATAAAGCTGAAAAAGAAATATTACCCTGATGCTAAAACAATTGGCGTTGCTGATGGAGCAAAAAATAATTGGCCATTTCTAAAAAAACATACTGATACGCAAATTTTAGATTTTTGGCATGCAACTGAATATCTCGGCGAAGCATCAAAGGCAGTATTTACCAAAAAATCTGAAAGAGATGAGCGTGATGTTTGGCTCGAAGAGAGATGTCATGACTTAAAGCACAAGAAAGGTGCGGCAGGTAGAATACTTGCTGAGCTTAAAGAGCATCTAAATAAAAAACTGAATAAATCGCTTAGAGAAAAGCTAGAAGGAACAATTACGTATTTTGAAAATAATATTAAAGAAAAGCGAATGTCGTATCATAATTTGATTAAGCAGAATGCACCAATTGGCTCTGGCGTCACTGAAGCAGCATGTAAAACAATTGTTAAACAAAGATTAGGCGGATCAGGAATGCGCTGGAATGACAAGGGAATGAAAATCGTTTTATGCTTGAGAACACTAGTAAAGACTAAAGACAGATGGGATCAGTTTTGGGAGAAGGTCAATGATTTTGGCGTGCCAGCAGCAATATAGCCTACATTATATAGAGGCAGCACCCAACGTATAGTTCCCTTGATCACCTGACTTAGGCACTAGATTAAAACTATTAATACTTGATAAATGCACCACCCAAGATGGCAGTGGTAATCCAGACGAGCTTGTTGATTCTGGGCTATCTTTTCTGAACGCAGAATACACCAACTCATCCCCATCCGCATCTTTAATCGCGTCTCTTGGCACAATATAGGTTTTTAAATCACCTGCAAACGCCCTAATCGTGCCTAACGCTCGATGAACGATAGGTGCTGAATTGGGAATTGAGATCGAAACCAATCGATACGCTTCACCACCATAACCATCCTCACCCTTAAGTTGGATTGTGATAGAGCGTTATTTTGTCTGTAAAAACCAACTTCAGTACTTAGAAAAACCTTTAAAATTCTAAATGGCACTCTATTGTACCTGTCTCATCGCATAATATCTTAAATTAATTATGCTAATCAATCTAAAAAATTATTTATACCTCAAATTTTTCTCCTCTCAAAATAAATTATTAACTTTTAGGTAATAGCAATTATATCTCGTTAATAAGAACAAGAATGATCTATCCTAAAACCCTATGAAGCCTTATTATTCACTTCAACTTAAGTATCTAGGTGATCCGCTCCACTGGTCATCAATTTCCACTAAAACAGCTGATACGAGCCTTAGGCACGATTCAGTATTAGGGAAAATTCCAACTGTATGCGTCCTTCTTTTTACCTCTCTGTTTACGCGCTCAGCTATGTTACTGGTTCTTAATCTTTTTTGATGCGGCCTGTCAAAGTTCATCACTACTAAGCCCTCCGGTATATTCACTTCCAACCAAGAAGAAAGCTCTGGTGCTGTTTGCTGATATTTATCTACCGCCATAGCCAATAGTCTTTCCGACTCATGAATGTTTGAGGCATTAAATATAGCTGTAATCTCCTCAGCTACTGGTTCCTTCATTGAGCGCTTTGGTATGTGAGCCTGAGCATTTTGCTGCAAATGAAATTGGCAGCGTTGCCAAGGAACACTGGGGAACACAGCTCTTCTAGCGGCTTTTAGGCCAGTATGAGCGTCGCTAGTAATCAACTCAATACCATGTATACCTCGCTCAACCAACTGCTGAAGAAAATCACGCCAATGTACCTCAGCCTCTGATAACGCAACAGAAACACCTAGCACTGTTCTCTTGCCGGTTGATTCATCAAAGCCATAGGCTATCAATACCGCACAGTCTTGTACTGTGCCGCTAGTGCGCACCTTCTCATAACGTGCATCTAGCCAAAGATATTTTATCTTTCCTAACGGCTTATTTCGCCATTTCTTTAAATCTTCATCCAACAATTTAGCGCAACGGCTTACCTCTGTGCTTGAAATATCTGTTCCACAGAGTTGCTTTAGCACCTTTTCAACTTTGCGCGTGGAAACCCCATGCACATACATTTCAGCGACAGCCAGCTTAAGTGCTCTATCAGAGCGTACACCTCGCTCTAAGACTGATGGATAGAAGGCTTCATTGGAGTCTCTAACCTGCGGTATCTGTAGCTCAAGCTGACCTTGACCTGTGTTAATTAACCTTGGTTTAAAGCCGTTCGCATATCCGTTTCTATCGCCAGTTCGCTCATAAGGACTGGCATTTAAATGGCGCTCCCTTTCTATTAACATAGCCTCATTCATCAACCTGGAGACAAGCTTAGGTAAAGCTTCAAACCCCTCCATCGCTAAAACATGTATGGCTTCTTCGATTAAGTTCTCATTTTTATAGCAGCTCATTGTCATTCCTCTTTTTTGGTTAAGTTTACCTTAAAAGGAATTTCTAATCTGACTGAGTCGCCTGCTTATTTTCAGCAAGTCAATGGAATTTACAGAAAGGATGGCGCACTAGCTGGATTGTGATAGCTTGATGATCATTAGCAATAGGAACGCCTGTTAACGTTCTATTAGTTAAACTCAACCAGCTGGGCGGGAAATATTTTGCGTTACTCTCAACTAAAGAATAAGCAAGCAGATCACCATCTGCATCTTTCATAAAATCTATTGGCAGTTCTGTCATAAACCTTTGGCCAACCGGTAAAGCGGCTAACTGCAAAGGAACAGAAATTGCTGAAGGAGAAGTATTTACCCTTAGCTCTATAGTTTGCTTAATTCCCCCACCATAGCTATCCATTGCTATAAACTCAACCAGGTACACCCCTGCAGAAGGCGTGCCTCTTAATCTGCGCGTTACTGGACTAAAGTTAATGCCTTCAGGTAAAACGCTACCATTAGCAAGTTTTGCCACCCAACTAATACGATCTCCATCTAGATCAATTACAGTATCACTGGAAACAACATATTTAAGACTACTACCTAACTGCATAATGTCAGGATCTTCTAAGTCAAATTGATAATAAGGCGCTCTATTCGGTACAACCACTTCAAATAGCTGCCAACCTACTTGGCCACAAGCTGAGTTGCCTCCACATTCATCCGTTGCCGTAATATTAACGGTATAGTTACCTTGATAACCCGACAACATCGTCGCTGACACAATACCGGTTTGTGGGTTTAACACAAACCAAAGTGGTGGTTTAGGATTAGCTGCCAGAGCGAATTGATAAGCATCTCCATCAGGATCGCTAAAGCCAGATGCAATGGTTTCTAGAGAAATCAATCCGTCAATCTCCATTACTAAGGTAGTATTACCTTGATAACTTGGCGCAGCGTTAGGAACATCCACCAACATTTTATAACGCCAGGTTCTATTCTTATTATCATCCACAATCAGCTCAACTGGGTATTCACCTCTCATCGCAATTGTTGCTGTTCCCATTAGCCTATTTTGACCGGTGCTAAGTGATAACCAGTCAGGCGTTGCAGGAATAGTCAACCCTGGAGTTGTGTTAATCTTTGCATCTAAATGCAGCAGCTCTAACAAGAGTGAATCCCCAATGAAGAGAGTCTGGTGTAGTGGAGCAATAAAGCCCAATGGATAAGGACGAGTGTTGAATAAGTGCTTTAACGAGACACTGTCCATTACCGTTAATATATCCATTGTAATCTTTGGCAAAATACCAACAGCCATTTCAGTTTCGTTAGTGACCACTTTCGATGGATAAGCAGAAGCGTTAACCCTATAAGCAAACTTCTCAATATCAGTGAAACTCGAATAATCTGCATAGGACGAACTAAACCAAGGGTGGGCCACTCGCTCGGCAGATTGAATAACAAACTCTGAACCGCTCAACCACAATTCACCCTGCGAGTTAAGCGCTAACGCATTACCGCTACTATATTGACCATCCCAATATTTAGCGAAAGTCGGACCTCCTTCTGAAGAAACCTGTAATAAAAATACCTTATCACCATTGGTGGCAAAGCTATCTGCCTTACCGGTGATCCACGCTGAATCTTCAGCATCCACGATCAAGGCTTTGCCATAATCATCATGACTACCACCCCAGCTGAGTGCGTAAGTCAAATTGCCATTGGCAGAGAGTTTTGCAACAAATACATCTGATAGTGTAGCGTTAAATCCCTTTGTGCTTCCTGATAGGTATAATGCACCTTGCCTGTCGATTTTTAGGGTGCTGACATGATCATCCAGCTCGCTTCCCCATTGCAAGGCCTGCACTAGATTTCCTGAAGAAGAAAACTGGACAAGCAGTATATCCGACGTGTCGAACGAATTAGCATTGTCAACGGCGGCATCTGTAGCCAACCATATTGAACCTGATGGATCAACGGCTAATGAATGAGACGATTTCATTACAGTTATATTAATTGAACCCCAGTTCGGAGTTATGGCAGCCTTGGATTTAGTGAAAAACTTATATAACCTTTTGAAATTATTACTAATAATGGATGTGGTTATGATACATGAGCGCGAGGTTATAGAGTTATTTTGTCGCATAGATGATTTTGCTGAGGAATTTGCAGCACTTGAGCGCAAAGATCTACTCCCTTCATCTGCAGAAAAAAAGTCAGGTCCACCTTGTTGTTTAGCTTATAGCGAGATTATGACAATCATGATTTTGTTCCAAATGATCGGTGTTACGTCTATCTTTATTTAGGGGAATTGAGCTAGTTTTATCTCATAATAAACAAGGTTTTTAGTAACCTATCAAGGTAAAATAACTTGATATAAAAACTATAGTGAAATTAGTCATGCGCAGAATCATAAAAGCGATTAAAAGCCTGAGTGATTACCTGATCCTGCTGAAAAAAAATCCAGAGCTACTAAGGCCAGAGCAGTGCAGCCATTGCGGTGCAGGTGGACTATGGTCACATGGATCATATGATCGAAAACCAGATAGGAACCCAGGTAAAGGACGCTCTTTAAATCCCACCCCTGTTTTGAGATTTTATTGTCATCAATGTAAACGTACTTGTTCAACCCTACCTGAGATACTTTCTCCAAAGCGTTGGTATTGCTGGTCAGTTCAGCAGGCAGTGTTAATGAGCGTGCTCCTGGGAAAAGTATTAGCTCATCAGGTCAGGAGCAAGGTGTTAGTCGACACACCGTTGCTAGGTGGTTTCACTGGTTGGTTGACCACTTCGTTGATTACTCCTTCCATATCAAAGCACATCCGTTGTGGTTACAGCTTGGGCGACATAGTGATCCACAAGCGTTTTGGTTGGCCTGCCTTGGTGAGCATGATTTATCGAGCATCATGCTTTTTCTTAACAACACAGGAGTGAGCATCCCATAATTAATTAACGTGAAAAAAAGTTGAGATGGATATTTTCTGTAAACCTCACGACCCCACACAGTTTGAGCGTAGCATTCTCAACTCAAGTTGTGATTAACTCATTGCAAGTAGTTAAATCACACAGGAATTGCAAAATGACCAAGCCCATTCACCCAACAGCACTGTTTCGCCTAAGTGTTTTAGGTGAGCTATGTAGCCGAAATAGTTTTGAGCATGGTGAGCTCAAGAGCATTATTAAAAGGTTGTCCCAGCAAACCTACAACATTCCAGGTAGTAAGCGTGTTCACCTCAGTGCTAAAACAATTGAGAATTGGTATTACGCCTGGTTAAAGCAGGGTATTGATGGATTAGTTCCTAAAACTCGACGAGACAAAGGCCAGTGTCACATCAATCCAGAGCTACAAGAGTTAATTATTTCCACTAAACAGGAAAGCCCTTCAAGATCAATTCCGACCGTGATTAAACTCTTAGAAACTCAAGGGAAGGTAGCACGAGGTGAATTATCTCACGCAACAGTTCACCGCTTATTAGTAAAACACGGCCTGTCTAAAAGAACAGTCACACCTTCTAACCAAATTGAGCGCCGCTCATTTGAGGCGCTCACAGCTTGTGATATTTGGTATGGCGATGTCATGCATGGTCCAACGATTTACGATGGCCAAAGAAGAGTTAAAAGCTATTTGGTGAGTATTTTTGATGATGCCTCAAGGTTGGTCTGTCACAGTAAATTTTGTACTGATGAGAGTGCCATTACTATTGAGCATGTGTTGAAAGAGGCATTACTCAAACGTGGGCTTCCTGTTAAGCTCATCATTGACAACGGCCCTGCCTACCGTGCTAAAACGTTGCAAACCATTTGTGCTCGTTTGAAAATTCAATTGATTTACGGCAGGCCCTATGAACCGCAAAGCAAAGGCAAACTAGAGCGTTGGCATAGAACAGTACGCGAGCAATTCCTAGCTGAATGCAACCTGGATTCCATTCATAGTTTCAATGCGCTGAATGATCGATTTTGGGCTTGGGTTGAGCGTGTTTATCATCAAGCCTCGCAAAGCGCCCTGCCTGACAAGATGACCCCGTTACAACGCTATCAGCAAGACCTCACTAAAATTCAGCCGTTAGGTTGTTTGGCCGATAAGCTAGATGATTACTTCCTGCATCGCATTAAGCGCCGAGTCAGGAAGGATGGCACGGTAAGCTGGAATAATCGACTCTTTGAAGTTCCATTTGAACTGGCTCAACAAGAGGTTTATTTAGTGGTTGATCCGCATAGTGACTCCGCCCGTCACGTCGAATCATTGGAATATCAATACCTTGGTGCAGTGGGAGAGCTGGACAAACATAACAACCTTTCTAGAACCCGAGCTAGACCTCAGATGCCGGAACAACCAGCAAGAAAAACCTCGCTAGTTGAGATTGTTTATAACCAAGTTAAAGAGGATTTGGATATCACTGAGGAGATACCGTCTTAAACGTCAACAATAAATTGTAAAATTTTTACTAGGCATCCGCTGAAAATGGCTGCTGTGTTTTTAGGATGCCATAAATCATATGCACCATTTTTCTCATAACAGCACAAATGGCTAGCTTCTTTGGCTTGCCTTTTTTGAGCAGCTTTTCATAAAATTTCTTCAAAATAGGATTATGCCTTATAGCCACTAATGCCGGCATGTAAAGCGCCTTTCGCAACCAAGCACTACCAACCTTTGAGAGCCGTGATGAATTCAATGAAGTGCCTGATTGTGACTGGCTGGGATTTAAACCAATATGAGCAGCCAATTGTTTTGCGCCAGAAAATCTTTCAATATTATTAAAAAAAGCAGTTAGTGTTTGAGCGGTTTTATCACCAATGCCTGGGATGCTTTTAAGCAGCTCTGTGTTATTCTTCAGATCATCATCACTCGCGATCAGCTTACTAATTTCTTCCTGCAGTCGTAAAATTTCTTTTTCCATATAATCGATATGATTTTGTATAGAGCTAATAATTGTTTCTTCCGCTAGCTCCAGCCTGTTTTGTTCATTGCTGACTTGGGAGGTTAATACTTCAGATCTCTGTATCAAAGCTCTTAGAGCCTCTATATTAGCTGGCAAAGGCTGCCATAGCGTTGGAGTAAAATGATTTGAATAGTCCTTAATACTGACCGCATCGGCCTTGTCGGTCTTGTTTCGTATTAGCTGTCCTTTCATAAAAAACTTTATTCGTGCAGGATTAATTATACTGACATCACACTTCTCACTATGTAAATAAAGAGCCAATGCATTACCGTATTTACCTGTTGATTCCATGCAAAAATGAAGTGACTGATCAGATAAAGATTGCGTCCATTCTAATAACTCAGAAAAGCCCTCAGGATTATTATTAAAATGTTTAACGTGATCTTTTCCGCTAGTGGTGATAGCAGCAACAAAATCAGATTTTGCAATATCAATACCAACACAATTTTTTTTCATTTGCTAGAGCCTCTTAAATTTTATTACACTAACAAACTTGGGAAATCATAGTTCGGATCAACCTTGCAAATACAGGCTCACAATGGCCTAAGATACCGTTCGATCTCATGAACTTATGAGGGTGGAAGGGAGCTAAATCTCCTCAACAGGATTAAATCCTAAGGACGAACACGGCTTCACCTTCCGCCTACCCAAGCATCCTTGGGATTGTAGCAATATTGTCATATCTCTACAGTTATTTAAGATACAAGGATGAGTAAGATGTATCTTCAACATTTTGGCTTGAAATTTGATCCATTGGGTAAATCAAACATTATTGAATTGGCGCAGTCAAAGCGACTAGAACAGCAACTTAATGGTTTGCTAGAAACACGCGGCTTAGCAGTGATTACTGGCGACTCAGGGACAGGAAAGACCACGGCGCTAAGATACTGGAGCAATAAACTCAACCCGCTGACCCATCAAGTCATTTATCAATCAGACACTCACTTTCGGTCATTTGATGTGTACTCTCAGCTTGCCGAAAATCTAGGTTTAGAAAACTATTACCGATTCTCTAAACTTTGGAGAGACTTGAAGCAGAGCTTGATCGCGCTCTACCATGATAAAAACGTTCAGCCTATTTGGATCCTAGACGAGGCGCATCAGCTTAGTAATGATTTCATTCTACGATTACCTGACTTCCTTAATTTCAGTTTTGACAGCAAAGACGTCATGACGATTATCTTATGTGGACTCCCATCACTTCTAGCAACATTGCAGAGACCAGCCTATGAACCTATCAACTCTAGAATTCAGTGCTTTATTAGGTGGCATGCAATTGAAGATAGCAGGGATTTTGAGAGCATTATTCACGCTGCTTTTGAGAAGGCAGGAATGAGCAGCAGCTTATTCACTGAAACAGGTATTCGTGCAGTACACATGGCCACAAAAGGTAGGCTTCGTTATGTTGATAGGCTCATGCGACATGCGTTGCTAATCGCCGCTAATATGAATTTAAACCATATACCGGATGATGTCATTAATCAGGCAATTCATGAGCTAAAAGGTTAACTATTTGACACCATCTCACGCAAAATAGGTTGAGATGGTTTCTCTAAATTATTGTGGGACGTTACAATCGGCTATAGAAACTTTAAATATTTTTATACTGGCTTTCTAAAAACATACTGGGGACATTACTTCCCTAATTTACCCAGTTACTCACGTTTTATTGAATTGATGCCTAGAGCGCTAATGCCACTGACAATTTTTATTACTCTTAACGGTGGCAGGCGTAGTGGCATTTACTACATTGACTCAAGTTGCCTACCAAACTGTCACATTAAACGCACTAAACGCCACCGCACATTTAAAGCGGTTGCAAAACTTGGAAAAACATCTGTTGGTTGGTTTTTTGGTCTGAAACTTCATTTAGTAATCAATGACATAGGTGAGTTAATCGCCTTTAAAGTCACGCCCGGCAATCATCATGATTTAGCTGCAGGTGTCTCATTGTTTGAAGGGCTGGAGGGTTTGGCCTTCGGAGATAAAGGCTATATTGGGAAGGCTGTTTTTGAAAAACTACTTGATAGCGGTTTGAAGTTAATTACACGCAAAAGAAAAAATATGAAAAATGCGCAGCCACTTAGCGATCACGAGCAACAGTTATTAAATCAGCGAGGGATCATTGAGACTGTTTTTGGCTGCTTGAAACATAAGTTTCATATTTGGCACACCAGACATCGCTCGGTTGCAAATGCTATTACACATCTTGTTGCTGGGTTGGCTGCTTATATTATTGAGCCATTAACAATTACTGCAGTGAAAAGGTTGCCAAGCAATTAGAATTTAATTACTTGATCACTATTAACTCCGAACTGGGGTTAATTGATAAAACTTGATTCAAAGTACTATCCGAAGATAATTCCATTAAAAACGAATTGTTCGAACTGACATTAAATCCACCACTGAAACCTGCAACCCAAACAGAATCGCTAGTGCGCCATCCTTTCTGTAAATTCCATTGACTTGCTGAAAATAAGCAGGCGACTCAGTCAGATTAGAAATTCCTTTTAAGGTAAACTTAACCAAAAAAGAGGAATGACAATGAGCTGCTATAAAAATGAGAACTTAATCGAAGAAGCCATACATGTTTTAGCGATGGAGGGGTTTGAAGCTTTACCTAAGCTTGTCTCCAGGTTGATGAATGAGGCTATGTTACTGAGAACTACCCAAAATTGTTATCTCCCTACCTGAACTGAATTCGATAATTCTTTTTGTTCTTCTTGAGAAACACTATTTTCTTTAAAAAATTGCTCTACTAAGTGATACGTTAGAAGTTTTCTAATACCCTTCGCAATAAAGTGTCGTGTCACCTTGCCCTTACCATCTCCTAATTTAGCTAGCATAATTGCGTAATCGTCATAAGCTTTTTCCTTACCTATCTCATACAAATATGAGGCCACATAAAAACATACAGCCAGTAGATTTTGTATCCCTTTAAAATTTTTTATCTGCATATTTTCCCAGCCTAGTCCTTCCTTGAGAAATTTAAAAACATATTCAATTTTCGCACGAGATAGATAGGCTATGTATACCTCATACGCCTCATCAAAAGTCGTTACTTTTTTATTAGTTAATAGCAGCATGTCATTCTTAAAAATTCTCCTACCATCTCTGCCTGTAATTTGGATTTTAATTGCATTGAAGTTCTCAAACTCTCCAAAATAAATAGTTATTTTTCCGTCTTGTACGCAATTCTTTCCAACTGTTAACTTTTGGAATTGCTTTTCGCCTTGAGCATCAAAATCAGCGTTAATCAGCTTAAGCTTTTTACCATCATCACCTCTACCTTCTATTGTTCTTGTTATTTTTGAGCGAATAATAAAGTCTTGATCTAGGTTTGTATCAATTAGTGAGAGATAGTCATTATCATCAAACTCTCTATCTAGAATATGGGTAATGGTTGCATCTTCATTCTTTGATTTTAGGCAGATTCCTATTTTTTCTATTTCACGAATAGACAGCAGCTTTTTATTAAAGTAATCACCAGATTCATAAAGACTCTTGGCCTCTTTATCTCCCTCAAATGGCTTTCCAGCCTCTATTTTCTTAATATGCTCAGCTTTTAAAAACTTAGGGTCTTTATTGCTGTAGCTTACATGCGATAGTAGATGCACAGCCTTATCACCAGGTACTAATGCAACTGCGTTATGCGTGCTGTAACCATTGATAATATCCCCGTCCAGACTCCTTACTTTACCTAGATTTTCAGTTTGCTTGCTATGTGGCTTTCTAATATCAGAAGGATCATGAAGAACATCAATTTTACTGGCGTGTGAAAGTTTTTCACAGCTCTGTTCTAGCAATACATCATTTGTTTTTATTGGATCTAAATCGGTGCTTTTATTTTCACCGGTAAGTGTACGAATCATCTTTTTATACTCATTGTTATCTTTTGATGAACTGAACAACTTACAACTACCTTCAGTTAATAGCTTTCCTACAATCGTCGATAGATTTTTTTAAAACAACTTTCCCAGTTAATTTTGAAAAAAGAGGGGCAGCGTAATCGGCGAAGTTTAACATTTATACTCATCTCGTTAGTCTTGTTAAAAAGACAAAGCATAGTCATTTTTACACAATATTTCAGCATTATTTTGCTGATTTAAATTTTGGGTAGTTTTCAGTATGTTAATAGAAAGGGAGCGCCATTTAAATGCCAGTCCTTATGAGCGAACTGGCGATAGAAACGGATATGCGAACGGCTTTAAACCAAGGTTAATTAACACAGGTCAAGGTCAGCTTGAGCTACAGATACCGCAGGTTAGAGACTCCAATGAAGCCTTCTATCCATCAGTCTTAGAGCGAGGTGTACGCTCTGATAGAGCACTTAAGCTGGCTGTCGCTGAAATGTATGTGCATGGGGTTTCCACGCGCAAAGTTGAAAAGGTGCTAAAGCAACTCTGTGGAACAGATATTTCAAGCACAGAGGTAAGCCGTTGCGCTAAATTGTTGGATGAAGATTTAAAGAAATGGCGAAATAAGCCGTTAGGAAAGATAAAATATCTTTGGCTAGATGCACGTTATGAGAAGGTGCGCACTAGCGGCACAGTACAAGACTGTGCGGTATTGATAGCCTATGGCTTTGATGAATCAACCGGCAAGAGAACAGTGCTAGGTGTTTCTGTTGCGTTATCAGAGGCTGAGGTACATTGGCGTGATTTTCTTCAGCAGTTGGTTGAGCGAGGTATACATGGTATTGAGTTGATTACTAGCGACGCTCATACTGGCCTAAAAGCCGCTAGAAGAGCTGTGTTCCCCAATGTTCCTTGGCAACGCTGCCAATTTCATTTGCAGCAAAATGCTCAGGCTCACATACCAAAGCGCTCAATGAAGGAACCAGTAGCTGAGGAGATTACAGCTATATTTAATGCCTCAAACATTTATGAGTCGGAAAGACTATTGGCTATGGCGGTAGATAAATATCAGCAAACAGCACCAGAGCTTTCTTCTTGGTTGGAAGTGAATATACCGGAGGGCTTAGTAGTGATGAACTTTGACAGGCCGCATCAAAAAAGATTAAGAACCAGTAACATAGCTGAGCGCGTAAACAGAGAGGTAAAAAGAAGGACGCATACAGTTGGAATTTTCCCTAATACTGAATCGTGCCTAAGGCTCGTATCAGCTGTTTTAGTGGAAATTGATGACCAGTGGAGCGGATCACCTAGATACTTAAGTTGAAGTGAATAATAAGGCTTCATAGGGTTTTAGGATAGATCATTCTTGTTCTTATTAACGAGATATAATTGCTATTACCTAAAAGTTAATAATTTATTTTGAGAGGAGAAAAATTTGAGGTATAAATAATTTTTTAGATTGATTAGCATAATTAATTTAAGATATTATGCGATGAGACAGGTACAATAGAGTGCCATTTAGAATTTTAAAGGTTTTTCTAAGTACTGAAGTTGGTTTTTACAGACAAAATAACGCTCTATCACAGAATCACCCTCACCAATAATTAATGCATCAGCATAATCATTAAACTCACCACCCCAACACAGTGCTTTCATTAAACTGCCACTTGATGAAAATTGAGCGATCAGCGCATCACTGCTATTAGTGACATCAAAACTACTGGTCTCTCCGGCCAACCATACAGAACCTGTACTATCAAACGCCAGAGAGTACGCAATATCGTCAGCTGTGCCACCAAAACTCTGAGCACTCATGAGCTCACCCGTTGATGATAATCGTGCTAGAAAAATATCCTTATCCGCAGTAGCCTTATTAAGGCTACCAGTCATCCACAATGTATCCTGTGAATCATAAGCCATATCGAGGATATCAACTTCCGGAAAAATACGAATGACTGGCTGCATCGCACATTCAGAGCCACTGGCAATAAGTTCAAAAGGCAACTGTGTTGGACCTATAGTTAAGGCAAGTCGATCAGTCTCATCATTCACTGGCCAGGTTCCAGTTAGCAAGCCGTTATTAGCGTTATACTGTAACTAGCTAGGTAACGATGTACTATTGATCCGTGATATGCTTAAGCCTGTAACATCCTGCCCTTCTTCAAAACCGATCTTTGTTAACGCAATATCAAAGGCAACGCCTTTTGCCACTTCAAATTTGTTAATCACAAGGGCAAGCTCATAGGACACAAAGTGTCGGACTGTCGGTTCGATTATTTCCAACGCGTGAGAGGAAACATTGATGAAAGAGATGCCGGTTATATCAGTTAAAGTGCCCGTTGTAACATTCTGTGACTGTACCGATAGGCTAACTGGTTTTACATGCGTTAAGTCAATTTGCGTTACACTTGTATGAAGACCCTCAATTCGCCCCTGTGAATCTAGTTTAGTCAGAGAAAGGTCTCCATTCTTAACGCCAAAGCTGTTGGTTTTTCCTGCTATCCAAATCGAACTTTGCTCTCCTATCGCCAGTGAGAACACGTTATCCCAAGCAGTCCCACCCCAGCTTTCAGCCATTAATAGCTCAGATGAAAGAGACAATTTCATAAGAAAAGCATCTCCAGCAACAGCACCAAAGCTATATGTATAACCAGATGCCCATAAAAAACCCTGATTATCGATCACAACTCCATCAATAGCATCCGCAGCGGATTCACTACCCCAACTTAAGGCTTTCAGTAACTTGCCCTCTGGAGAAATATTTAAAATTAAAGCATCCCTATCACCACTTGAACCAAAACTATCTGTATGTCCTCCTATCCACACCCTCTCTTGACTATCAACCACGATTGATTTGCCCCAATCCTCAAGACCCCTTCCCCACGTTAATGCCTTCAGTAACTCACCAGATGACGAGAATTTTACGACGAGCACATCAAAGCCACTGGCGCCAAAACTTTTTGTGAACCCTGTCCCCCATAATGCACCTTGTCCATCTATTGCTAACGAAGAAATATGCTCGGTATTTGAACCTCCCCATGCCAAGGACTGTAATAGCGCTCCTTCAGAAGAAATCTTTAAGAACAAGGCATCATAACCACCAGCACTGATACCACTACTAATACCTGAAATGTATAAGGTATCCTGTGAGTCTATTACCAGCGTACGCCCTTGTTGATAGCCAATAGTATTTCCCCATGTTAATGCCTTTAGCAATTCACATTCTGAAGAGAACTTTAGTAATAATACGTCGTCTCCACCTGACTTAAAACTTTGCGTAAAACCCGTAAGCCAAACAGAGCTATGTGAATCTATCGCCAACGCCCAACCTTCGTCCTTTAATGCACCTCCCCACTTTAAGGCATGAAGCAGACTTCCTGTTGAAGAATATTTTAAAAGTAATACATCTCTATCAAGAGCGGTCGTATTCTCCGCTATAAGCCCTGTGACCCATACCGAACCGTCTTCAGCAGTCGCTATATCATACCCATACTCCACGTCACTAGTGCCTATGGTGTCAAATAAATATGGTTTATGTGTCGCATTACTTGGCGGCAAACAATTGGCAAACGCACCATCCTCAGTTGCAAGATACCGTTGATATACTTTGGTAATATCTTCTGTTCGTAAATCAGTAAGCTCTTGAGTCTGCATTTGATCCGTCAAATCTGTCACATCCAAATCCATTTCTCGAACATCAAGGTCCTGTGGATCCATTTCATGCATATCAAGATCTAAACCTTCAGGCATTCCACTCCAATCAAAATCCTTTTTCGCCTCGGCTTGTGGGAGCGTCATCACTTGGAACAAAGTCAGCATCATGATCGCTGCTGTAGGGTTTCGTAACAGACGACGAAAAGTGAGAAAAAGTAACTCGTAAAAACCGTACGAAGGCGTGGCTGATTCCTTATCTTGCCTTGAACGTTTAGGACTCTTAAGTTTTTTAACTGAACGCTTCATCCTTATAATCTCTTTTAAAATCTGTACGCAAACAACGATCTTGTAGCCCAAATTGAAAATACGTATCATTTGATAATTCGGGGGCTAGTCAAACTCAACCCCGGATTTTCGCTAACGCTCAATCCGCGCTACACCTCATCAAAGCGACAAACCTCACCCTGCTTATCAAGCATCACTCATCGGATTGTCATACACTTGAAAACTCTTGCGCCCATCTCCTTCAAGACTTGCACTTGCTGCTCTAGCTGCCCGCGTTGAATCACCAAAAAAACTCGACCGAGTTGAAGCACCTCGAGTCAATCGTGGCCTAGCACGCGCTGAACCACGGCTGCCACAAAGTTCGCTACGCAGATCACAACAACCTTTAGGCCCATCATCAAGCTCCACCGTCCCTAATTGAATTGAAGTCCCGTGCCTAAGTTGCTGTTGTAAAGTCCTGTCTAACGAAGCCAGACGTTGCAACTTCAGCCAAACTAAAGTCCTTAAACCATAACGAAACGCCTTATAACCACTGTGCTTCATCGCCCGCTCTTGCACCTTAGCAACTTCTGTCGACAATTCCGCCGAGCGTACCAACGAACCCACCTGCTGCTCCAATGCAATCAATTCCGGATACCAACCTTCCGGCGCATTGCGCCACAAATCTCTCAACAACTTCAACATCCCGACTGGCGATAACAGCTTTTGCACCACATGCATCGCCACTCCACTCCACGTCGATCTATCTTGAATTCCCAATGCCGCTTCTCTCGCTAAACATAAGGTCAGGAAAACCTCCAGGCTACCCTGAGACGCAGACTTTAAAAAAGACAACGTCGGCGGCGCCAGCTCACCACATAAACCATGCAACCCTTCCAATAAAACCGACTTATGCTCCTCATCAAGCTTTTGCCCCTGCCCCGTATGACAAAGCCACAACAAACGAACCGAAAAGTGCAAAAAGCTCGCCAGTGTCCTTTGTAACGGCTGTGGCCAAGCATCCACTATCGCCATCCGAGTCGTTGCCAACAGTGCATGAACAAACCCACTATTGATTAAAATCCCCGTAATCGTTGCCGCCTCTTCTGGGTTGGTCTGCCCATAGTAATACTTAAGCGCAAACTCCATGCGCTGAAAGGGTCGCTTTAAACGTTCTCTATCCGTCTGCCTATTCGCCGTCGTCAATTGGCCTTTTAAATCAGCAACCGCACCAAGCACGTCTCGTTCATAGCTAAATCCTTCTACAAACCCCGTCGACGCACTGTCTTGGCTGCTCAACCACGCCCGCATAATCTCTCGTGCCTGCTGCTCTGCTCGCCTAATCTTACAGGGGTGCTGCCTCTATATAATGTAGGCTATATTGCTGCTGGCACGCCAAAATCATTGACCTTCTCCCAAAACTGATCCCATCTGCCTTTAGTCTTTACTAGTGTTCTCAAGCATAAAACGATTTTCATTCCCTTGTCTTTCCAGCGCATTCCTGATCCCCCTAATCTTTGTTTAACAATTGTTTTACATGCTGCTTCAGTGACGCCAGAGCCAATTGGTGCATTCTGCTTAATCAAATTATGATACGACATTCGCTTTTCTTTAATATTATTTTCAAAATACGTAATTGTTCCTTCTAGCTTTTCTCTAAGCGATTTATTCAGTTTTTTATTTAGATGCTCTTTAAGCTCAGCAAGTATTCTACCTGCCGCACCTTTCTTGTGCTTTAAGTCATGACATCTCTCTTCGAGCCAAACATCACGCTCATCTCTTTCAGATTTTTTGGTAAATACTGCCTTTGATGCTTCGCCGAGATATTCAGTTGCATGCCAAAAATCTAAAATTTGCGTATCAGTATGTTTTTTTAGAAATGGCCAATTATTTTTTGCTCCATCAGCAACGCCAATTGTTTTAGCATCAGGGTAATATTTCTTTTTCAGCTTTATTTCCTTTTCAAGCCTATTAAAGAATTCATCTTTTCCATATTCTGGTGATGCTGCAACGTAGGTTGTGTGCAGGCGTGCACCATGCTTATCATACATGGAAATAGTTCCAACCATGCTCTCTCTATAACCATCATCAACGGTGAGAACATATGCACCATCTAAGCTAATACTTAGCATCTCAATGCCTGCATCAAGCTTTGGCTCTTCATATTCCCACTCAGCCTCTTTGGCTTGTGCAATACCGCCAACAAAATCAGTTGCCCGTTGCAAGTATGAATGTGAGATTTTACGGTTATGATTGACCTTGAGATCATCAATAACACTAGGAGCAGGTAAGTTTGAGTATTTATGTGAGATTATTTTTGCAAATCGCGGTGTTGATCCTTGGATAATTCTAGCCTTATCTTCTAAAGGACAAAAGATCTTCCCGCCTTTAGAGGTTTGATAAACATAACGCTTAACTCGAGCAACTCCATAAGGCGTTTGGTAATTTGCTTCATCTCTACTTCGTGCTGTTAGCTTTATTTTTCCAACATGGATAGGAGAGCCATCTGCATCAAACTTACTTAAAGCTTTTTCAGTGGCTAATGTTCCAACCTCATTAAGGCCGTCAAGAATTGCATCCTCACATTCAAGCATGGATCCTTTTAGTGGAAGCTTGAGCTCAATAGTTAATTCATTATTTTCATCAGAGAGAATTCTAGCTAACATCCAAACACCATCCGTAATCAAGTTAAAGTGTATATTATGCTATATTTTCTACATTATATAAAGGCAGCACCCTCTTACAGTGCCTTTTGGCAAGAAAGACCGAAGCCAATGTCAACAAACCCAAACCCGTCAACCCTGAAAAAGCCAGCTGCAACTGCTGCACTGAACTTAAACTGACATCCGTTGGATCAACATGAATGTTTAGTCGTGCATGAGCCTTCCCACCGTGACCATCCAGTGCTGTAATCGCTACCTGATAACGATAAAAAACGTTCGGAGGATCACCCGATAACGTTTTGGTCGCCGCATCATAGGCTATCCATTTCGGCTTAGTGATCTCATAAGTCAACACATCCCCATCCGCATCCGTGAAATGCCCGTGTACCGCATAGCTGAGCTTATTAAATATTCCTAAATGCTGTTCTGCATAATCCGTTATCAACTCAGATGCACGATTAGGAATCAACACGGACAACTCAGTCGCTATCTTAGCCCCTTGTGTATTAACCGCCGTTAATACAAACGTGTAATTCCCTTGGTCTCCAGATTTTGGCACCAAGTTAAAACTGTTAATCCCTGATAAATCAACTTGACCCCCACCTAAAGGTGGGGGTTTGGTACAGAGGCTGAAGCCTCATTACGGCTAAAGCCGTTTAAACGGTTCGGATTAATCCGACTTAAGCTCTTCCTCATCCCATACCTGAAAACCCTCCGGCGTAGGGTGCTGCCTCTATATAATGTAGGCTATATTGCTGCTGGCACGCCAAAATCATTGACCTTCTCCCAAAACTGATCCCATCTGCCTTTAGTCTTTACTAGTGTTCTCAAGCATAAAACGATTTTCATTCCCTTGTCTTTCCAGCGCATTCCTGATCCCCCTAATCTTTGTTTAACAATTGTTTTACATGCTGCTTCAGTGACGCCAGAGCCAATTGGTGCATTCTGCTTAATCAAATTATGATACGACATTCGCTTTTCTTTAATATTATTTTCAAAATACGTAATTGTTCCTTCTAGCTTTTCTCTAAGCGATTTATTCAGTTTTTTATTTAGATGCTCTTTAAGCTCAGCAAGTATTCTACCTGCCGCACCTTTCTTGTGCTTTAAGTCATGACATCTCTCTTCGAGCCAAACATCACGCTCATCTCTTTCAGATTTTTTGGTAAATACTGCCTTTGATGCTTCGCCGAGATATTCAGTTGCATGCCAAAAATCTAAAATTTGCGTATCAGTATGTTTTTTTAGAAATGGCCAATTATTTTTTGCTCCATCAGCAACGCCAATTGTTTTAGCATCAGGGTAATATTTCTTTTTCAGCTTTATTTCCTTTTCAAGCCTATTAAAGAATTCATCTTTTCCATATTCTGGTGATGCTGCAACGTAGGTTGTGTGCAGGCGTGCACCATGCTTATCATACATGGAAATAGTTCCAACCATGCTCTCTCTATAACCATCATCAACGGTGAGAACATATGCACCATCTAAGCTAATACTTAGCATCTCAATGCCTGCATCAAGCTTTGGCTCTTCATATTCCCACTCAGCCTCTTTGGCTTGTGCAATACCGCCAACAAAATCAGTTGCCCGTTGCAAGTATGAATGTGAGATTTTACGGTTATGATTGACCTTGAGATCATCAATAACACTAGGAGCAGGTAAGTTTGAGTATTTATGTGAGATTATTTTTGCAAATCGCGGTGTTGATCCTTGGATAATTCTAGCCTTATCTTCTAAAGGACAAAAGATCTTCCCGCCTTTAGAGGTTTGATAAACATAACGCTTAACTCGAGCAACTCCATAAGGCGTTTGGTAATTTGCTTCATCTCTACTTCGTGCTGTTAGCTTTATTTTTCCAACATGGATAGGAGAGCCATCTGCATCAAACTTACTTAAAGCTTTTTCAGTGGCTAATGTTCCAACCTCATTAAGGCCGTCAAGAATTGCATCCTCACATTCAAGCATGGATCCTTTTAGTGGAAGCTTGAGCTCAATAGTTAATTCATTATTTTCATCAGAGAGAATTCTAGCTAACATCCAAACACCATCCGTAATCAAGTTAAAGTGTATATTATGCTATATTTTCTACATTATATAAAGGCAGCACCCCCGGCGTATCATCTTGATTCTCTATGTAGCGTTTGACCTGCTCTTCTGTTACAGAACCAACCGTTGCGCAAAAATACCCTCTCGACCAGAGATGATTGCCCCAGTATTTCTTGCCAAGCGTACTCCTAAATTCTCTCAATAGTCGATAGGCACTTTTACCTTTCAAATATTGAGCCATCTTTGATACCGATAAGTGGCTCGGCGCCTCAATTAGAAGGTGAATGTGATTCGACCTCACATTCCCCCTCAATATCCTCATCCCCTTCTCAGCACAGATCTCTCGCAAAATGCTTCTTGCTCCTAAACCTATATCCCCACATAACACTGGATATCCATATTTTGTCTTCCATACAAAATGATATTTTAAATCCAGTACCGTATGCGCGCCTTTCCTATAGTTGTTTGCTCCAGTCATTTAGATCGCTCCCTTATTAAAAATAAAAAGCGATTCTAATACATCACATTCTGGCTGGTGATAGGTTTGCTAAAGACATTTCCGCCTAAAGGCGAAGGTTTATACCCTACCAAGTGGAAATGAATAGCCCAATCCGGCAAGGGCGTTTGATCTCGTTGCATGGCAGCAAACGATAAATCATCACCATCAACATCTTGAATCGCATCCCGTGACACAATATACATCTTCAGCTCACCCGCAAACGCAGTAATTACCCCTAGTTCTCGATTAATCACTGGCGCTGAGTTCGGAATTGTCATCGACACTAAACGGTAAGCCTTGCCACCAAAACCATCTTCCCCTTGCAACTGCACCACGATCGCTTGATGATTGTTCGCAGGAGCAGTGCCAAGTAAAGTTTTGTTTTCTAACTTTAGCCAACCGGGCACTAGGTACTCTGGGTTGGGTGCTGCCTCTATATAATGTAGGCTATATTGCTGCTGGCACGCCAAAATCATTGACCTTCTCCCAAAACTGATCCCATCTGCCTTTAGTCTTTACTAGTGTTCTCAAGCATAAAACGATTTTCATTCCCTTGTCTTTCCAGCGCATTCCTGATCCGCCTAATCTTTGTTTAACAATTGTTTTACATGCTGCTTCAGTGACGCCAGAGCCAATTGGTGCATTCTGCTTAATCAAATTATGATACGACATTCGCTTTTCTTTAATATTATTTTCAAAATACGTAATTGTTCCTTCTAGCTTTTCTCTAAGCGATTTATTCAGTTTTTTATTTAGATGCTCTTTAAGCTCAGCAAGTATTCTACCTGCCGCACCTTTCTTGTGCTTTAAGTCATGACATCTCTCTTCGAGCCAAACATCACGCTCATCTCTTTCAGATTTTTTGGTAAATACTGCCTTTGATGCTTCGCCGAGATATTCAGTTGCATGCCAAAAATCTAAAATTTGCGTATCAGTATGTTTTTTTAGAAATGGCCAATTATTTTTTGCTCCATCAGCAACGCCAATTGTTTTAGCATCAGGGTAATATTTCTTTTTCAGCTTTATTTCCTTTTCAAGCCTATTAAAGAATTCATCTTTTCCATATTCTGGTGATGCTGCAACGTAGGTTGTGTGCAGGCGTGCACCATGCTTATCATACATGGAAATAGTTCCAACCATGCTCTCTCTATAACCATCATCAACGGTGAGAACATATGCACCATCTAAGCTAATACTTAGCATCTCAATGCCTGCATCAAGCTTTGGCTCTTCATATTCCCACTCAGCCTCTTTGGCTTGTGCAATACCGCCAACAAAATCAGTTGCCCGTTGCAAGTATGAATGTGAGATTTTACGGTTATGATTGACCTTGAGATCATCAATAACACTAGGAGCAGGTAAGTTTGAGTATTTATGTGAGATTATTTTTGCAAATCGCGGTGTTGATCCTTGGATAATTCTAGCCTTATCTTCTAAAGGACAAAAGATCTTCCCGCCTTTAGAGGTTTGATAAACATAACGCTTAACTCGAGCAACTCCATAAGGCGTTTGGTAATTTGCTTCATCTCTACTTCGTGCTGTTAGCTTTATTTTTCCAACATGGATAGGAGAGCCATCTGCATCAAACTTACTTAAAGCTTTTTCAGTGGCTAATGTTCCAACCTCATTAAGGCCGTCAAGAATTGCATCCTCACATTCAAGCATGGATCCTTTTAGTGGAAGCTTGAGCTCAATAGTTAATTCATTATTTTCATCAGAGAGAATTCTAGCTAACATCCAAACACCATCCGTAATCAAGTTAAAGTGTATATTATGCTATATTTTCTACATTATATAAAGGCAGCACCCTCTGGGTTGGTGCGCACTAACGAATAAATCAAACGGTCACCATCAGCATCAATCATAAAATCAATCGGCAACTCAGATGAAAACGCTTGTCCCACAGGAAGCGAAGTGATAGACCATGGCTGAGTCGCTGCGGTAGGTGGGGTATTGATATGAAATTCAACAACGCTGCTATTGGCAAAGCCACCATGACCATCTGCCACCTGGAAGACCACTCGGTGACGACCCGCACTGGTTGGCGTGGTCATACCCGATAAGGTTCGAGTAATGGGATTAAAACTTAAAAAACCAGGCAAATGACCGTCATCGGAAAGTAATAAGGCGCGGCTTTGCAAGCTATCCCCTTCATGATCTAAGAAAGCATCACGAGGCAAGGTGTAACTTAATTCCTCACCCACTTGTAGAGTATCTGGCGAGGGTAAGGCCACTTGGGCAACGGGGGATAAATTATCAATCGTCAACGCTAGTGGTATTTGCCCCACACCACCAAACGGATCTTTGCCCTCAAGTAATAACTGAACCGGCTGATGGTTATTCGCCGTTGGGGTACCACTTAATACCGTTCCGTTAAAACTCAACCAAGTCGGCACCAGGTATTCAGGGTTCGTTCGAACCAGGCGGTAGCTAATCACATCACCATCAGCATCCACCAATAAGTCCGCAGGCAACTTCCAAGCAAAAGACTGATGAATGCCGGGTAACATCACCAACACGTCGGTCCTATTCGCAACTGGCTGGCTGTTCACTCGCAACACGATGGTCTGATTGACTGTACCACCGTAACCATCTGAAGCAACCAGTGTTACGTTATAAACTCCGGCTGTTGGTAGCCCACTTAACATTCTAGTCACAGCATTAAAACTTAACCCTGTTGGCAAATCACCGCCATCAGCCAACCTTACTGACCATAAGATCTTATCGCCATCAGGATCTAAAACCGTGTCACTTAACACGGTATATTGGAAACGCTCTGTCGTGCCTAATTGGATAATAGAAGGTGCTGTCAAATCAAATTGAAAATAGGGCTGTCTGTTTGGCACAGTGACATTAAATAACTGCCAACCGACCTTACCACAGGCCGTATTGTCCCCACACGAATCAGTAGCGGTAATATTAACCAGGTAACTCCCCTGATAATCAGAAATCATTATCGCTGAAATAATACCCGTATCTTGATTAACGATAAGCCATAATGGTGGCTCTGGCTGCGTTGCCAAACCAAATTTATAACTATCCCCCTCAACGTCACGAAACCCCTTTGCCACAGTATTTAGTGAAACTAGTCCCTCAACACTCATTGTTAAGTTGTTATCACCTTGATAAGAAGGTGGTGTATTAGGCACGTCAATTATCATTTGATAATGGAACACCCTGCTTGCTACATCCCTAACAACGATACCGACAGGATACTGTCCTCGTACTAAACCTTTAGGAATTCCACCTAACTCACTATGGGTGCTGCCTCTATATAATGTAGGCTATATTACTGCTGGCACGCCAAAATCATTAACCTTCTCCCAAAACTGATCCCATCTTCCTTTAGTCTTTACTAGTGTTCTCAAGCATAAAACAATTTTCATTCCCTTGTCTTTCCAGCGCATTCCTGATCCGCCTAATCTTTGTTTAACAATTGTTTTACATGCTGCTTCAGTGACGCCAGAGCCAATTGGTGCATTCTGCTTAATCAAATTATGATACGACATTCGCTTTTCTTTAATATTATTTTCAAAATACGTAATTGTTCCTTCTAGCTTTTCTCTAAGCGATTTATTCAGTTTTTTATTTACATGCTCTTTAAGCTCAGCAAGTATTCTACCTGCCGCACCTTTCTTGTGCTTTAAATCATGACATCGCTCTTCGAGCCAAACATCACGCTCATCTCTTTCAGATTTTTTGGTAAATATTGCCCTTGATGCTTCGCCGAGATATTCAGTTGCATGCCAAAAATCTAAAATTTGCGTATCAGTATGTTTTTTTAGAAATGGCCAATTATTTTTTGCTCCATCAGCAACGCCAATTGTTTTAGCATCAGGGTAATATTTTTTTTTCAGCTTTATTTCCTTTTCAAGCCTATTAAAGAATTCATCTTTTCCATATTCTGGTGATGCTGCAACGTAGGTTGTGTGCAGGCGTTCACCATGCTTATCATACATGGAAATAGTTCCAACCATGCTCTCTCTATAACCATCATCAACGGTGAGGACATATGCACCATCTAAGCTAATGCTTAGCATCTCAACGCCTGCATCAAGCTTTGGCTCTTCATATTCCCACTCAGCCTCTTTGGCTTGTGCAATACCGCCAACAAAATCAGTTGCCCGTTGCAAGTATGAATGTGAGATTTTACGGTTATGATTGACCTTGAGATCATCAATAACACTAGGAGCAGGTAAGTTTGAGTATTTATGTGAGATTATTTTTGCAAATCGCGGTGTTGATCCTTGGATAATTCTAGCCTTATCTTCTAAAGGACAAAAGATCTTACCGCCTTTAGAGGTTTGATAAACATAACGCTTAACTCGAGCAACTCCATAAGGCGTTTGGTAATTTGCTTCATCTCTACTTCGTGCTGTTAGCTTTATTTTTCCAACATGGATAGGAGAGCCATCTGCATCAAACTTACTTAAAGCTTTTTCAGTGGCTAATGTTCCAACCTCATTAAGCCCATCAAGAATTGCGTCCTCACATTCAAGCATGGATCCTTTTAGTGGAAGCTTGAGTTCAATAGTTAATTCATTATTTTCATCAGAGATAATTCTAGCTGACATCCAAACACCATCCTTCATCATGTTAAAGTGTATATTATGCTATATATTCTACATTATATAAAGGCAGCACCCCTCACTATCCGTAAAATAAAACTGTAGCCAACCGGGTAATACAGAAACATCAAGCCCCTCTTTGGAATCAAGTTCATAGCCTGGAGATAAAATTTTTGTTGAGAAAACCTCGTTGATATTAATCTGCTGAGACAAAGGTGCTACTGCCGATAAAGGGTATCGCCTGTGATCGACGTCACCAAGCAGGCTACTATTTAATGTAGGCAAAACATCAATTGTTACATTTGGCAAACTAACTATTGAAGACCTAACAGTATCAACAACATTAGCAACATTACTTGCTATAGAAGCAATACTAACTGCCCCTTAAGCAATCTCAATAAAGTCTGAAAATGCTGTGTAAACGTTAACTGCTTGATGAGCAAACTGCTTTTCTACACCTTGAACAATAAGCTCATTTCCGGCAATACTAACTTGCCCCTGAGCGTTAATCACAAGCCCAGCTATATCAGCGTCACCTGAAAATGCATCTAACCGAATAGCCTTTTGCACATCCCCGGCAGAAGTCAGTTGTAAAACAAAGGCATTTCCCTGATCTCCAGCACTAAAGCTATAAGTTCTTCCATAGACCCAAATTAGACCTTGCCCATCAATGGCACTTGCTGTAGCCAAATCATAATTACTCCCTCCCCAGCGAAAGGCTTTTTCCAGCACTCCTTCAGGCGAAAACTTAACCCAAAAAGCATCATCATTCTCTGCGCCAAAACTACCTAAACTTCCAGCCACCCACAACTTGCCATTAGCATCTACTAGAAGGGAATAAATATACTCATTACCTGAACCTCCCCAACGAAAAGCTCTCAATACATTGGCATCTGATGTAAGGCTTACCAGCAATAAATCACTTCCACTTGCCCCAAAACTTTGCACTGTCGAAGCAAGCCAGATAGTATTTTGTGAGTCTACTGCCAAAGCATTACCAAAGTCTGTGTACGTACCACCAAAACGCAAGGCCTCTATCAATTCACCCTTTGGAGAAAATTTTGTTAATAAAATATCGCGCTCATCAACACCAAAACTATAGGTTTCACCAACAACCCAAATTGAACCTTGATTATCAAGCGTTAATGCCTGAAATACGTCATTCCTTTCAGCTCCAAAAACTTTCGCTGTAATCAGCTCATGCGAAGGAGAAAGCTGCACTAAAAAAGCATCGTTCGCTCCTAACCCAAAGCGTTCACTATAACCCGCTATCCATACTGAACCATCAGTATCTATAACTAAAGCTCTACCAGAATCATCCCGTAAGCCACCAAGACGTAATGCACGAATCAAATCACCTTTGGAAGAAAAAGTAGCTAACAAAATATCCAGCCCATCCGCATCAAAGTTTCTGGTATTACTCAAAACTACAAGAGAGCCTTGGCTGTCATAATCAAGTGCTTTGATAGAACTCTTAGACAAACCATTAATAACTGTTTGCTCAACTGAGCACTGACTATCTGATACGACAAAATCTAATAACACATGAACTGAAGCACGCTTATGCCTTATCTTGACACGTACGCTATCCAACTGACTAGTGACAGGCCATAACCCTACTACCTTTCCTTTGGTAGCATCATATCGCAACCAGCCTGGCAATGATGTGCCATCAACTAGCTGTAAATACAAATCACTAGAAGAGTAACGACTAGAAAAACTTTCTAATAACACTGAAAACTACCCAAAATTTAAATCAGCAAAATAATGCTGAAATATTGTGTAAAAATGACTATGCTTTGTCTTTTTAACAAGACTAACGAGATGAGTATAAATGTTAAACTTCGCCGATTACGCTGCCCCTCTTTTTTCAAAATTAACTGGGAAAGTTGTTTTAAAAAAATCTATCGACGATTGTAGGAAAGCTATTAACTGAAGGTAGTTGTAAGTTGTTCAGTTCATCAAAAGATAACAATGAGTATAAAAAGATGATTCGTACACTTACCGGTGAAAATAAAAGCACCGATTTAGATCCAATAAAAACAAATGATGTATTGCTAGAACAGAGCTGTGAAAAACTTTCACACGCCAGTAAAATTGATGTTCTTCATGATCCTTCTGATATTAGAAAGCCACATAGCAAGCAAACTGAAAATCTAGGTAAAGTAAGGAGTCTGGACGGGGATATTATCAATGGTTACAGCACGCATAACGCAGTTGCATTAGTACCTGGTGATAAGGCTGTGCATCTACTATCGCATGTAAGCTACAGCAATAAAGACCCTAAGTTTTTAAAAGCTGAGCATATTAAGAAAATAGAGGCTGGAAAGCCATTTGAGGGAGATAAAGAGGCCAAGAGTCTTTATGAATCTGGTGATTACTTTAATAAAAAGCTGCTGTCTATTCGTGAAATAGAAAAAATAGGAATCTGCCTAAAATCAAAGAATGAAGATGCAACCATTACCCATATTCTAGATAGAGAGTTTGATGATAATGACTATCTCTCACTAATTGATACAAACCTAGATCAAGACTTTATTATTCGCTCAAAAATAACAAGAACAATAGAAGGTAGAGGTGATGATGGTAAAAAGCTTAAGCTGATTAACGCTGATTTTGATGCTCAAGGCGAAAAGCAATTCCAAAAGTTAACAGTTGGAAAGAATTGCGTACAAGACGGAAAAATAACTATTTATTTTGGAGAGTTTGAGAACATCAATGCAATTAAAATCCAAATTACAGGCAGAGATGGTAGGAGAATTTTTAAGAATGACATGCTGCTATTAACTAATAAAAAAGTAACGACTTTTGATGAGGCGTATGAGGTATACATAGCCTATCTATCTCGTGCGAAAATTGAATATGTTTTTAAATTTCTCAAGGAAGGACTAGGCTGGGAAAATATGCAGATAAAAAATTTTAAAGGGATACAAAATCTACTGGCTGTATGTTTTTATGTGGCCTCATATTTGTATGAGATAGGTAAGGAAAAAGCTTATGACGATTACGCAATTATGCTAGCTAAATTAGGAGATGGTAAGGGCAAGGTGACACGACACTTTATTGCGAAGGGTATTAGAAAACTTCTAACGTATCACTTAGTAGAGCAATTTTTTAAAGAAAATAGTGTTTCTCAAGAAGAACAAAAAGAATTATCGAATTCAGTTCAGGTAGGGAGATAACAATTTTGGGTAGTTCTCAGAATAACAAAGTGTATTGAAATTCAACCCCCTTAGGCCCTTGCCATTGATTAACCTCATCAGAATTTTGGTAGAATAAAAATTCAGTTACATTAACCTGAACTGAGCTTCTATCAATTAGTGAAAAAACATCGGTACTAGCTTCAAAAACAGAGAAATAACTCGTGCTAACAGGGTTAACGGGTTTTGACAGTGTAATGGGTAAACTAGTTAGTTCAGTTTGTAAAACTTCTGCAAAAGCACCTTCTATGCGCCTAGTTTGATTAGCCTTTACTAAAAAAATATCTCTATATCCAGCTCCAAAACTTTCTGTATAACCAACCATATAAGGAAAGCCATACTTATCAAGCGTTAAAGTTGAAACGAACTCATCCCCTGCCCCCCCATCGATATGCCCATCCCAAATCACTCGATGAAGAAAATTGTGCAAGAAACATATCACTGTTAACGTTACCAGCACCATCATCAATCCCAACATGACCCAAAGCCCATATAGCATCTTGCGCGTCGATGGCTATACCGTAACAATAATCCCAATATGACCCACCCCAACGCACTACCTTTTGCAAGTTAGCATCTGACGAAAATTGAGCGAGAAAAGCATCTAAGCCACTCGCACCAAAGCTTTCTGTTGAGCCCACTACCCACACAAACCCTTGACTATCAACTGCCAGCTTATTGCCATAATCATCGTCGTCACCACCCCAAAGTAACGCTTTGTCCATGTGCACATTGGGCAAGACTTTTAATAAAAACATGTCCCAACCAGAAGCACCAAAGCTTTTCGTTTGTCCGGTCACCCAAACCGAACCTATCGCATCAATAGCCAAGCCATTAGCACTATCATAATTTGTGCCGCCCCAACGTACCGCCTTCAATAAACCGCCATCAGAAGCAAACTTTGCCACAAAAACATCCGAATCCGCCGAGCCAAAGCTATATGTATTACCTGCTAGCCATATTGCCCCTTGAGAATCAATTGCCAACGCCGAAGCAGAATCGCCATACTCACCACCCCAACGAACAACTCCAAATAAACTTCCATCTGAATTAATCTTAGCCAGCAAGACATCGTTATATGACAGCCCAAAGCTAACTGTCGTCCCCGCAATCCACACCACATTTTGTGCATCAACTGCCAATGCATTACAAACATCATAGTCACTACCACCAAAACGAAGTGCCAACAATAACTCTCCTAAAGGAGACAGTTTGGCCACAAAAACATCAGCGTTTGTGACATTAATGCTATGTGTTTCACCACAAACCCAAACATTATCATCCTGATCAATAACAACACCATTAGCATAATCATTCATTGCCCCACCAATGACTTTAAAAAATGAGTCGTGGTTAGTGGGTAACGTCAAACAATCTGTACTGTTACTGCTTTAAACAGCTAGATACCGCCGGTATTCTTCAGTGATATCCTGTGTTATTAAATCGGTAATCTCATGAACCTGTGCTTGACCAGTTAAATCCGTGACGTCTAGATCCATTTCTCTAACTTCAGAATCCCTTGGATCCATCTCCTGAAAATCCAAATCCTCCGGCACTTCACTCCAATCAAAGTCTTTTTTTGCTTCAGCTTGAGGCAATATCATCACTTGAAACAACGTCAGCATCATGATGGCTGCGGCGGGATTACGTAAAACTTGGCGGAAAATGAGAAAAAGTAATTCGAATAAACCGTATGAAGGTGTTGCCTTCTTTCCATGGCGAAGTTTGCGCTTCAGCTAGTGCGCCATCCTTTCTGTAAATTCCATTGACTTGCTGAAAATAAGCAGGCGACTCAGTCAGATTAGAAATTCCTTTTAAGGTAAACTTAACCAAAAAAGAGGAATGACAATGAGCTGCTATAAAAATGAGAACTTAATCGAAGAAGCCATACATGTTTTAGCGATGGAGGGGTTTGAAGCTTTACCTAAGCTTGTCTCCAGGTTGATGAATGAGGCTATGTTAATAGAAAGGGAGCGCCATTTAAATGCCAGTCCTTATGAGCGAACTGGCGATAGAAACGGATATGCGAACGGCTTTAAACCAAGGTTAATTAACACAGGTCAAGGTCAGCTTGAGCTACAGATACCGCAGGTTAGAGACTCCAATGAAGCCTTCTATCCATCAGTCTTAGAGCGAGGTGTACGCTCTGATAGAGCACTTAAGCTGGCTGTCGCTGAAATGTATGTGCATGGGGTTTCCACGCGCAAAGTTGAAAAGGTGCTAAAGTAACTCTGTGGAACAGATATTTCAAGCACAGAGGTAAGCCGTTGCGCTAAATTGTTGGATGAAGATTTAAAGAAATGGCGAAATAAGCCGTTAGGAAAGATAAAATA
>CBDALO010000075.1:0-2500 GCA_965196985.1 Gammaproteobacteria bacterium | reverse complement strand
GATGCTAACCCTTACCAAACCCTATCCCTTACTCTAACCCTAACCCTAACCCTAACCCTAACCCTAACCCTATCCCTGACCAGAATCCTCTGCCTGACCCTAACCCTAACCCCAACCCTGACCCTATCCCAAACCCTAACCCTTACTCTAAACCTAACCCTTAGCCTAACCTTAACTCTAACCCTAACCCTAATCTTATTCCTAACCCTAACCGTAATCCAACCTCTAACGCTAACCCTATCCCTTACTCTAACCCTAACCCTAACCCTAATCCTTACAATAACCCTAATCCTAACCCTAACCCTAACCCTAACCCTAACCCTAACCCTAACCCTAACCCTAACCCTAACCCTAACCCTAGCCCTAACCCTAACAATTACCCTAACCCTAACACTAATCCTCATCCTTACAATTTCCCTAACCCTAACCCTAATCATAACCCTTACCCTAACCTCAACTCTAACGCTGACCCCTACCTTAACCCAACCCTTACCATAACACTAACCCTATTCCTAATCCTTACACCAGCCCGAACCTTACCCCTAACCCTTACCCTAACCCTAACCATAACCCTAATCCTTAGCCTAACCCTAACCATAACCCCGAACCTACGCCTAATCCTTAGACTAACCCTAACCCTAATCCTTACACCAACCCTAACCTTACCCCTAACCCTTACCCTAGCCCTATTCCTGAACATAATCCTCAGCCTAACACTAACCCTAACCCCAACCCTAACCCTATCCCAAACCCTAACCCTAACTCTTAACCTAATCCTTAGCCTAACCTTAACAATAAGCCTTACCCTAATCTTATTCCTAACCCTAACCGTAATCCAACCTCTAACCCTAACCCTTACATTTACCATAACTATGACCCTAATGCTAACCGTTACCAAGCTCTAACCCTAACCCTAACCCTAACCCTAACCCTAAACCTAATCCTAACTCTAATCCTCATACTTACAATTACCCTAACCTTAATCATAACCCTTACCCTTACCCTAACCCTAACTCAAACGCTGACCCCTACCTTAACCTAACCCTTAGCATAACACTAACCCTAACCCTAATCCTTACACCAACCCTAACCTTACCCCTAACCCTTACCCTAACCCTAACCATAACCCTAATCCTTAGCCTAACCCTAACCATAACCCCGACCCTACGCCTAATTCTTAGACTAACACTGACCTTACTCCTTACACCAACCCTAACCTTACCCCTAACCCTTACCCTAACCCTATCCCTGACCATAATCCTCAGCCTAACCCTAACCCTAACCCCAACCCTAACCCTATCCCAAACCCAAACCCTAACTCTAAACCTAATCCTCAGAATAAACTTAACTCTAACCCTAACCCTAATCTTATTCCAAACCCTAACCGTAATCCAACCTCTAACCCTCACCCTTACCATTACCATAACCATAACCCCGATGCTAACCCTTACCAAACCCTATCCCTTACTCTAACCCTTACCCTAACCCTAACCCTAACCCTAACCCTAACCCTAACCCTAACCCTAACCCTAACCCTAACCCTAACCCTAACCCTAACCCTAACCCTAACCCTAACCCTAACCCTAACCCTAACCCTAGCCCTAACCCTAACAATTACCCTAACCCTAACACTAATCCTCATCCTTACAATTTCCCTAACCCTAACCCTAATCATAACCCTTACCCTAACCTCAACTCTAACGCTGACCCCTACCTTAACCCAACCCTTACCATAACACTAACCCTATTCCTAATCCTTACACCAGCCCGAACCTTACCCCTAACCCTTACCCTAACCCTAACCATAACCCTAATCCTTAGCCTAACCCTAACCATAACCCCGAACCTACGCCTAATCCTTAGACTAACCCTAACCCTAATCCTTACACCAACCCTAACCTTACCCCTAACCCTTACCCTAGCCCTATTCCTGAACATAATCCTCAGCCTAACACTAACCCTAACCCCAACCCTAACCCTATCCCAAACCCTAACCCTAACTCTTAACCTAATCCTTAGCCTAACCTTAACAATAAGCCTTACCCTAATCTTATTCCTAACCCTAACCGTAATCCAACCTCTAACCCTAACCCTTACATTTACCATAACTATGACCCTAATGCTAACCGTTACCAAGTTCTAACCCTAACCCTAACCCTAACCCTAACCCTAAACCTAATCCTAACTCTAATCCTAACCCTAACCCTAACCCAAACCCTAACCCTAACTCTAAACCTAATCCTTAGCCTAACCTTAACTCTAACCCTAACCCTAATCTTATTCCAAACCCTAACCGTAATCCAACCTCTAACCCTCACCCTTACCATTACCATAACCATAACCCCGATGCTAACCCTTACCAAACCCTATCCCTTACTCTAACCCTTACCCTAACCCTAACCCTAACCCTAACCCTAACCCTAACCCTAACCCTAACCCTAACCCAAACCCTAACCCTAACTCTAAACCTAATCCTTAGCCTAACCTTAACTCTAACCCT
>CBDALO010000074.1:0-20018 GCA_965196985.1 Gammaproteobacteria bacterium | reverse complement strand
GTAAAACCCAAGCTTGTGGCAACAAGCTTGGGTTTTATACATAAATTCATTTCACTACATAACTACATTCCCTTCTTAAGTAAAAAATTCGGTGCTCCGAATTTTATGTAAAACCCATCAAAATTCGGAGCACCGAATTCTAATCAATAAAAACCTCTTGAAGTATTTTTGTTAGCTTTTCAATATCTACATTACCCGCAAACTTCTTTGAAAAATTAACGCTTCTTATTAAACCATCATCTTTCGAAATAGTGCAGAATGTTTGGCCGTTTTGCAGAGGTATCTTTACCTGTTCTTTTAATTTATTAGGGTGTTTAGCTAATGCCGCTAAAAGCTTTTCCTTACTGGTGATGGTTATTCCAATCTTATGAGCAATCCTATGAAGTAATGAGGTATCACCTTTGTTTTCTTTTATGTGTTTAACCATCATTAAGGCCATTCGAACACTAACCTTTGACATATCAGGAATAAGGTTAGTTATTTCATCCGGTATTTTTGTAAATGATAATAACTCGGAAAGCGATGCGGTTGTCTCCCCCAAGCTTGCTGCTAATTCTATTTGAGTTTTATAAATGCCATCATCTAAAATTCTTTTTAAAATTAATGAATCAGCGTAAGGGCTAACATTTAGCCTTTCCTTATTTTCAGCACGTTGATTTCTTAGTGCTTCAGAAATACTTAACGAAGTTTCTTTGTAAATAGCGAGCAAATCTCTATCAAGGAATTTACATGCTTCTCTGCGTCTGCGCCCAAAGTAAACAATATATTTTACCTGTCCATGCGGTTTGGGATGAGGAGCGATGAGAGCAGGTTGTAATTGACCTTGTTCTTTAATAGATTTTGCTAATTCTTCAATAGGGCCCATTTCATTTTGAGTTCTGTTTGCATATTCCCAACATTCTGTTTCATACCATGGAACTAGAACTAACTCATCACTGGAAAATGTTAACCCATCTCTAGATTGAAAGACTTTAGAATGTTTAGCTGGAGCTTGCTCTTGATATTTAACTAACTTATCTGAAGGTAATGGATTAATTTCCTTAATGCTATCTGATTGTAATAAAGCGCCAACAGCACCAGTCATTGATATATCTCTTTTCTTCTTCATGCTTGCGCCTCCTGTATTTCTTGAGATGCTTCTTGGGCTTGCATCTCCCAAATATCTTTAAAATTGCTGATAATCTCATTATTCAATGAATCTAAGTGTTCGAGAGCACGCCTATAGGTTTTTGCTGAATTTTTCTCTGGACTGTCTAGGTCATAAATGCTGGAAATATTACTAGCTGCTTTAGGTATCTCTACAGAATCACACATGGAATTAGCTAATAAGTAGTCTCCAAATTGTTTGCGGATTAATGATTCCATTTTTGAAGATTCATTATCACCTTTATGTTTAGTTAAAAGAATGCGAAGGTACTCCAGAGGTTTGTTTAGGTGGCGAAATATTCCGCGCAAACTTCCTGCATACATAGTAAAACTAGCATAATCATACATACTAGGAGGTATTGGAATAATCATTGAGTTACAGGCTGTTATTGAGTTTAGGGTTAAAGCACCGAGGTTAGGCCCGCAATCAATTAAAATAACATCGTAATCATCTTTTATTTTATCCAAAGCCTTCTCTAGTCGTCTCATCGGGTTTCCTAGATGATCAGAGTTATTAATTTTATTATTTGGCAGCCCTAAGTCACAATCTTGAATAGCAAGGTTTGCTGGAATCATATCCAGGCCATCAAAGTTTGTAGGTTTTATGCAAGTAAAAATCTTATCTATATCTTCTAATAGCACATTCGTTATGGTTTCTTCGTAATCTATTTCAAGGTCTGGAATAAGTCCAAGCGTAATCAATGTTGCTGTTGCTTGTGCGTCAAGGTCAATTAGCAAGGTACGCAATCCCAAAATTGAACATTTCTTTGCTAGATCAACGGCAGTCGTTGTTTTCCCAACACCACCTTTAAGGTTGGTAATGATAGAGACAATAGTGTTTGATGGTTGAGGCCGTGTGTAAAGGCGACCAGATTCTTTCCTAAAAAAGTTAATACCTTTTAGAGTTATTCTTACTCTACTATTGCTTGTGAATGAAACGCCTGGCGCATCTGGATACTGTTTAATCATTTTTTTTAAGGTTGGTATTGAAATCCCAATTAATTCAGCTGCTTGCATAGAGCTCCATGTTCTTGGTTTCTTTCTTTTCTCAGGTGAGGTTGTAAAATCTCTAATAAACTTTAAATTTTCTGTACAACTTTCATAGAAGGAACACATAAGGGTATACGGTTCATTAACTCTATAATTTGGTTTAATATCTTTGATTTTTAGCATACGGGTCACCCAAATGGTTTCAGTTTTTTAGATACTTACAGAAAAAACCAAAATCCGCAATAAAAAATAAAATTTTCATTAAAATTGATTAACTAGAGTAACTCTGTAATCATATAGCATTGATTAATGTATGTTATAAATGAATTAGGTAGTCGTCAGATGGATTTAAGAACATTAGGTGCTCTTTTTTCAGACAATAATGAAGATAATAAAGCTAACGATCAGTCTGGCTCCCATGATTTTCCTGTTACAGAAGTAAATATTAATACCTTGATACCTAATAATTACCAGCCACGTAAATATTTTAATGAACCAAAGCTTAATGAACTGCGTGATAGTATTGTTAAACAAGGAATTATACAGCCCTTAATAGTTAGGCCGCTTCAAGATAATACTAACAAGTACGAGATTATTGCAGGTGAAAGAAGATGGCGCGCATCTATGTTGGCAAATTTACAAACCATTCCTGTTAATATAATAGATGTTGATAATCGCACATCAGCGTGTTTTTCAATTATTGAAAATATTCAAAGAGAAAACTTAAACCCGATTGAAGAAGCTATGGGGTTTGAACGCTTAATTAATGAATTTCATTTATCTCATGACGAGGTAGCCAAACAAGTAGGTAAGCCACGCTCAACTATTTCAAATAGTATAAGACTGCTATCCCTTTGTGAGTTTGTTAAAGAGATGATAGCAAAAGGTGATTTGTCAGCAGGACATGGAAAACTTCTTGTTACTTTTAGCCATAGCAAACAAGAACTGCTAGCTAAAAGGGTTATCTATAGAGGCTGGTCTGTTAGGAAGCTAGAAGAATACCTTGCAGCAATTCCTAAGAAAGAGGCTAACAACAAGATCATCCCACTGTTTTCTAAAAAAGAGCTACAGTTTTTTTCAGAAGAACTTACCAATGCGATTGGTGGGAAAACAAAAGTTGAATTAAATCGTACTGGAAAAGGTAGGGTGGTTATTGATATTGAATCTAAAGAAATTATTGAAAACATGCTTGGTGCATTACGTGATAAAAAAATCTAATATATTTCCAATGGAGTTATTATTTTTTAAGGGTGTGCTTTATAATTTTCTTGATATTAAGGAATTTCAATGTGTCAATTGGTAAAAATACCACCAATTAAAATGAGTAATTTTAGCACAGCTATTTTTTATAAAATCGATTTAGTGGTGGGGCAGGGTTAGTTATGACAAACAATAGCCAAAACTAGCTGTTATTTGTTGTTTTGGACGGACTACCCCCCCTAGGAAGTTATTAGATTTTTTTCAGTAAGGCGAGTTCACGATGCTTTGATAGCAATTTGTAACGGTTAGGTTGTCTATACCAGCAGTTAGCTAAAAACATTTGGCTACCGCATAGAACACATTCATAGGGGTCAATGTTAAAATTATTTTGCATTAAGGTGCGGTAATTGACCTGGGGTGTGTTTGGATCAGTTTCACCTAATAGGAGTCTGACTTTGGGTAGCATCTCACCTCGCACCCGGTTAGCAAGAAACCCATAATAACGCACCATACGAAAGCCAACATCAGGAATGTGTTGAATAAATCGAGCAATAAACTCTTCCGCGGTTAATTTAAATTGCTTGTAGGTTTTAGAGACGTGATCAAGATAATTAAAACTGAGGCTGCTCCCATCAAAGTTTTTAATTTTTGACTCAGCAATAGGAGGACGTTTGGTGTATCGACCTAAGTGTAACGTCCCACAATAATTTAGAGAAACCATCTCAACCTATTTTGCGTGAGATGGTGTCAAATAGTTAACCTTTTAGCTCATGAATTGCCTGATTAATGACATCATCCGGTATATGGTTTAAATTCATATTAGCGGCGATTAGCAACGCATGTCGCATGAGCCTATCAACATAACGAAGCCTACCTTTTGTGGGCTAGTGCGCCATCCTTTCTGTAAATTCCATTGACTTGCTGAAAATAAGCAGGCGACTCAGTCAGATTAGAAATTCCTTTTAAGGTAAACTTAACCAAAAAAGAGGAATGACAATGAGCTGCTATAAAAATGAGAACTTAATCGAAGAAGCCATACATGTTTTAGCGATGGAGGGGTTTGAAGCTTTACCTAAGCTTGTCTCCAGGTTGATGAATGAGGCTATGTTAATAGAAAGGGAGCGCCATTTAAATGCCAGTCCTTATGAGCGAACTGGCGATAGAAACGGATATGCGAACGGCTTTAAACCAAGGTTAATTAACACAGGTCAAGGTCAGCTTGAGCTACAGATACCGCAGGTTAGAGACTCCAATGAAGCCTTCTATCCATCAGTCTTAGAGCGAGGTGTACGCTCTGATAGAGCACTTAAGCTGGCTGTCGCTGAAATGTATGTGCATGGGGTTTCCACGCGCAAAGTTGAAAAGGTGCTAAAGCAACTCTGTGGAACAGATATTTCAAGCACAGAGGTAAGCCGTTGCGCTAAATTGTTGGATGAAGATTTAAAGAAATGGCGAAATAAGCCGTTAGGAAAGATAAAATATCTTTGGCTAGATGCACGTTATGAGAAGGTGCGCACTAGCGGCACAGTACAAGACTGTGCGGTATTGATAGCCTATGGCTTTGATGAATCAACCGGCAAGAGAACAGTGCTAGGTGTTTCTGTTGCGTTATCAGAGGCTGAGGTACATTGGCGTGATTTTCTTCAGCAGTTGGTTGAGCGAGGTATACATGGTATTGAGTTGATTACTAGCGACGCTCATACTGGCCTAAAAGCCGCTAGAAGAGCTGTGTTCCCCAGTGTTCCTTGGCAACGCTGCCAATTTCATTTGCAGCAAAATGCTCAGGCTCACATACCAAAGCGCTCAATGAAGGAACCAGTAGCTGAGGAGATTACAGCTATATTTAATGCCTCAAACATTCATGAGTCGGAAAGACTATTGGCTATGGCGGTAGATAAATATCAGCAAACAGCACCAGAGCTTTCTTCTTGGTTGGAAGTGAATATACCGGAGGGCTTAGTAGTGATGAACTTTGACAGGCCGCATCAAAAAAGATTAAGAACCAGTAACATAGCTGAGCGCGTAAACAGAGAGGTAAAAAGAAGGACGCATACAGTTGGAATTTTCCCTAATACTGAATCGTGCCTAAGGCTCGTATCAGCTGTTTTAGTGGAAATTGATGACCAGTGGAGCGGATCACCTAGATACTTAAGTTGAAGTGAATAATAAGGCTTCATAGGGTTTTAGGATAGATCATTCTTGTTCTTATTAACGAGATATAATTGCTATTACCTAAAAGTTAATAATTTATTTTGAGAGGAGAAAAATTTGAGGTATAAATAATTTTTTAGATTGATTAGCATAATTAATTTAAGATATTATGCGATGAGACAGGTACAATAGAGTGCCATTTAGAATTTTAAAGGTTTTTCTAAGTACTGAAGTTGGTTTTTACAGACAAAATAACGCTCTATCTTTTGTGGCCATGTGTACTGCACGAATACCTGTTTCAGTGAATAAGCTGCTGCTCATTCCTGCCTTCTCAAAAGCAGCGTGAATAATGCTCTCAAAATCCCTGCTATCTTCAATTGCATGCCACCTAATAAAGCACTGAATTCTAGAGTTGATAGATTCATAGGCTGGTCTCTGCAATGTTGCTAGAAGTGATGGGAGTCCACATAAGATAATCGTCATGACGTCTTTGCTGTCAAAACTGAAATTAAGGAAGTCAGGTAATCGTAGAATGAAATCATTACTAAGCTGATGCGCCTCGTCTAGGATCCAAATAGGCTGAACGTTTTTATCATGGTAGAGCGCGATCAAGCTCTGCTTCAAGTCTCTCCAAAGTTTAGAGAATCGGTAATAGTTTTCTAAACCTAGATTTTCGGCAAGCTGAGAGTACACATCAAATGACCGAAAGTGAGTGTCTGATTGATAAATGACTTGATGGGTCAGCGGGTTGAGTTTATTGCTCCAGTATCTTAGCGCCGTGGTCTTTCCTGTCCCTGAGTCGCCAGTAATCACTGCTAAGCCGCGTGTTTCTAGCAAACCATTAAGTTGCTGCTCTAGTCGCTTTGACTGCGCCAATTCAATAATGTTTGATTTACCCAATGGATCAAATTTCAAGCCAAAATGTTGAAGATACATCTTACTCATCCTTGTATCTTAAATAACTGTAGAGATATGACAATATTGCTACAATCCCAAGGATGCTTGGGTAGGCGGAAGGTGAAGCCGTGTTCGTCCTTAGGATTTAATCCTGTTGAGGAGATTTAGCTCCCTTCCACCCTCATAAGTTCATGAGATCGAACGGTATCTTAGGCCATTGTGAGCCTGTATTTGCAAGGTTGATCCGAACTATGATTTCCCAAGTTTGTTAGTGTAATAAAATTTAAGAGGCTCTAGTAAATGAAAAAAAATTGTGTTGGTATTGATATTGCAAAATCTGATTTTGTTGCTGCTATCACCACTAGCGGAAAAGATCACGTTAAACATTTTAATAATAATCCTGAGGGCTTTTCTGAGTTATTAGAATGGACGCAATCTTTATCTGATCAGTCACTTCATTTTTGCATGGAATCAACAGGTAAATACGGTAATGCATTGGCTCTTTATTTACATAGTGAGAAGTGTGATGTCAGTATAATTAATCCTGCACGAATAAAGTTTTTTATGAAAGGACAGCTAATACGAAACAAGACCGACAAGGCCGATGCGGTCAGTATTAAGGACTATTCAAATCATTTTACTCCAACGCTATGGCAGCCTTTGCCAGCTAATATAGAGGCTCTAAGAGCTTTGATACAGAGATCTGAAGTATTAACCTCCCAAGTCAGCAATGAACAAAACAGGCTGGAGCTAGCGGAAGAAACAATTATTAGCTCTATACAAAATCATATCGATTATATGGAAAAAGAAATTTTACGACTGCAGGAAGAAATTAGTAAGCTGATCGCGAGTGATGATGATCTGAAGAATAACACAGAGCTGCTTAAAAGCATCCCAGGCATTGGTGATAAAACCGCTCAAACACTAACTGCTTTTTTTAATAATATTGAAAGATTTTCTGGCGCAAAACAATTGGCTGCTCATATTGGTTTAAATCCCAGCCAGTCACAATCAGGCACTTCATTGAATTCATCACGGCTCTCAAAGGTTGGTAGTGCTTGGTTGCGAAAGGCGCTTTACATGCCGGCATTAGTGGCTATAAGGCATAATCCTATTTTGAAGAAATTTTATGAAAAGCTGCTCAAAAAAGGCAAGCCAAAGAAGCTAGCCATTTGTGCTGTTATGAGAAAAATGGTGCATATGATTTATGGCATCCTAAAAACACAGCAGCCATTTTCAGCGGATGCCTAGTAAAAATTTTACAATTTATTGTTGACGTTTAAGACGGTATCTCCTCAGTGATATCCAAATCCTCTTTAACTTGGTTATAAACAATCTCAACTAGCGAGGTTTTTCTTGCTGGTTGTTCCGGCATCTGAGGTCTAGCTCGGGTTCTAGAAAGGTTGTTATGTTTGTCCAGCTCTCCCACTGCACCAAGGTATTGATATTCCAATGATTCGACGTGACGGGCGGAGTCACTATGCGGATCAACCACTAAATAAACCTCTTGTTGAGCCAGTTCAAATGGAACTTCAAAGAGTCGATTATTCCAGCTTACCGTGCCATCCTTCCTGACTCGGCGCTTAATGCGATGCAGGAAGTAATCATCTAGCTTATCGGCCAAACAACCTAACGGCTGAATTTTAGTGAGGTCTTGCTGATAGCGTTGTAACGGGGTCATCTTGTCAGGCAGGGCGCTTTGCGAGGCTTGATGATAAACACGCTCAACCCAAGCCCAAAATCGATCATTCAGCGCATTGAAACTATGAATGGAATCCAGGTTGCATTCAGCTAGGAATTGCTCGCGTACTGTTCTATGCCAACGCTCTAGTTTGCCTTTGCTTTGCGGTTCATAGGGCCTGCCGTAAATCAATTGAATTTTCAAACGAGCACAAATGGTTTGCAACGTTTTAGCACGGTAGGCAGGGCCGTTGTCAATGATGAGCTTAACAGGAAGCCCACGTTTGAGTAATGCCTCTTTCAACACATGCTCAATAGTAATGGCACTCTCATCAGTACAAAATTTACTGTGACAGACCAACCTTGAGGCATCATCAAAAATACTCACCAAATAGCTTTTAACTCTTCTTTGGCCATCGTAAATCGTTGGACCATGCATGACATCGCCATACCAAATATCACAAGCTGTGAGCGCCTCAAATGAGCGGCGCTCAATTTGGTTAGAAGGTGTGACTGTTCTTTTAGACAGGCCGTGTTTTACTAATAAGCGGTGAACTGTTGCGTGAGATAATTCACCTCGTGCTACCTTCCCTTGAGTTTCTAAGAGTTTAATCACGGTCGGAATTGATCTTGAAGGGCTTTCCTGTTTAGTGGAAATAATTAACTCTTGTAGCTCTGGATTGATGTGACACTGGCCTTTGTCTCGTCGAGTTTTAGGAACTAATCCATCAATACCCTGCTTTAACCAGGCGTAATACCAATTCTCAATTGTTTTAGCACTGAGGTGAACACGCTTACTACCTGGAATGTTGTAGGTTTGCTGGGACAACCTTTTAATAATGCTCTTGAGCTCACCATGCTCAAAACTATTTCGGCTACATAGCTCACCTAAAACACTTAGGCGAAACAGTGCTGTTGGGTGAATGGGCTTGGTCATTTTGCAATTCCTGTGTGATTTAACTACTTGCAATGAGTTAATCACAACTTGAGTTGAGAATGCTACGCTCAAACTGTGTGGGGTCGTGAGGTTTACAGAAAATATCCATCTCAACTTTTTTTCACGTTAATTAATTATGGGATGCTCACTCCTGTGTTGTTAAGAAAAAGCATGATGCTCGATAAATCATGCTCACCAAGGCAGGCCAACCAAAACGCTTGTGGATCACTATGTCGCCCAAGCTGTAACCACAACGGATGTGCTTTGATATGGAAGGAGTAATCAACGAAGTGGTCAACCAACCAGTGAAACCACCTAGCAACGGTGTGTCGACTAACACCTTGCTCCTGACCTGATGAGCTAATACTTTTCCCAGGAGCACGCTCATTAACACTGCCTGCTGAACTGACCAGCAATACCAACGCTTTGGAGAAAGTATCTCAGGTAGGGTTGAACAAGTACGTTTACATTGATGACAATAAAATCTCAAAACAGGGGTGGGATTTAAAGAGCGTCCTTTACCTGGGTTCCTATCTGGTTTTCGATCATATGATCCATGTGACCATAGTCCACCTGCACCGCAATGGCTGCACTGCTCTGGCCTTAGTAGCTCTGGATTTTTTTTCAGCAGGATCAGGTAATCACTCAGGCTTTTAATCGCTTTTATGATTCTGCGCATGACTAATTTCACTATAGTTTTTATATCAAGTTATTTTACCTTGATAGGTTACTAAAAACCTTGTTTATTATGAGATAAAACTAGCTCAATTCCCCTAAATAAAGATAGACGTAACACTAAGTATTTAACGTTTTGTTTGTGATTCTTTGAGGGCTTTGCGCAATGTACTACCCATCGTTTTTGGTAAAGCTGATCAAGCAGTTGATTAAACTGAGAACTACCCAAAATTGTTATCTCCCTACCTGAACTGAATTCGATAATTCTTTTTGTTCTTCTTGAGAAACACTATTTTCTTTAAAAAATTGCTCTACTAAGTGATACGTTAGAAGTTTTCTAATACCCTTCGCAATAAAGTGTCGTGTCACCTTGCCCTTACCATCTCCTAATTTAGCTAGCATAATTGCGTAATCGTCATAAGCTTTTTCCTTACCTATCTCATACAAATATGAGGCCACATAAAAACATACAGCCAGTAGATTTTGTATCCCTTTAAAATTTTTTATCTGCATATTTTCCCAGCCTAGTCCTTCCTTGAGAAATTTAAAAACATATTCAATTTTCGCACGAGATAGATAGGCTATGTATACCTCATACGCCTCATCAAAAGTCGTTACTTTTTTATTAGTTAATAGCAGCATGTCATTCTTAAAAATTCTCCTACCATCTCTGCCTGTAATTTGGATTTTAATTGCATTGAAGTTCTCAAACTCTCCAAAATAAATAGTTATTTTTCCGTCTTGTACGCAATTCTTTCCAACTGTTAACTTTTGGAATTGCTTTTCGCCTTGAGCATCAAAATCAGCGTTAATCAGCTTAAGCTTTTTACCATCATCACCTCTACCTTCTATTGTTCTTGTTATTTTTGAGCGAATAATAAAGTCTTGATCTAGGTTTGTATCAATTAGTGAGAGATAGTCATTATCATCAAACTCTCTATCTAGAATATGGGTAATGGTTGCATCTTCATTCTTTGATTTTAGGCAGATTCCTATTTTTTCTATTTCACGAATAGACAGCAGCTTTTTATTAAAGTAATCACCAGATTCATAAAGACTCTTGGCCTCTTTATCTCCCTCAAATGGCTTTCCAGCCTCTATTTTCTTAATATGCTCAGCTTTTAAAAACTTAGGGTCTTTATTGCTGTAGCTTACATGCGATAGTAGATGCACAGCCTTATCACCAGGTACTAATGCAACTGCGTTATGCGTGCTGTAACCATTGATAATATCCCCGTCCAGACTCCTTACTTTACCTAGATTTTCAGTTTGCTTGCTATGTGGCTTTCTAATATCAGAAGGATCATGAAGAACATCAATTTTACTGGCGTGTGAAAGTTTTTCACAGCTCTGTTCTAGCAATACATCATTTGTTTTTATTGGATCTAAATCGGTGCTTTTATTTTCACCGGTAAGTGTACGAATCATCTTTTTATACTCATTGTTATCTTTTGATGAACTGAACAACTTACAACTACCTTCAGTTAATAGCTTTCCTACAATCGTCGATAGATTTTTTTAAAACAACTTTCCCAGTTAATTTTGAAAAAAGAGGGGCAGCGTAATCGGCGAAGTTTAACATTTATACTCATCTCGTTAGTCTTGTTAAAAAGACAAAGCATAGTCATTTTTACACAATATTTCAGCATTATTTTGCTGATTTAAATTTTGGGTAGTTTTCAGGATTAAAGTTGAAAGTGTGGTTCAGTGTAGAGGCTAACTGATTTGGCAGAATAAGCCCTTTGTCCTGGTGGTGGTTTCTAAAAAGGTTAATGACCTCATAACGCCACATGGACATTAGTGTAGGTTGATGGAAGTAGAGGCTTTTCCATTGTGTTAACTCTTTGTTGATACCACCCAGAGTGATTGACGCATGAAGATGCACATTGCGCTTTAGATCTCTGCCAAAGGTGTGAAGCGCGATAAATACACCGGGTTTAACCCTCTTGTTTTTAGCAAGCTTGAGTAACACCTTTGCTGCTAATGGTGGGAGTAAATTAAGAAGCTCTCTGTTTGTCCAAAAGCAGTCCCAAAGAGTAGAGGGCATGGTGAATGTGATGTGTTGCCATGCAGTGTTGGGTAAGATTGCCATTTGTTGTTGTATCCATACTTCTGTGGCTTTTTTACCACACGATGAACAGCTTTTAGCTTTGCAGGTATGGCGGATGTATTTGACGTGTGAACAGTTTGGATTACTGCAATGATACTCTTTATGGCCACGCATAGGATGTTTGCAGCTAAGCGCTAGTGCGCCATCCTTTCTGTAAATTCCATTGACTTGCTGAAAATAAGCAGGCGACTCAGTCAGATTAGAAATTCCTTTTAAGGTAAACTTAACCAAAAAAGAGGAATGACAATGAGCTGCTATAAAAATGAGAACTTAATCGAAGAAGCCATACATGTTTTAGCGATGGAGGGGTTTGAAGCTTTACCTAAGCTTGTCTCCAGGTTGATGAATGAGGCTATGTTAATAGAAAGGGAGCGCCATTTAAATGCCAGTCCTTATGAGCGAACTGGCGATAGAAACGGATATGCGAACGGCTTTAAACCAAGGTTAATTAACACAGGTCAAGGTCAGCTTGAGCTACAGATACCGCAGGTTAGAGACTCCAATGAAGCCTTCTATCCATCAGTCTTAGAGCGAGGTGTACGCTCTGATAGAGCACTTAAGCTGGCTGTCGCTGAAATGTATGTGCATGGGGTTTCCACGCGCAAAGTTGAAAAGGTGCTAAAGCAACTCTGTGGAACAGATATTTCAAGCACAGAGGTAAGCCGTTGCGCTAAATTGTTGGATGAAGATTTAAAGAAATGGCGAAATAAGCCGTTAGGAAAGATAAAATATCCTTGGCTAGATGCACGTTATGAGAAGGTGCGCACTAGCGGCACAGTACAAGACTGTGCGGTATTGATAGCCTATGGCTTTGATGAATCAACCGGCAAGAGAACAGTGCTAGGTGTTTCTGTTGCGTTATCAGAGGCTGAGGTACATTGGCGTGATTTTCTTCAGCAGTTGGTTGAGCGAGGTATACATGGTATTGAGTTGATTACTAGCGACGCTCATACTGGCCTAAAAGCCGCTAGAAGAGCTGTGTTCCCCAGTGTTCCTTGGCAACGCTGCCAATTTCATTTGCAGCAAAATGCTCAGGCTCACATACCAAAGCGCTCAATGAAGGAACCAGTAGCTGAGGAGATTACAGCTATATTTAATGCCTCAAACATTCATGAGTCGGAAAGACTATTGGCTATGGCGGTAGATAAATATCAGCAAACAGCACCAGAGCTTTCTTCTTGGTTGGAAGTGAATATACCGGAGGGCTTAGTAGTGATGAACTTTGACAGGCCGCATCAAAAAAGATTAAGAACCAGTAACATAGCTGAGCGCGTAAACAGAGAGGTAAAAAGAAGGACGCATACAGTTGGAATTTTCCCTAATACTGAATCGTGCCTAAGGCTCGTATCAGCTGTTTTAGTGGAAATTGATGACCAGTGGAGCGGATCACCTAGATACTTAAGTTGAAGTGAATAATAAGGCTTCATAGGGTTTTAGGATAGATCATTCTTGTTCTTATTAACGAGATATAATTGCTATTACCTAAAAGTTAATAATTTATTTTGAGAGGAGAAAAATTTGAGGTATAAATAATTTTTTAGATTGATTAGCATAATTAATTTAAGATATTATGCGATGAGACAGGTACAATAGAGTGCCATTTAGAATTTTAAAGGTTTTTCTAAGTACTGAAGTTGGTTTTTACAGACAAAATAACGCTCTATCAGCTAAGCAGCTTAACAATGCCAATGACAATAGCTTCTCTGATTTTATCTTTGTACTTGGTGTGAAAGTTCCACCAGTTCTGATTGGTTACCAAGATTTGTTTGATACTAAAGCGTTTCATTATTCTTAGAGTAAAATGAGAAGCGCGTATAGTAGGTGAGTTATTGCTCAGCTACCTGAAGCAATTTCTATAGCAGGTGTGTTATTTTTATTCGTTATTATTCCATGGGCAGGTTTGACTAGTTTGAGACTTAATAATACTCGTGGCTTTGTAAAGACTAAACTCTTAGAGGCTTAGAAAGTTGCCGGCGAAGCCGGCCTGACTTGACGCAGCGTTATGAGGATCTGTGTGGTCATTATAATATGACGCCAACTAGAAATAATAAGGGGCGCAGCCATGAGAATGGCTCAGTTGAGTCAGCACATGGGCACTTTAAAAACCGCGTAGCTCAAGAATTGATCCTTCGTGGCAGCAATAACTTTAATTCAGTTGCGGAATATGAGGAATGGCTTCAGGGAATTATGCTCAATAGTAATAAGCGTAATAGCAAAAGCTAGTGCGCCATCCTTTCTGTAAATTCCATTGACTTGCTGAAAATAAGCAGGCGGCTCAGTCAGATTAGAAATTCCTTTTAAGGTAAACTTAACCAAAAAAGAGGAATGACAATGAGCTGCTATAAAAATGAGAACTTAATCGAAGAAGCCATACATGTTTTAGCGATGGAGGGGTTTGAAGCTTTACCTAAGCTTGCCTCCAGGTTGATGAATGAGGCTATGTTAATAGAAAGGGCGCGCCATTTAAATGCCAGTCCTTATGAGCGAACTGGCGATAGAAACGGATATGCGAACGGCTTTAAACCAAGGTTAATTAACACAGGTCAAGGTCAGCTTGAGCTACAGATACCGCAGGTTAGAGACTCCAATGAAGCCTTCTATCCATCAGTCTTAGAGCGAGGTGTACGCTCTGATAGAGCACTTAAGCTGGCTGTCGCTGAAATGTATGTGCATGGGGTTTTCACGCGCAAAGTTGAAAAGGTGCAAAAGCAACTCTGTGGAACAGATATTTCAAGCACAGAGGTAAGCCGTTGCGCTAAATTGTTGGATGAAGATTTAAAGAAATGGCGAAATAAGCCGTTAGGAAAGATAAAATATCTTTGGCTAGATGCACGTTATGAGAAGGTGCGCACTAGCGGCACAGTACAAGACTGTGCGGTATTGATAGCCTATGGCTTTGATGAATCAACCGGCAAGAGAACAGTGCTAGGTGTTTTCTGTTGCGTTATCAGAGGCTGAGGTACATTGGCGTGATTTTCTTCAGCAGTTGGTTGAGCGAGGTATACATGGTATTGAGTTGATTACTAGCGACGCTCATACTGGCCTAAAAGCCGCTAGAAGAGCTGTGTTCCCCAGTGTTCCTTGGCAACGCTGCCAATTTCATTTGCAGCAAAATGCTCAGGCTCACATACCAAAGCGCTCAATGAAGGAACCAGTAGCTGAGGAGATTACAGCTATATTTAATGCCTCAAACATTCATGAGTCGGAAAGACTATTGGCTATGGCGGTAGATAAATATCAGCAAACAGCACCAGAGCTTTCTTCTTGGTTGGAAGTGAATATACCGGAGGGCTTAGTAGTGATGAACTTTGACAGGCCGCATCAAAAAAGATTAAGAACCAGTAACATAGCTGAGCGCGTAAACAGAGAGGTAAAAAGAAGGACGCATACAGTTGGAATTTTCCCTAATACTGAATCGTGCCTAAGGCTCGTATCAGCTGTTTTAGTGGAAATTGATGACCAGTGGAGCGGATCACCTAGATACTTAAGTTGAAGTGAATAATAAGGCTTCATAGGGTTTTAGGATAGATCATTTTTGTTCTTATTAACGAGATATAATTGCTATTACCTAAAAGTTAATAATTTATTTTGAGAGGAGAAAAATTTGAGGTATAAATAATTTTTTAGATTGATTAGCATAATTAATTTAAGATATTATGCGATGAGACAGGTACAATAGAGTGCCATTTAGAATTTTAAAGGTTTTTCTAAGTACTGAAGTTGGTTTTTACAGACAAAATAACGCTCTATCTAGCAAAAACCTACAGATGGAGAAAGACGCTTTGCAACCGTTGCCAGAAAATAAAGCAATGGATTATGATTTGGCGTCAACTAAAGTTTCTGGTCTATCAATTATTATCATTAAAGGTATCACTTACAGCGTACCTAGCCAATTAGTTGGGCATACCATTACGCTTCATATCTATCAACACCTCATTAAGGGATACCTAGGCAGTAATCTTGTGCTCGAACTAGAAAGAAAGTATCGGAATAAAGTAAATACGCGCTACTCAATTAATTATCGGCATATTATTCATGCCTTAATTAAAAAGCCTAATGCCTTTCGTTTTTGCCAGTACCGTGATGAGATTCTTCCAACGGAAACCTATCAGGCTATCTGGGAGCATTTAGATGCTACTGAAGATCATAAGGTATCGCCTAAGCTGATGCTACGGTTATTAAAACTAGCCGCTGACTATCACTGTGAATATCAGCTAGGTGTCTATGTTTCTAGGCTAATTGAGTTAAACATGCCCTTTGATATTAATGCTATTGAGAAAAAGTTTAATTCAGGCCATCAAAAATTACCGAACATTCATTGCCAACAACATTTGTTAACTGATTATGATGAATGTATCCCTACTAACAACAACCAACTTGGAGAAAAAACTTATGGAACAGTATGAAGCGGTATTACCATTACAATTGAAAGATCTCAAGCTTTCAACATTTAAAATACACTGGGAAGACTTGGGGCTAACCGCAAAAGAAGAGGGCTGGACATACAGTCAATATCTTTCTAGGCTATGCGATATGGAAATACAAAAACGACAAACGACAAGATTAGCCAGAAGAATTAGTGAATCGGGTTTGCCTAAAGGTAAAACACTGAGCTCCTTTAAATTTGATGCTAATGAGTCGATTAACCCCGCACAAATTAACGCCTTGGCTGAAAGTGATACCTGGATCAAGGATGGGAACAACCTAATCATCTTTGGGCCAAGTGGTGTTGGCAAAACGCACCTAGCAGCAGCTATTGCTTACCGGCAAATTGAGCGAGGTAGTCGAGTTAAGTGTCAGCAGACCTCCCATCTAGTCCAAACCTTGCAGCAAGCTAAACAGCAATATCGATTAAAAGAGTTGCTCGCTAAACTCGATAAAATACCGCTACTCATTTTAGATGACATTGGTTACGTTAAAAAAGATGAGCATGAAACAAGTGTTCTTTTTGAGCTCATATGTCAGCGCTATGAAACTGGCAGCCTTATTATCACAGCTAATCAACCTTTTAGTAAATGGGATAGTATCTTTCCTGAGAATAGTATGGCTGTAGCTGCTATTGATAGACTAGTACATCATGCTACAGTAATTAATATTACTGGAAAAAGCTATCGCACTAAAGAACATGACAAGAATAAGAAAAAATAATTTTTTGCCCTAAATCTGCAATCCTAGTTGGCGCTTACCGCAAAGCTAGTTGACATCTAACATTGAAGCCTATGGCAGAAATGAATTGACCTGTAAATCGACAGGCGATTTGGGTCAATCCTTAGCGATGTCACGCAGGTGTTTGCAATTGCAGTTAGAACTGCAATGCCTACAGGCTCGTTGTGAAACATTAGCCGCTAATGAGCGTTGGTTGCAAGCTCTGCAAGCAGAGTTAAACCAGCGTTTTGCTAGTAAGACGAAAGTTTAAGAAAAGAAGCGGGAGCATTGATTAGTAATAATCAAGGCATCTCGCTTTTTTTTCGTGTACAATCCGCGCTCTTAATCAACCAGAAGGAAAAACTAATGCCTGCTAAGAAAAAACCCGTTAAAACCAAACACGCTGCAACCCCTTTACAACAAATCACCGAGTTTAAGCAAACACTATCGGCCACTGAATTAAAACTCGAAGGCGTGTGTGAGAAAGCCGTGTATGATTGCACCCAATCAGTGGCGAAGCTGAAAGAGAAGTTACTGGGTTCGAAAGAGAAACTCACTACCCAAAAAACAGCCTTAAAAGAAGCCAAAGCCCAACATAAAGCAAAGCCAGGCAAACAAACCGAAAAGCGGGTTGCTAAAGCAAAAGAGACTATTGAGGCCATTGAAGCACTGATTGAAGTTCTTAAAACGGAAATAGACACACTGAAAGTCCAGCAGGTAGAGATCACGCAAGAATACAGCTTGGTGCTTAATCGCAGCAAAGCGTTAGCAAAGTTTGAAAAAGAATGGGCGAAGCAAAGCAAGCAAAAAGCGCGAGCCAAAAAGAAACCCGCTAAAAAAAGCAAAACGACTGTCTCTAAAGTCAAAGCTAAGGAGCCATCAGCCGAGGCTAAGGTGTCATCAACCGAGACTGATGCGTAACGCTCGCTTGATGATGTCGTGAGTCATTGGCATGGATGAGTTATCTGCTAAATTAACCCAATACAACATTGCGCTCACTCGCTACCAGGACGAGTGTCGTCAATTAACTGCGTTAGGGTTTACTGAGAAGCAAGCGGATAAGCTCATCCTGAAAAAAGCCTCACGCGAAACTGTGGCAACAATTCTAGAACAGTGTGCCTTGTTTGAAGTGCGATTAACTAAAGCAGAGATTACGCGGTTAGGTTCCTTTGATGCGGGTGGGTTAACACTGACTAAATTGATCAGCGTGTACCCGCAATTAATTGAGCTAGGTTACACCCATGACCAGCTCATTAAATTAGGGAGTAATACGGGTGGCTCGCAAGCACTGAATGCTGTGTTCACCCATCACCACACCTTAATGAATCGTGGCTTAACGCCTACCGACATTGTTCGCATTGCTGGGAATATGGGTGGCGCACAAGCGGTCACGGCATTTCTCGACCATCAACAAACCTTATTGCGGTTAGGCTTTTCCACCACCGATTGCTTAAAAATCACCAGCTCAATGGGAGCCAATCAGACGATCACTGCTCTGCTTACTCACTACCCCACCCTCATGCAATACGGTTATACCCGCGCTGATTTGGTGAGTATTAGCAGTAAAACCGGCGCAGCACACACACTGGCGGTGTTAGTGGAACAGCATGCCGCACTGAAAGGTTTGGGCTTTTCACACGCAGAACGAGTCAAGATTGCCCAACAAAACAGTGCGTCCAACAGCTTCAAGGCGTTGTTGCAACATCACTCGGCTTTATTGGAGTTAGGTTTCAGTATCACCGACTTAGTGCGTATCGCCAGTCAAGACGGGGCAGCGCAAGCGTTCCAAGCGGTACTCGAACACCACGCGCTATTGACTCAATGGGGATTTAGCCAGTCTGAAATCGTGGCATTATTGAGCAAGGATGGTGCAGCAAAAACCATTACAACGTTACTGCATCAGCCGGAACTCTGGCAAAACGCAGGCTTAACCCATGCGGAATTAGTGCAATTAGTGACCCAACGAGGAGCTTCACTGGCCTTGCAAGCCTTGAATCAATACCGCACCATGTTACAAACCTTGGGGTTTCAGCACGCTGATTTGGTTAAGATCTTTTCGACTGAGGGTTGCACTCAGGCCATAGAATCCTTGCTCACGCACCACCAACAGCTTCAAAGTTGGGGCTTTACCACCGAAGAATTAGTCCCTATTTTAAGCCATTCCGGCGCAACCAAAACACTCGATGCACTCGCCAAGCACTATCCCGCTCTGCTAGCTCTGGGTTTTCAGCACAAACAAATTGTCAAAATTCTCAACAAACGCGGACGTGCGCCCGCCATCCAAGCCCTACTCACGCATCACGCCACTCTGCTAAATCAGGGCTTTAATGACTACGATTTAATCAGAATAGTCAACCAAGACGGGGCCAGAGTCACCCTCACGTTACTTGCTGAGGAGCAAAATGCGTGGAAAACCCTCTCACTCACACCCGCTGCTTTGGTCAGTATCACCGCAAAAAGTGGCGGAGCCAAAACCCTGCAAGCACTGCAAACGCACGCTAAAAAATTGCTAGGGTGGGGTTTTTCAGAAGCAGAGCTTGCTCAAATTGCACGTTGTCGCAGTGCAGGATCCACACTCAACACCCTCGCCAAGTATTACAACACCCTCCGCCAGCAAGGCTTACCGCATCAAAAGATTGTCCAGCTTGCGAGTCAACCGGCTGGGTTTGTTGTCTTGCAGGCGGAACTCTCCACTCGCTAGAGGCTTTCCAAGCACCTCGATTTTCAGTCCAGTCAACCGTTCCACCGGTTGGCTTCGGCCCTCGTTTTCGCACGGGGGCTGGGTTTGATTCGTTGCGCGTCACTTCGCAATTAGCGAAGTGACGCGCAAGCGTTTTCCGGCGATTTTTTAATAAAATCATTAAGTTAGCAAGGAAATTATAGCATAATAAATAATGCTCAATGGATTAGGCGTAAAAAGGCTAGAAATGAAGCAGGGTTACGCATCGAAAAACCCATGGACACAGGGCCTTGTTAGATGTCAACTAGCTTTGCGGTAAGCGCCAACTAGGATTGCAGATTTAGGGCAAAAAATTATTTTTTCTTATTCTTGTCATGTTCTTTAGTGCGATAGCTTTTTCCAGTAAT
>CBDALO010000073.1:0-10536 GCA_965196985.1 Gammaproteobacteria bacterium | reverse complement strand
AAGTTTTATGGCGTTCCCGTGTAAGTCATCTGTCTCAAGGCTGCCTGGATATGCAACAAATAAATTTCTGTTTGTTTATACTGTTTTAACTTGATTTTTGCTGTGGATATTATCCCCCGTCTTATTGCAAACACATTAGACGCTTTAGTGATAATTTTACCAATCGCAGGGGGTTTTTGATTACCTTACTACTTCTAGGAGACATTTGATTTCCTTTAGGTGATTGAAATAATAAATGTTTCAGGTCATTTTTATGCCGAGGCTTGGTGTAGTAAACCATAGCTTTAAGGCCATTTACCGTTTTGAATTGGGCAAATCTAATTCGACTGAAAATTCCTACTTTCTAACAGTTCCCAGTGTTTAGCAAACACTATCTTCAAATTTTATTTTATGCGTGCCGAAAAATGAGTTTCGAATGAATAATAAGTGATATTGTCTCTAGTATTTGCTTGTATCAATAAATATATATAAAAAATTACTCCATGATTGAGCTTTTGGCCTCCCATACAATAGCTGCACTTTTCCCTTAATATCAGTGCCTAATTTTCATGGGACTTCTCATTGATTATTAAAGAATCAGACAATTCGATCAAACATTCACAAATGACTCTATACATATTTTTTTCCCAAGTCACTATCACTACCATTGCTTATTTCTAGAATTTTAGTTTAGTTAATTCAAATTTCTCAATAAAAGATTTGTATTATGGGGTGCAAAATTTCCGAATTCGTTCAATTTTATAAGCTAAAACTCTTACCTTTAATTCTAACTCCACTATATTTCTATGTTAGCTCTTTTATTATAATTTCTATTTATTAGACTCCTCAATCATTACAATTAAATCACCAATAATGCTGGAGGGATATTTAGTTAATTTCAATCAATAAAAAGAGAAAATATCGCAAAATTAAACAGCGTTTTAGCAACAATCAGAGCTCATCCTAAAATTATCATCTTTTCGTAATTTCTTTCTGCAGTGAGTTGATATAAAAAATAACAATTTTTAAACTTCAACTTTGATTTCAATGTTTCTTCCATTTGTTATTTACTTCACTCCCTTTCACCAAATTTAACCAAAAATTGGTTGATAGAAAAATGGGCTGACTTTCACCAAAAAAACAAGCCTATAACTTTACATTTTCGCCAAGAATTGACCAGTGGGAAGATTTTCATCAAAAAGGCAAGCCTATAACCTTACTTTTTAACCAAAAATTGACCCATATAAAAATGTCCTGATTTTCATCAAAAAGGCAAGCCTATAACCTTACTTTTTGACCAAAAATTGACCAATATGAAAATGTGCTGATTTTTATCAAAAAGGCAAGCCTATAACCTTACTTTTTGACCAAAAATTGACCCATATAAAAAGTTGCTGATTTTCATCAAAAAGGCAAGCCTATAACCTTACTTTTTGACCAAAAATTGACCAATATGAAAATGTGCTGATTTTCATCAAAAAGGCAAGCCTATAACCTTACTTTTTGACCAAAAATTGACCCATATAAAAATGTGCTGATTTTCACCAAAAAGCCAAGCCTATAACCTTACTTTTTGACCAAAAATTGACCCATATAAAATGGTGCTGATTTTCACCAAAAAGGCAAGCCTATAACCTTACTTTTTGACCAAAAATTGACCAATATGAAAATGTGCTGATTTTCACCAAAAAGGCAAGCCTATAACCTTACTTTTTGACCAAAAATTGACCAATATAAAAATGTGCTGATTTTCACCAAAAAGCCAAGCCTATAACCTTACTTGTTGACCAAAAATTGACCCATATAAAATGGTGCTGATTTTCACCAAAAAGGCAAGCCTATAACCTTACTTTTTGACCAAAAATTGACCAATATGAAAATGTGCTGATTTTCATCAAAAAGGCAAGCCTATAACCTTACTTTTTGACCAAAAATTGACCCATATAAAAATGTGCTGATTTTCACCAAAAAGCCAAGCCTATAACCTTACTTTTTGACCAAAAATTGACCCATATAAAATGGTGCTGATTTTCACCAAAAAGGCAAGCCTATAACCTTACTTTTTGACCAAAAATTGACCAATATGAAAATGTCCTGATTTTCACCAAAAAGGCAAGCCTATAACCTTACTTTTTGACCAAAAATTGACCCATATAAAAATGTGCTGATTTTCACCAAAAAGCCAAGCCTATAACCTTACTTTTTGACCAAAAATTGACCCATATAAAATGGTGCTGATTTTCATCAAAAAGGCAAGCCTATAACCTTACTTTTTGACCAAAAATTGACCAATATGAAAATGTGCTGATTTTCACCAAAAAGCCAAGCCTATAACCTTACTTTTTGACCAAAAATTGACCCATATAAAATGGTGCTGATTTTCATCAAAAAGGCAAGCCTATAACCTTACTTTTTGACCAAAAATTGACCAATATGAAAATGTGCTGATTTTTATCAAAAAGCCAAGCCTATAACCTTACTTTTTGACCAAAAATTGACCCATATAAAATGGTGCTGATTTTCATCAAAAAGGCAAGCCTATAACCTTACTTTTTGACCAAAAATTGACCAATATGAAAATGTGCTGATTTTCACCAAAAAGCCAAGCCTATAACCTTACTTTTTGACCAAAAATTGACCCATATAAAATGGTGCTGATTTTCATCAAAAAGGCAAGCCTATAACCTTACTTTTTGACCAAAAATTGACCAATATGAAAATGTGCTGATTTTCACCAAAAAGCCAAGCCTATAACCTTACTTTTTGACCAAAAATTGACCCATATAAAATGGTGCTGATTTTCATCAAAAAGGCAAGCCTATAACCTTACTTTTTGACCAAAAATTGACCAATATGAAAATGTGCTGATTTTCACCAAAAAGCCAAGCCTATAACCTTACTTTTTGACCAAAAATTGACCCATATAAAATGGTGCTGATTTTCATCAAAAAGGCAAGCCTATAACCTTACTTTTTAACCAAAAATTGACCCATATAAAAATGTCCTGATTTTCATCAAAAAGGCAAGCCTATAACCTTACTTTTTGACCAAAAATTGACCAATATGAAAATGTGCTGATTTTTATCAAAAAGGCAAGCCTATAACCTTACTTTTTAACCAAAAATTGACCCATATAAAAATGTCCTGATTTTCATCAAAAAGGCAAGCCTATAACCTTACTTTTTGACCAAAAATTGACCAATATGAAAATGTGCTGATTTTCACCAAAAAGCCAAGCCTATAACCTTACTTTTTGACCAAAAATTGACCCATATAAAATGGTGCTGATTTTCATCAAAAAGGCAAGCCTATAACCTTACTTTTTAACCAAAAATTGACCCATATAAAAATGTCCTGATTTTCATCAAAAAGGCAAGCCTATAACCTTACTTTTTAACCAAAAATTGACCCATATAAAAATGTCCTGATTTTCATCAAAAAGGCAAGCCTATAACCTTACTTTTTGACCAAAAATTTACCCATATAAAATGGTGCTGATTTTCATCAAAAAGGCAAGCCTATAACCTTACTTTTTAACCAAAAATTGACCCATATAAAAATGTCCTGATTTTCATCAAAAAGGCAAGCCTATAACCTTACTTTTTAACCAAAAATTGACCAATATGAAAATGTCCTGATTTTCATCAAAAAGGCAAGCCTATAACCTTACTTTTTAACCAAAAATTGACCCATATAAAAATGTCCTGATTTTCATCAAAAAGGCAAGCCTATAACCTTACTTTTTGACCAAAAATTGACCCATATAAAATGGTGCTGATTTTCATCAAAAAGGCAAGCCTATAACCTTACTTTTTAACCAAAAATTGACCCATATAAAAATGTCCTGATTTTCATCAAAAAGGCAAGCCTATAACCTTACTTTTTGACCAAAAATTGACCAATATGAAAATGTGCTGATTTTCACCAAAAAGCCAAGCCTATAACCTTACTTTTTGACCAAAAATTGACCCATATAAAATGGTGCTGATTTTCATCAAAAAGGCAAGCCTATAACCTTACTTTTTGACCAAAAATTGACCAATATGAAAATGTGCTGATTTTCACCAAAAAGCCAAGCCTATAACCTTACTTTTTGACCAAAAATTGACCCATATAAAATGGTGCTGATTTTCATCAAAAAGGCAAGCCTATAACCTTACTTTTTGACCAAAAATTGACCAATATGAAAATGTGCTGATTTTCACCAAAAAGCCAAGCCTATAACCTTACTTTTTGACCAAAAATTGACCCATATAAAATGGTGCTGATTTTCATCAAAAAGGCAAGCCTATAACCTTACTTTTTAACCAAAAATTGACCCATATAAAAATGTCCTGATTTTCATCAAAAAGGCAAGCCTATAACCTTACTTTTTGACCAAAAATTGACCAATATGAAAATGTGCTGATTTTTATCAAAAAGGCAAGCCTATAACCTTACTTTTTGACCAAAAATTGACCCATATAAAAAGGTGCTGATTTTCATCAAAAAGGCAAGCCTATAACCTTACTTTTTGACCAAAAATTGACCAATATGAAAATGTGCTGATTTTCACCAAAAAGGCAAGCCTATAACCTTACTTTTTGACCAAAAATTGACCCATATAAAAATGTGCTGATTTTCACCAAAAAGCCAAGCCTATAACCTTACTTTTTGACCAAAAATTGACCCATATAAAATGGTGCTGATTTTCACCAAAAAGGCAAGCCTATAACCTTACTTTTTGACCAAAAATTGACCAATATGAAAATGTCCTGATTTTCACCAAAAAGGCAAGCCTATAACCTTACTTTTTGACCAAAAATTGACCCATATAAAATGGTGCTGATTTTCACCAAAAAGGCAAGCCTATAACCTTACTTTTTGACCAAAAATTGACCAATATAAAAATGTGCTGATTTTCACCAAAAAGCCAAGCCTATAACCTTACTTTTTGACCAAAAATTGACCCATATAAAATGGTGCTGATTTTCACCAAAAAGGCAAGCCTATAACCTTACTTTTTGACCAAAAATTGACCAATATGAAAATGTGCTGATTTTCATCAAAAAGGCAAGCCTATAACCTTACTTTTTGACCAAAAATTGACCCATATAAAAATGTGCTGATTTTCACCAAAAAGCCAAGCCTATAACCTTACTTTTTGACCAAAAATTGACCCATATAAAATGGTGCTGATTTTCACCAAAAAGGCAAGCCTATAACCTTACTTTTTGACCAAAAATTGACCAATATGAAAATGTCCTGATTTTCACCAAAAAGGCAAGCCTATAACCTTACTTTTTGACCAAAAATTGACCCATATAAAAATGTGCTGATTTTCACCAAAAAGCCAAGCCTATAACCTTACTTTTTGACCAAAAATTGACCCATATAAAATGGTGCTGATTTTCATCAAAAAGGCAAGCCTATAACCTTACTTTTTGACCAAAAATTGACCAATATGAAAATGTGCTGATTTTCACCAAAAAGCCAAGCCTATAACCTTACTTTTTGACCAAAAATTGACCCATATAAAATGGTGCTGATTTTCATCAAAAAGGCAAGCCTATAACCTTACTTTTTGACCAAAAATTGACCAATATGAAAATGTGCTGATTTTCACCAAAAAGCCAAACCTATAACCTTTCTTTTTGACCAAAAATTGACCCATATAAAAATGTGCTGATTTTCATCAAAAAGGCAAGCCTATAACCTTACTTTTTAACCAAAAATTGACCCATATAAAAATGTCCTGATTTTCATCAAAAAGGCAAGCCTATAACCTTACTTTTTGACCAAAAATTGACCAATATGAAAATGTGCTGATTTTTATCAAAAAGGCAAGCCTATAACCTTACTTTTTGACCAAAAATTGACCCATATAAAAAGGTGCTGATTTTCATCAAAAAGGCAAGCCTATAACCTTACTTTTTGACCAAAAATTGACCAATATGAAAATGTGCTGATTTTCATCTAAAAGGCAAGCCTATAACCTTACTTTTTAACCAAAAATTGATTCATATAAAAATTTGCTGATTTTCCTCAAAAAGGCAAGCCTATAACCTTTCTTTTTCAACAAAAATTAACCCATATCAAAATGGGCAGATTTTCACCCAAAAATCAAGCCTATAACCTTACTTTTTGACCAAAAATTGACCAATATGAAAATGTGCTGATTTTCACCAAAAAGCCAAACCTATAACCTTTCTTTTTGACCAAAAATTGACCCATATAAAAATGTGCTGATTTTCACCAAAAAGCCAAGCCTATAACCTTACTTTTTGACCAAAAATTGATCCATATAAAATGGTGCTGATTTTCATCAAAAAGGCAAGCCTATAACCTTACTTTTTGACCAAAAATTGACCAATATGAAAATGTGCTGATTTTCACCAAAAAGGCAAGCCTATAACCTTACTTTTTGACCAAAAATTGACCAATATGAAAATGTGCTGATTTTTATCAAAAAGGCAAGCCTATAACCTTACTTTTTGACCAAAAATTGACCCATATAGAAATGTGCTGATTTTCATCAAAAAGCCAAGCCTATAACCTTACTTTTTGACCAAAAATTGACCCATATAAAAAGGTGCTGATTTTCATCAAAAAGGCAAGCCTATAACCTTACTTTTTCACCAAAAATTGACCAATATGAAAATGTGCTGATTTTCACCAAAAATTAAAGCCTATAACCTTACTTTTTGACCAAAAATTGACCCATATAAAAATGTGCTGATTTTCATCAAAAAGGCAAGCCCACAACCTTACTTTTTGACCAAAAATTGACCAATATGAAAATGTGTTGATTTTCACCAAAAAGACAAGCCTATAACCTTACTTTTTGACCAAAAATTGACCCATATAAAAATGTGCTGATTTTCACCAAAAAGCCAAGCCTATAACCTTACTTTTTGACCAAAAATTGACCCATATAAAAATGTGCTGATTTTCATCTAAAAGGCACGCCTATAACCTTACTTTTTGACCAAAAATTGACCAATATGAAAATGTGCTGATTTTCACCAAAAAGGCAAGCCTATAACGTAACTTTTTGACCAAAAATTGACCCATTTAAAAATGTGCTGATTTTCATCAAAAAGGGAAGCCTATAACCTTACTTTTTGACCAAAAATTGACCAATATGAAATTGTGTTGATTTTCACAAAAAAGCCAAGCCTATAACCTTACTTTTTGACCAAAAATTGACCCATATAAAAATGTGCTGATTTTCACCAAAAAGCCAAGCCTATAACCTTACTTGTTGACCAAAAATTTACCCATATAAAAATGTGCTGATTTTCATCAAAAAGGCAAGCCTATAACTTAACTTTTTGACCAAAAATTGACCCATTTAAAAATGTGCTGATTTTCATCAAAAAGGGAAGCCTATAACCTTACTTTTTGACCAAAAATTGACCCATATAAAAATGTGCTGATTTTCATCTAAAAGGCAAGCCTATAACCTTACTTTTTAACCAAAAATTGATTCATATAAAAATTTGCTGATTTTCCTCAAAAAGGCAAGCCTATAACCTTTCTTTTTCAACAAAAATTAACCCATATCAAAATGGGCAGATTTTCACCCAAAAATCAAGCCTATAACCTTACTTTTTCACACAAAATTGACCCATATAAAATGGTGCTGATTTTCATCAAAAAGGCAAGCCTATAACCTTTCTTTTTCAACAAAAATTAACCCATATCAAAATGGGCAGATTTTCACCCAAAAGTCAAGCCTATAACCTTACTTTTTGACACAAAATTGACCCATATAAAGATTGGCATTTTTCCACTAAAAAGGCAAGCCTATTACCTTACTTTTTCAACAGAAACTGACCGATATAAAAATGTGCTGATTTTCATCAAAAAGGCAAGCCTATAACCCTCCTTTTTCGCCAAAAATTAACCAATATAAAAATGGGTAGATTTTCACCAAAAAGGGAAGCCTATAACCTTACTTTTTCGCCAAAAATTGACCGATAAGAAAATGGGCAGATTTTCACTAAAATGGCAAGCCTATAACCTTACTTTTTCAACAGAAACTGACCGATATAAAAATGTGCTGATTTTCATCAAAAAGGCAAGCCTATAACCTCTCTTTTTCAACAAAAATTGACCCACATCAAAATGGGCAGATTTTCACCCAAAAGTCAAGCCTATAACCTTACTTTTTCACCACAATAGACCCATATAGAAATGGGCAAATTTTCACCAAAAAGGCAAGCTTATAACCTTACTTTTTCACCAAAAATTGACCTATGTAAAATTGGGCAGATTTATTTGGTAGTTTTTGTAAAAAAATTCAAAGCTAATGAAGATATATAGAGTGAAATGAAAAGTCGTTAAAAGTTTTTTTTATTTTCTTTATTTTTTCATCACCCTGAAGAAATATTAATCAGTTAAGACTTGAAAACGTCGAACTCAGCAAAATTGAAAAGTAAGGGATCTTGCAGTTATTGCTTAAAACATCGGAAAAAAACAAATTTATACTAAATATGAATTAGATTGTTCAGCCAAGGATGTCATTTATGTTATGAAGTTTAATGCCTATCAAAAAAAAATCTGTAGAGAGATGAAATCTTGGAGGATGAGTTAAAACACAAAAGCCATTAAGATATAGAATCGATGCTAATACCTTTAATGTTAAGTACGAATTATACCTCTCAAATAAAAACAATTTTGATAGATATCTTAATAAATATAACTACATGGATTAAAACATGCAGACACAAAAACTAAAGTCGATGTCATTGGGCTTTCAGCGCTGTCAGAAAATAATGATTTTCAGTTATGTACAGCATCTCATGCAGACTCAACAATTGACGTTATGGCACGGTCAACCTTCCATTGGCAAAGTTCTAATATTCTTCTGCAATAATCTTCAGATTTTTGAGTTATATCCGCAACTCTCCTTACTTTCATATGACCAAGGGCTTTATCTACGTTTTGTCCAACCGCAGCCAGAATGGATTCTGCTTCAGTTACACTGAATCCAATTTCTCTGCATTCAGTAATGTAAGCCGGTACCTTTAACGTATTTAATACACTGTTTAAATCCCACTGGTTCTCCCGCAAAAGTTTTGCTGCACAATCTAGCGAAATATCTAGGTGGATTGCCATTAAATAGTGTATCTTGATTGCATATGATGCTTCTAGCACATTCCAATCGTAAGTCTTTAGCATATCTAAACACGTTGATTCTGGGCATAAACCGAGCCTGACAAGTTCTGACACCTTGAGATACTTAACTGCTTCCTTGACATTCCATTTCGAAACTTCTAGAGCCATTTGTACTTCATTTTGTGATGATTCTGGCAAAGCTCGCTGCACTTCGGAAATCAACTCAGCAGCTGTATCCCCAGTGCTTCGTTCATTCCTCGATGTTTTTCGGATCTTGAGCCCAAAAATCGATTTCCGTGCGCTAATATCTTCATACGTTTCATTTTCGAGTTTCTTGTATGAAATCTTGTCCCCACTTGATGACAGAAGTTCATCTGGGTCGCTTTCAGGAAGTGATTGTGACTGAATCGACCCTTCATCAAAAGATTGAGAGTTTTTATCGAAAAATTGAGATGAATTTTCATCATACGATACGCTACTTTCAGTCTCAATGTTGATGCTCTCTAGTGATTGTGTTTTTCGCAATTTCTTGATTTTCTTCATCGGCATTTTCATTTTAGCTTGTTTGTGTGGGTTCACCACCGTGTCAAAAGGCAAAGGGCCAGCTTCTTCTGCTCTAGCACCATCAACAACAGACATACCCTCCTCTCCTGACTCACCCGGGTTAGACGATGGACCCATCTTACCAGTAGACGAGTCTGAGCGAACCCAAGCAGACGGGTCCAAGTCAAAAACACCACTGTTTTCATACAGCCTCCCACTCAATTCATCGGGCTCATAATCTGCTTCATATGCCGATTGCAAATAGGAATCATCAAAACTAAAATCTCGAGGTGGCTTTTTTGGCTTAACCTTTACCACACCCGGCTTGCATTGGACCTTACCTCTGTGACTTGCATTTGAGGGCAATACGTCAATGCCATGATCATTAGTTGCTGTTTTTGTCACCAGCGAAGGGTTGCGTGAAGAATGCTCCTTACGATGTGGCGAACTGGCTTTTTTCTTGCCTGACTTGACAGGTTTTGGTGGTAAGTCAGGTTTTTCATCATCAGAATGCAAATCGTAATCTGGTGCTTCCGCTTCATCAGGCATCGAAGTATTCCCTGCATCTTTGCTTTTGTATTTGACATTAATCGCAGGGTACCTTTTCGCTGTTCCAGAAGCAAGTTTATCTGGGGTTGGAATACTAGCTTTACGTATAGATTCCTTTTCCTTTTGACCTACAAGAAAACGATTCAGTAATATATAACGATCTTATGAAACAGTAGCTTCTGCAGAGAATGCAACCCTATTTGAAGAAATCATCCATTTTTTCTGGAGATATATTAAGGAGTCATCTATTAATTGTCACCCCAGATTGAAACTGGTATGATTCGTTAGATGCTTCTTTTATCTGATGCTAATAACAAGGGCTTGTATACAATCAGGTTTTTCATGATTTTTCACAGTCTTCAA
>CBDALO010000072.1:0-229260 GCA_965196985.1 Gammaproteobacteria bacterium | reverse complement strand
TCTTGATATTAAGGAATTTCAATGTGTCAATTGGTAAAAATACCACCAATTAAAATGAGTAATTTTAGCACAGGTATTTTTTATAAAATCGATTTAGTGGTGGGGCAGGGTTAGTTATGACAAACAATAGCCAAAACTAGCTGTTATTTGTTGTTTTGGACGGACTACCCCCTAGGAAGTTATTAGATTTTTTTCAGTAAGGCGAGTTCACGATGCTTTGATAGCAATTTGTAACGGTTAGGTTGTCTATACCAGCAGTTAGCTAAAAACATTTGGCTACCGCATAGAACACATTCATAGGGGTCAATGTTAAAATTATTTTGCATTAAGGTGCGGTAATTGACCTGGGGTGTGTTTGGATCAGTTTCACCTAATAGGAGTCTGACTTTGGGTAGCATCTCACCTCGCAGATAGAGCGTTATTTTGTCTGTAAAAACCAACTTCAGTACTTAGAAAAACCTTTAAAATTCTAAATGGCACTCTATTGTACCTGTCTCATCGCATAATATCTTAAATTAATTATGCTAATCAATCTAAAAAATTATTTATACCTCAAATTTTTCTCCTCTCAAAATAAATTATTAACTTTTAGGTAATAGCAATTATATCTCGTTAATAAGAACAAGAATGATCTATCCTAAAACCCTATGAAGCCTTATTATTCTGAGAACTACCCAAAATTGTTATCTCCCTACCTGAACTGAATTCGATAATTCTTTTTGTTCTTCTTGAGAAACACTATTTTCTTTAAAAAATTGCTCTACTAAGTGATACGTTAGAAGTTTTCTAATACCCTTCGCAATAAAGTGTCGTGTCACCTTGCCCTTACCATCTCCTAATTTAGCTAGCATAATTGCGTAATCGTCATAAGCTTTTTCCTTACCTATCTCATACAAATATGAGGCCACATAAAAACATACAGCCAGTAGATTTTGTATCCCTTTAAAATTTTTTATCTGCATATTTTCCCAGCCTAGTCCTTCCTTGAGAAATTTAAAAACATATTCAATTTTCGCACGAGATAGATAGGCTATGTATACCTCATACGCCTCATCAAAAGTCGTTACTTTTTTATTAGTTAATAGCAGCATGTCATTCTTAAAAATTCTCCTACCATCTCTGCCTGTAATTTGGATTTTAATTGCATTGAAGTTCTCAAACTCTCCAAAATAAATAGTTATTTTTCCGTCTTGTACGCAATTCTTTCCAACTGTTAACTTTTGGAATTGCTTTTCGCCTTGAGCATCAAAATCAGCGTTAATCAGCTTAAGCTTTTTACCATCATCACCTCTACCTTCTATTGTTCTTGTTATTTTTGAGCGAATAATAAAGTCTTGATCTAGGTTTGTATCAATTAGTGAGAGATAGTCATTATCATCAAACTCTCTATCTAGAATATGGGTAATGGTTGCATCTTCATTCTTTGATTTTAGGCAGATTCCTATTTTTTCTATTTCACGAATAGACAGCAGCTTTTTATTAAAGTAATCACCAGATTCATAAAGACTCTTGGCCTCTTTATCTCCCTCAAATGGCTTTCCAGCCTCTATTTTCTTAATATGCTCAGCTTTTAAAAACTTAGGGTCTTTATTGCTGTAGCTTACATGCGATAGTAGATGCACAGCCTTATCACCAGGTACTAATGCAACTGCGTTATGCGTGCTGTAACCATTGATAATATCCCCGTCCAGACTCCTTACTTTACCTAGATTTTCAGTTTGCTTGCTATGTGGCTTTCTAATATCAGAAGGATCATGAAGAACATCAATTTTACTGGCGTGTGAAAGTTTTTCACAGCTCTGTTCTAGCAATACATCATTTGTTTTTATTGGATCTAAATCGGTGCTTTTATTTTCACCGGTAAGTGTACGAATCATCTTTTTATACTCATTGTTATCTTTTGATGAACTGAACAACTTACAACTACCTTCAGTTAATAGCTTTCCTACAATCGTCGATAGATTTTTTTAAAACAACTTTCCCAGTTAATTTTGAAAAAAGAGGGGCAGCGTAATCGGCGAAGTTTAACATTTATACTCATCTCGTTAGTCTTGTTAAAAAGACAAAGCATAGTCATTTTTACACAATATTTCAGCATTATTTTGCTGATTTAAATTTTGGGTAGTTTTCAGTATTATTCACTTCAACTTAAGTATCTAGGTGATCCGCTCCACTGGTCATCAATTTCCACTAAAACAGCTGATACGAGCCTTAGGCACGATTCAGTATTAGGGAAAATTCCAACTGTATGCGTCCTTCTTTTTACCTCTCTGTTTACGCGCTCAGCTATGTTACTGGTTCTTAATCTTTTTTGATGCGGCCTGTCAAAGTTCATCACTACTAAGCCCTCCGGTATATTCACTTCCAACCAAGAAGAAAGCCCTGGTGCTGTTTGCTGATATTTATCTACCGCCATAGCCAATAGTCTTTCCGACTCATGAATGTTTGAGGCATTAAATATAGCTGTAATCTCCTCAGCTACTGGTTCCTTCATTGAGCGCTTTGGTATGTGAGCCTGAGCATTTTGCTGCAAATGAAATTGGCAGCGTTGCCAAGGAACACTGGGGAACACAGCTCTTCTAGCGGCTTTTAGGCCAGTATGAGCGTCGCTAGTAATCAACTCAATACCATGTATACCTCGCTCAACCAACTGCTGAAGAAAATCACGCCAATGTACCTCAGCCTCTGATAACGCAACAGAAACACCTAGCACTGTTCTCTTGCCGGTTGATTCATCAAAGCCATAGGCTATCAATACCGCACAGTCTTGTACTGTGCCGCTAGTGCGCACCTTCTCATAACGTGCATCTAGCCAAAGATATTTTATCTTTCCTAACGGCTTATTTCGCCATTTCTTTAAATCTTCATCCAACAATTTAGCGCAACGGCTTACCTCTGTGCTTGAAATATCTGTTCCACAGAGTTGCTTTAGCACCTTTTCAACTTTGCGCGTGGAAACCCCATGCACATACATTTCAGCGACAGCCAGCTTAAGTGCTCTATCAGAGCGTACACCTCGCTCTAAGACTGATGGATAGAAGGCTTCATTGGAGTCTCTAACCTGCGGTATCTGTAGCTCAAGCTGACCTTGACCTGTGTTAATTAACCTTGGTTTAAAGCCGTTCGCATATCCGTTTCTATCGCCAGTTCGCTCATAAGGACTGGCATTTAAATGGCGCTCCCTTTCTATTAACATAGCCTCATTCATCAACCTGGAGACAAGCTTAGGTAAAGCTTCAAACCCCTCCATCGCTAAAACATGTATGGCTTCTTCGATTAAGTTCTCATTTTTATAGCAGCTCATTGTCATTCCTCTTTTTTGGTTAAGTTTACCTTAAAAGGAATTTCTAATCTGACTGAGTCGCCTGCTTATTTTCAGCAAGTCAATGGAATTTACAGAAAGGATGGCGCACTAGCACCTCGCACCCGGTTAGCAAGAAACCCATAATAACGCACCATACGAAAGCCAACATCAGGAATGTGTTGAATAAATCGAGCAATAAACTCTTCCGCGGTTAATTTAAATTGCTTGTAGGTTTTAGAGACGTGATCAAGATAATTAAAACTGAGGCTGCTCCCATCAAAGTTTTTAATTTTTGACTCAGCAATAGGAGGACGTTTGGTGTATCGACCTAAGTATTTAACGTTTTGTTTGTGATTCTTTGAGGGCTTTGCGCAATGTACTACCCATCGTTTTTGGTAAAGCTGATCAAGCAGTTGATTAAAGTTGAAAGTGTGGTTCAGTGTAGAGGCTAACTGATTTGGCAGAATAAGCCCTTTGTCCTGGTGGTGGTTTCTAAAAAGGTTAATGACCTCATAACGCCACATGGACATTAGTGTAGGTTGATGGAAGTAGAGGCTTTTCCATTGTGTTAACTCTTTGTTGATACCACCCAGAGTGATTGACGCATGAAGATGCACATTGCGCTTTAGATCTCTGCCAAAGGTGTGAAGCGCGATAAATACACCGGGTTTAACCCTCTTGTTTTTAGCAAGCTTGAGTAACACCTTTGCTGCTAATGGTGGGAGTAAATTAAGAAGCTCTCTGTTTGTCCAAAAGCAGTCCCAAAGAGTAGAGGGCATGGTGAATGTGGTGTGTTGCCATGCAGCGTTGGGTAAGATTGCCATTTGTTGTTGTATCCATACTTCTGTGGCTTTTTTACCACACGATGAACAGCTTTTAGCTTTGCAGGTATGGCGGATGTATTTGACGTGTGAACAGTTTGGATTACTGCAATGATACTCTTTATGGCCACGCATAGGATGTTTGCAGCTAAGCAGCTTAACAATGCCAATGACAATAGCTTCTCTGATTTTATCTTTGTACTTGGTGTGAAAGTTCCACCAGTTCTGATTGGTTACCAAGATTTGTTTGATACTAAAGCGTTTCATTATTCTTAGAGTAAAATGAGAAGCGCGTATAGTAGGTGAGTTATTGCTCAGCTACCTGAAGCAATTTCTATAGCAGGTGTGTTATTTTTATTCGTTATTATTCCATGGGCAGGTTTGACTAGTTTGAGACTTAATAATACTCGTGGCTTTGTAAAGACTAAACTCTTAGAGGCTTAGAAAGTTGCCGGCGAAGCCGGCCTGACTTGATGTAACGTCCCACAATAATTTAGAGAAACCATCTCAACCTATTTTGCGTGAGATGGTGTCAAATAGTTAACCTTTTAGCTCATGAATTGCCTGATTAATGACATCATCCGGTATATGGTTTAAATTCATATTAGCGGCGATTAGCAACGCATGTCGCATGAGCCTATCAACATAACGAAGCCTACCTTTTGTGGCCATGTGTACTGCACGAATACCTGTTTTAGTGAATAAGCTGCTGCTCATTCCTGCCTTCTCAAAAGCAGCGTGAATAATGCTCTCAAAATCCCTGCTATCTTCAATTGCATGCCACCTAATAAAGCACTGAATTCTAGAGTTGATAGGTTCATAGGCTGGTCTCTGCAATGTTGCTAGAAGTGATGGGAGTCCACATAAGATAATCGTCATGACGTCTTTGCTGTCAAAACTGAAATTAAGGAAGTCAGGTAATCGTAGAATGAAATCATTACTAAGCTGATGCGCCTCGTCTAGGATCCAAATAGGCTGAACGTTTTTATCATGGTAGAGCGCGATCAAGCTCTGCTTCAAGTCTCTCCAAAGTTTAGAGAATCGGTAATAGTTTTCTAAACCTAGATTTTCGGCAAGCTGAGAGTACACATCAAATGACCGAAAGTGAGTGTCTGATTGATAAATGACTTGATGGGTCAGCGGGTTGAGTTTATTGCTCCAGTATCTTAGCGCCGTGGTCTTTCCTGTCCCTGAGTCGCCAGTAATCACTGCTAAGCCGCGTGTTTCTAGCAAACCATTAAGTTGCTGTTCTAGTCGCTTTGACTGCGCCAATTCAATAATGTTTGATTTACCCAATGGATCAAATTTCAAGCCAAAATGTTGAAGATACATCTTACTCATCCTCCTCAGTGATATCCAAATCCTCTTTAACTTGGTTATAAACAATCTCAACTAGCGAGGTTTTTCTTGCTGGTTGTTCCGGCATCTGAGGTCTAGCTCGAGTTCTAGAAAGGTTGTTATGTTTGTCCAGCTCTCCCACTGCACCAAGGTATTGATATTCCAATGATTCGACGTGACGGGCGGAGTCACTATGCGGATCAACCACTAAATAAACCTCTTGTTGAGCCAGTTCAAATGGAACTTCAAAGAGTCGATTATTCCAGCTTACCGTGCCATCCTTCCTGACTCGGCGCTTAATGCGATGCAGGAAGTAATCATCTAGCTTATCGGCCAAACAACCTAACGGCTGAATTTTAGTGAGGTCTTGCTGATAGCGTTGTAACGGGGTCATCTTGTCAGGCAGGGCGCTTTGCGAGGCTTGATGATAAACACGCTCAACCCAAGCCCAAAATCGATCATTCAGCGCATTGAAACTATGAATGGAATCCAGGTTGCATTCAGCTAGGAATTGCTCGCGTACTGTTCTATGCCAACGCTCTAGTTTGCCTTTGCTTTGCGGTTCATAGGGCCTGCCGTAAATCAATTGAATTTTCAAACGAGCACAAATGGTTTGCAACGTTTTAGCACGGTAGGCAGGGCCGTTGTCAATGATGAGCTTAACAGGAAGCCCACGTTTGAGTAATGCCTCTTTCAACACATGCTCAATAGTAATGGCACTCTCATCAGTACAAAATTTACTGTGACAGACCAACCTTGAGGCATCATCAAAAATACTCACCAAATAGCTTTTAACTCTTCTTTGGCCATCGTAAATCGTTGGACCATGCATGACATCGCCATACCAAATATCACAAGCTGTGAGCGCCTCAAATGAGCGGCGCTCAATTTGGTTAGAAGGTGTGACTGTTCTTTTAGACAGGCCGTGTTTTACTAATAAGCGGTGAACTGTTGCGTGAGATAATTCACCTCGTGCTACCTTCCCTTGAGTTTCTAAGAGTTTAATCACGGTCGGAATTGATCTTGAAGGGCTTTCCTGTTTAGTGGAAATAATTAACTCTTGTAGCTCTGGATTGATGTGACACTGGCCTTTGTCTCGTCGAGTTTTAGGAACTAATCCATCAATACCCTGCTTTAACCAGGCGTAATACCAATTCTCAATTGTTTTAGCACTGAGGTGAACACGCTTACTACCTGGAATGTTGTAGGTTTGCTGGGACAACCTTTTAATAATGCTCTTGAGCTCACCATGCTCAAAACTATTTCGGCTACATAGCTCACCTAAAACACTTAGGCGAAACAGTGCTGTTGGGTGAATGGGCTTGGTCATTTTGCAATTCCTGTGTGATTTAACTACTTGCAATGAGTTAATCACAACTTGAGTTGAGAATGCTACGCTCAAACTGTGTGGGGTCGTGAGGTTTACAGAAAATATCCATCTCAACTTTTTTTCACGTTAATTAATTATGGGATGCTCACTCCTGTGTTGTTAAGAAAAAGCATGATGCTCGATAAATCATGCTCACCAAGGCAGGCCAACCAAAACGCTTGTGGATCACTATGTCGCCCAAGCTGTAACCACAACGGATGTGCTTTGATATGGAAGGAGTAATCAACGAAGTGGTCAACCAACCAGTGAAACCACCTAGCAACGGTGTGTCGACTAACACCTTGCTCCTGACCTGATGAGCTAATACTTTTCCCAGGAGCACGCTCATTAACACTGCCTGCTGAACTGACCAGCAATACCAACGCTTTGGAGAAAGTATCTCAGGTAGGGTTGAACAAGTACGTTTACATTGATGACAATAAAATCTCAAAACAGGGGTGGGATTTAAAGAGCGTCCTTTACCTGGGTTCCTATCTGGTTTTCGATCATATGATCCATGTGACCATAGTCCACCTGCACCGCAATGGCTGCACTGCTCTGGCCTTAGTAGCTCTGGATTTTTTTTCAGCAGGATCAGGTAATCACTCAGGCTTTTAATCGCTTTTATGATTCTGCGCATGACTAATTTCACTATAGTTTTTATATCAAGTTATTTTACCTTGATAGGTTACTAAAAACCTTGTTGCTAGTGCGCCATCCTTTCTGTAAATTCCATTGACTTGCTGAAAATAAGCAGGCGACTCAGTCAGATTAGAAATTCCTTTTAAGGTAAACTTAACCAAAAAAGAGGAATGACAATGAGCTGCTATAAAAATGAGAACTTAATCGAAGAAGCCATACATGTTTTAGCGATGGAGGGGTTTGAAGCTTTACCTAAGCTTGTCTCCAGGTTGATGAATGAGGCTATGTTAATAGAAAGGGAGCGCCATTTAAATGCCAGTCCTTATGAGCGAACTGGCGATAGAAACGGATATGCGAACGGCTTTAAACCAAGGTTAATTAACACAGGTCAAGGTCAGCTTGAGCTACAGATACCGCAGGTTAGAGACTCCAATGAAGCCTTCTATCCATCAGTCTTAGAGCGAGGTGTACGCTCTGATAGAGCACTTAAGCTGGCTGTCGCTGAAATGTATGTGCATGGGGTTTCCACGCGCAAAGTTGAAAAGGTGCTAAAGCAACTCTGTGGAACAGATATTTCAAGCACAGAGGTAAGCCGTTGCGCTAAATTGTTGGATGAAGATTTAAAGAAATGGCGAAATAAGCCGTTAGGAAAGATAAAATATCTTTGGCTAGATGCACGTTATGAGAAGGTGCGCACTAGCGGCACAGTACAAGACTGTGCGGTATTGATAGCCTATGGCTTTGATGAATCAACCGGCAAGAGAACAGTGCTAGGTGTTTCTGTTGCGTTATCAGAGGCTGAGGTACATTGGCGTGATTTTCTTCAGCAGTTGGTTGAGCGAGGTATACATGGTATTGAGTTGATTACTAGCGACGCTCATACTGGCCTAAAAGCCGCTAGAAGAGCTGTGTTCCCCAGTGTTCCTTGGCAACGCTGCCAATTTCATTTGCAGCAAAATGCTCAGGCTCACATACCAAAGCGCTCAATGAAGGAACCAGTAGCTGAGGAGATTACAGCTATATTTAATGCCTCAAACATTCATGAGTCGGAAAGACTATTGGCTATGGCGGTAGATAAATATCAGCAAACAGCACCAGAGCTTTCTTCTTGGTTGGAAGTGAATATACCGGAGGGCTTAGTAGTGATGAACTTTGACAGGCCGCATCAAAAAAGATTAAGAACCAGTAACATAGCTGAGCGCGTAAACAGAGAGGTAAAAAGAAGGACGCATACAGTTGGAATTTTCCCTAATACTGAATCGTGCCTAAGGCTCGTATCAGCTGTTTTAGTGGAAATTGATGACCAGTGGAGCGGATCACCTAGATACTTAAGTTGAAGTGAATAATAAGGCTTCATAGGGTTTTAGGATAGATCATTCTTGTTCTTATTAACGAGATATAATTGCTATTACTTAAAAGTTAATAATTTATTTTGAGAGGAGAAAAATTTGAGGTATAAATAATTTTTTAGATTGATTAGCATAATTAATTTAAGATATTATGCGATGAGACAGGTACAATAGAGTGCCATTTAGAATTTTAAAGGTTTTTCTAAGTACTGAAGTTGGTTTTTACAGACAAAATAACGCTCTATCACCTTGTTTATTATGAGATAAAACTAGCTCAATTCCCCTAAATAAAGATAGACGTAACATTGATAATAAGAGAAACTGGCATCTCACCAAAACCACCAAAGGAGTCTTTTCCTCTAATTAGTAATTGAATTGGCTGGTGGCTATTTGCAGTTGGTGTCCCTGTCAATGCTGTACCGTTAAAACTAAGCCATGAGGGAATGATATACTCCGGATTCGTTCTAACAAGACCGTAAGTAATCGTATCGCCATCAGAATCAATCATTGCTGTTGCAGGCAATGTCCATGAAAAGGGCTTATGAATACCAGGCAAGATAACAAGAACATCTGCCATGTTCGCAACAGGCTGACTGTTAACTCGTAGCATTATTGTCTGATTAACTGATCCACCATGCCCATCTGAGGCAATGAAAGTAACGTTATAAACACCCGCTGCTGGCAAACCACTTAGCAACCTTGAAGCAGAGCTAAATGACAACCCAGATGGAAGTTCAGAACCATCCGCTAGTTTGGCATTCCAGCTAATAACGTCACCATCAACATCAACAGCTGCGTCACTTTGAATACTATAGTCAACTGAAATGCCACTACCCAAGTGAACGGTGTCTGGTTTTGACAAGACAATTTGCAATCTTGGCAGCGTATTTTGAATCATTAATGAAACTGGCATCTCGCCCACACCACCGAATGGATCTTTCCCTCTAATTAATAACTGAAGTGGCTGATGGTTATTAGCTATTGGTGTTCCACTTAATGTCGTACCATTAAAACTCAACCAGGATGGCACAAGGTAACGTGGGTCATTATTCACCAGTTCGTAAGTAACGATGTCACCATCAACATCAATCATTGCCATCGGTGGGATTGTTGCTGTAAGGGGTTTGTTAATACCACCTGTCGTTAACTCCCACTTTGACAAATTAACCCGAGGCTGGGTATTAACATGTACTAAAATCACACTGCTGTTTACTATACCACCATAACTGTCATCAGCCTGGAAAAATACACTATAGCGACCAGCGCTCTCAGCAGTCGATGTCCCAGATAAAGTTCGGGTAATTGGGTTGAAACTTAAGAAATCTGGGAGTGATCCGTTACCTGATATCGTTAAAGCACGATATTGCAATCCATCGGCTTCAGGATCAACAAAGGTATCGCTTGGAAAGGTGTAACTTAACCTATCTCCAACTTGCAAAATTTCAGGATCCGACAATTCGATTTGTGCTATGGGTGCTAAGTTCTTAATCTCCAAAGATATCGGCATCTGCCCCACTCCATTGTGCGGATCTTTCCCTTGTAATACTGAGAACTACCCAAAATTGTTATCTCCCTACCTGAACTGAATTCGATAATTCTTTTTGTTCTTCTTGAGAAACACTATTTTCTTTAAAAAATTGCTCTACTAAGTGATACGTTAGAAGTTTTCTAATACCCTTCGCAATAAAGTGTCGTGTCACCTTGCCCTTACCATCTCCTAATTTAGCTAGCATAATTGCGTAATCGTCATAAGCTTTTTCCTTACCTATCTCATACAAATATGAGGCCACATAAAAACATACAGCCAGTAGATTTTGTATCCCTTTAAAATTTTTTATCTGCATATTTTCCCAGCCTAGTCCTTCCTTGAGAAATTTAAAAACATATTCAATTTTCGCACGAGATAGATAGGCTATGTATACCTCATACGCCTCATCAAAAGTCGTTACTTTTTTATTAGTTAATAGCAGCATGTCATTCTTAAAAATTCTCCTACCATCTCTGCCTGTAATTTGGATTTTAATTGCATTGATGTTCTCAAACTCTCCAAAATAAATAGTTATTTTTCCGTCTTGTACGCAATTCTTTCCAACTGTTAACTTTTGGAATTGCTTTTCGCCTTGAGCATCAAAATCAGCGTTAATCAGCTTAAGCTTTTTACCATCATCACCTCTACCTTCTATTGTTCTTGTTATTTTTGAGCGAATAATAAAGTCTTGATCTAGGTTTGTATCAATTAGTGAGAGATAGTCATTATCATCAAACTCTCTATCTAGAATATGGGTAATGGTTGCATCTTCATTCTTTGATTTTAGGCAGATTCCTATTTTTTCTATTTCACGAATAGACAGCAGCTTTTTATTAAAGTAATCACCAGATTCATAAAGACTCTTGGCCTCTTTATCTCCCTCAAATGGCTTTCCAGCCTCTATTTTCTTAATATGCTCAGCTTTTAAAAACTTAGCCCAACTTTGTCCGTTCTACAATTAAACCTATCCAAATCAATGACTTACGTTTTAAAAAAACGTTTAGGGTCACTACAACTTAACAAATTGTTTTTTCAGTGTCCCCAGGTTCTGAATTCATGCCTAACGATTTATAGATCACAACTTGCTCTGGAGTTGCCTTAGAGGTTCTTCTAATAGAAAGCAATTTATTATTTTCAAGCTGCATTGTAGTAGTGATACGAACCTGAGTGCTAAAAATCTGCCGTATAGTTTGCCAGCTACTATCAATGTTCTGCAATTTAAGTTGATGGCGAATAGTGTGTAGTAAGTGATAAGCAAGAATACTAATAAACAGATGGGCATCAACTCGCTCTTGCTTTTGATGGTAGATAGGACGCAGGCCTAACTCTGATTTTAATGATCTGAATGCCGATTCAACGTCAGTTAGAGTTGTATAAATTCTCAAAATTGTTTTTTCATCTAAATCCATTCTGTTACTACGCAAACAATATGCACCCAGATTCTCAGAGTTAACTTTACTCCAACTGATTTGCGTAACCTTATCACCCTCTGAATCAAGCGTGATAGTGTAGCGAGCTGAAACACGTTTATGCCGCTCCTTTATTCGACCTAAACGCAAGGTTACTTTCTCAATTGCTTTCATTCCAGTTTTTTTAGTGAGTCCATTAGCTAACTTAATTAATTCCTCTTCGAAACGAGTCTCAGCCTTACTAATCATATTTAAGCTTTTTTCTTCCTTAGCCTGAGAATGGCAGTACAGTAAGACTTCATTTGCTTCAGTATCTTTAATTAATTGCGCTGTAACCGTATTATTTACTGATTCTTTTACTAGCACTTTATCAATGTTTTCATCGACAACAGGCAATGCTCTACGGCTCACTACAATATAATGGAAACCTTTTTCAGTAAGCCATGAAATATTTTCTTCAGTTGCAAAACCAGCATCTAAGATAATTGTTGCCTCTGGCTGTGCATGAAGCTCAGTTAGCATTTCGGATAATGTTTTAGGCTCGCTAACATTCCCTTTGAAAAATTCACTCCGTTGCGGGAACCCTGATCCATCCAGCACAAGACCTAAAGAAACAAGCGGACAATCAGACCGCTTCTCCTTTGATCGCCCATGCTGTGCATGATCATTTTGTAATGCGCGACCTTCAAAGTAGGTATTGGTTATATCGTAGAGAGTGATCACCTGATTTAAACTAAACAGATTTTTCTCACGTTCAAATAATTGATCTTCAATCACTTGTTTATGTTTAAGTAACTCATCAGCAGTCTTATAGAATTTCTTGAGTGATAGTTCTGAGAAATCAGTACCCAGTAATTCATCTAGCGCACTTTGATTGCTTAAATAATAGTGCGTACTCAAATCACTTCCTGGAGCAACTAGCCGCCCAATGATGGTAGCAAGCATCAGGTGACATTGTTTTTGATTAAAGCCCAAAGCCCTGAACAATTCCTCAAGTTGTAATTGCCTGGCAGCATGTAAGCCCAACGCCTCAGCTCCAACGTGTCGTATGTCCGCGCTCTCAATGGAGTTAACATCCACTGTTTTAAAGTCAGGTTCTACCGCGCTTACTGAATTAACAGCGATACTTGTCTCATTGTCATCAGCAAACCTAGAGCGAATGCGTTTTACATACATTTGCGCCTGTTTTTCGAGATGTGCTGGTATTGAAATTAACGTGCCTTGACCCGTTAAAATTTCCTCAATACGGTCAGCAAGCAATTTCCAACTGTCCTTCTTTACTGAAAAATTCGCACCAAGATTTAAAATCAGTCTTTGACGTACTTTGCCGTCAGCAGTGCGATGAGTATCAACAAGTCGGTAGGTTGCGTAAGACTTACCTGTCCGAGGACTCTTTTGTGTAGAGGTTCGAATATACATAACTCAATACTCTCATCACTTCACCAGCCCATGCAACCCCTTATTGCCATTATGTGTCACTACATTCGAGAATTCACGTTTCTAGGCAAGTAAAATCAATGGGTTGAGTTAAAAATAGTGATGAAATTTTTGATTTTCAGGGTGAAATGGCCAAACTTGGGTTAGGGTCTTTATTGCTGTAGCTTACATGCGATAGTAGATGCACAGCCTTATCACCAGGTACTAATGCAACTGCGTTATGCGTGCTGTAACCATTGATAATATCCCCGTCCAGACTCCTTACTTTACCTAGATTTTCAGTTTGCTTGCTATGTGGCTTTCTAATATCAGAAGGATCATGAAGAACATCAATTTTACTGGCGTGTGAAAGTTTTTCACAGCTCTGTTCTAGCAATACATCATTTGTTTTTATTGGATCTAAATCGGTGCTTTTATTTTCACCGGTAAGTGTACGAATCATCTTTTTATACTCATTGTTATCTTTTGATGAACTGAACAACTTACAACTACCTTCAGTTAATAGCTTTCCTACAATCGTCGATAGATTTTTTTAAAACAACTTTCCCAGTTAATTTTGAAAAAAGAGGGGCAGCGTAATCGGCGAAGTTTAACATTTATACTCATCTCGTTAGTCTTGTTAAAAAGACAAAGCATAGTCATTTTTACACAATATTTCAGCATTATTTTGCTGATTTAAATTTTGGGTAGTTTTCAGTGTAATAACAACTTGATCAGTTGATGGTTATTGGTCGTTGGTGTTCCACTTAATGTTGTGCCATTAAAGCTTAACCAGGATGGCACGAGAAATTCGGGATTAGTCCTAATAAGGCTGAAAGTAATTGACTCACCATCGGCATCAAGCATAGCATCCAGTGGCAAACCCCAAGTGAACTTCTGCCTTATCCCTGGTAACGCCACCTGCAAATCTTGTAAATTCGCCGCCGGCTGACTGTTCACTCGAAGGGTTATTGTCTGATTAAAGTCTCCACCAAATCCGTCTGTAGCCATCATGATGATGTTATAAACGCCTGCTGCCGGTATGCCACTTAATGAACGAGTTACGGGATTAAATGTCAACCCGCTTGGTAATTCGCTTCTATCTTCCATCGCTGCCGACCAAATAATACGATCCCCCATCCACGTCCGTTCCCGCATTACTAATAACGTATTCAAATCTATCCGTACTACCAAGCTGTATAGTTTCAGGGTCCGGAAGGGTGAACTGACTTGGTGCTCGGTTAGGCACTTCGAGCGTAAATAGCTGTGTACCCACATCACCGCAAGACCCTCCACATTCATCCGTTGCGGTAACTTTCACTGTATAGGTACCCTGATAACCTGACAACATTGTAGCTCGCATAATACCTGTATTGCGATCTACGATAAGCCAAACCGGCGGCGGCGGTGAATCAGCCAAGGCAAATTTAAATTCATCCCCTTCTTGATCTGAAAAGCCTTTCGCTGCAGCATCCAATGTGATAAGCCCGTCAATATACATGACAAACGTATCCGTTCAATATCAGCATGATTTGAAAATAATTCAAAAAGTTCTTGACAGCTTTTTCGTGCAAATTTGGAAATTTTATATTGGAATCATCGTGTGTCATAAAAGCATGATGTGCGCTCTATAACAACGCTGTATGCTCGGATTATTTTTTCATCGATCAGGTTCATGGCTTAAAAATAATTTCAGCAGTACGGCCATCTGTGTGGGGAAAATTTACCTTTTCAAACCCGTGGTATACTCTTCCTATGAAAAAACAACCTGACAAATCAGTTTTAGCCGATCTCATTGAGAGATTTAATAATACTGTTACACCAACAGCACTAGAAACAGATTTTAGCAATGTATGTGAAAGTCAGGCTGAGAAAATCATAAAGCTAGAGGGTGCTGCCTTTATATAATGTAGAAAATATAGCATAATATACACTTTAACTTGATTACGGATGGTGTTTGGATGTTAGCTAGAATTCTCTCTGATGAAAATAATGAATTAACTATTGAGCTCAAGCTTCCACTAAAAGGATCCATGCTTGAATGTGAGGATGCAATTCTTGACGGCCTTAATGAGGTTGGAACATTAGCCACTGAAAAAGCTTTAAGTAAGTTTGATGCAGATGGCTCTCCTATCCATGTTGGAAAAATAAAGCTAACAGCACGAAGTAGAGATGAAGCAAATTACCAAACGCCTTATGGAGTTGCTCGAGTTAAGCGTTATGTTTATCAAACCTCTAAAGGCGGGAAGATCTTTTGTCCTTTAGAAGATAAGGCTAGAATTATCCAAGGATCAACACCGCGATTTGCAAAAATAATCTCACATAAATACTCAAACTTACCTGCTCCTAGTGTTATTGATGATCTCAAGGTCAATCATAACCGTAAAATCTCACATTCATACTTGCAACGGGCAACTGATTTTGTTGGCGGTATTGCACAAGCCAAAGAGGCTGAGTGGGAATATGAAGAGCCAAAGCTTGATGCAGGCATTGAGATGCTAAGTATTAGCTTAGATGGTGCATATGTTCTCACCGTTGATGATGGTTATAGAGAGAGCATGGTTGGAACTATTTCCATGTATGATAAGCATGGTGCACGCCTGCACACAACCTACGTTGCAGCATCACCAGAATATGGAAAAGATGAATTCTTTAATAGGCTTGAAAAGGAAATAAAGCTGAAAAAGAAATATTACCCTGATGCTAAAACAATTGGCGTTGCTGATGGAGCAAAAAATAATTGGCCATTTCTAAAAAAACATACTGATACGCAAATTTTAGATTTTTGGCATGCAACTGAATATCTCGGCGAAGCATCAAAGGCAGTATTTACCAAAAAATCTGAAAGAGATGAGCGTGATGTTTGGCTCGAAGAGAGATGTCATGACTTAAAGCACAAGAAAGGTGCGGCAGGTAGAATACTTGCTGAGCTTAAAGAGCATCTAAATAAAAAACTGAATAAATCGCTTAGAGAAAAGCTAGAAGGAACAATTACGTATTTTGAAAATAATATTAAAGAAAAGCGAATGTCGTATCATAATTTGATTAAGCAGAATGCACCAATTGGCTCTGGCGTCACTGAAGCAGCATGTAAAACAATTGTTAAACAAAGATTAGGCGGATCAGGAATGCGCTGGAAAGACAAGGGAATGAAAATCGTTTTATGCTTGAGAACACTAGTAAAGACTAAAGGCAGATGGGATCAGTTTTGGGAGAAGGTCAATGATTTTGGCGTGCCAGCAGCAATATAGCCTACATTATATAGAGGCAGCACCCAAGCTAGAAGACAAGGTGCAATCGTTAAATAACGCATTAAATAAATATAAAGGTGAGCAAGGAAAGCCTAATGTTAGAAAGCAAACGCGCGCTAACAAGGACAAGGATCATTCCTCCGAGAAGGATAGAAAAGGAAATAAAACCAATAAAACTAGAAAGCCAAAATCTAGTAAAAAAAATCTCGAAGTCTCTAATACAGTGACACTAACAATTAATCCAGATTCGTTGCCCAGCGATGCTGTGCCAAATGGCTCTAAGAAAACACTTATCCAGGATATAAAAATTGCTGCTAATAACACTCTTTTTTTGCGCCAACAATATTACTCCCCTTCTGAAAACAAACACTATACAGCACCTCTGCCAACTGGTTATGAGGGCCAGTTCGGCCCTACTATTAAAAGCTGGACAAGCTTCCTAAATACTCAAGGTGGTATGACGCTAGAAAGCCTTGAGACATTTTATAAAACCGCCAACATAGATATTAGTAAATCAACCATCCATAGCTTCACAATTAAAACACCTACGATACTTGAGCCCGAGAAGGTAGAAGTTGTGAAGGCAGGTTTACAATCCACGAACTACCAGCACCTAGATGACACCAACGCTAGAGAGGATGGGAAAAACCGTTATGTTAATGTATTGGGTAATGAGTATTATTCAGCTTACTTTACGCTGACCAGTAAAAGTCGATTAAGCGTCATTGAAATGTTAAGCAAAGACCACTTTGGGTTCACATTAAATGAGGCCGCTTTTAATTTACTGGCTACTATGAACTTACCCCACAAGGTAATCGAAAGCTTAAAGGTATTTCACTCATCGACTATCTTAAACAGTAAGGAGCTGGAAGTTATTCTTGATAAGGTATTAGGTGATAAAAAATTTCCAAAATATAGAAAGCTGATTACTGATGCGGCAGCTATCTCAACATATAGAAAGAGTCCTTATGCGATAGAAACACTCATTACCGATGATGCGCCACAGTTTAAGCTCATTACTGAACCACTCGCCTTGTGCTGGGTTCATGAGGGTAGGCATTATAAAAAGCTGACGCCAATTTTTAAGAAGCACCAAGACTCTGTTGACAGCTTCTTGGATAGGTTTTGGGATTATTATCATAAGCTCATTGAATATAAAAAGAACCCAGGGCAAGATGAGATAGATAAGCTATCCAATGAGTTTACTGAGTTATTCTCAACAATCACTGGCTACGAGAAACTAGATAAACAAATTGAGCTCACCTTAAAAAAGAAAAGGCAGCTATTGTTAGTGCTGGAAAAGCCAGAGCTTCCTCTACATAACTGAAAACTACCCAAAATTTAAATCAGCAAAATAATGCTGAAATATTGTGTAAAAATGACTATGCTTTGTCTTTTTAACAAGACTAACGAGATGAGTATAAATGTTAAACTTCGCCGATTACGCTGCCCCTCTTTTTTCAAAATTAACTGGGAAAGTTGTTTTAAAAAAATCTATCGACGATTGTAGGAAAGCTATTAACTGAAGGTAGTTGTAAGTTGTTCAGTTCATCAAAAGATAACAATGAGTATAAAAAGATGATTCGTACACTTACCGGTGAAAATAAAAGCACCGATTTAGATCCAATAAAAACAAATGATGTATTGCTAGAACAGAGCTGTGAAAAACTTTCACACGCCAGTAAAATTGATGTTCTTCATGATCCTTCTGATATTAGAAAGCCACATAGCAAGCAAACTGAAAATCTAGGTAAAGTAAGGAGTCTGGACGGGGATATTATCAATGGTTACAGCACGCATAACGCAGTTGCATTAGTACCTGGTGATAAGGCTGTGCATCTACTATCGCATGTAAGCTACAGCAATAAAGACCCTAAGTTTTTAAAAGCTGAGCATATTAAGAAAATAGAGGCTGGAAAGCCATTTGAGGGAGATAAAGAGGCCAAGAGTCTTTATGAATCTGGTGATTACTTTAATAAAAAGCTGCTGTCTATTCGTGAAATAGAAAAAATAGGAATCTGCCTAAAATCAAAGAATGAAGATGCAACCATTACCCATATTCTAGATAGAGAGTTTGATGATAATGACTATCTCTCACTAATTGATACAAACCTAGATCAAGACTTTATTATTCGCTCAAAAATAACAAGAACAATAGAAGGTAGAGGTGATGATGGTAAAAAGCTTAAGCTGATTAACGCTGATTTTGATGCTCAAGGCGAAAAGCAATTCCAAAAGTTAACAGTTGGAAAGAATTGCGTACAAGACGGAAAAATAACTATTTATTTTGGAGAGTTTGAGAACATCAATGCAATTAAAATCCAAATTACAGGCAGAGATGGTAGGAGAATTTTTAAGAATGACATGCTGCTATTAACTAATAAAAAAGTAACGACTTTTGATGAGGCGTATGAGGTATACATAGCCTATCTATCTCGTGCGAAAATTGAATATGTTTTTAAATTTCTCAAGGAAGGACTAGGCTGGGAAAATATGCAGATAAAAAATTTTAAAGGGATACAAAATCTACTGGCTGTATGTTTTTATGTGGCCTCATATTTGTATGAGATAGGTAAGGAAAAAGCTTATGACGATTACGCAATTATGCTAGCTAAATTAGGAGATGGTAAGGGCAAGGTGACACGACACTTTATTGCGAAGGGTATTAGAAAACTTCTAACGTATCACTTAGTAGAGCAATTTTTTAAAGAAAATAGTGTTTCTCAAGAAGAACAAAAAGAATTATCGAATTCAGTTCAGGTAGGGAGATAACAATTTTGGGTAGTTCTCAGTACATAACAATCCAGCAGAGTTGATGGCTCGGAAGCAGGCTAGAATGCGCGATGTACACCTTCATACTATGAGTGAAGAAGGAACGAAAGCTAAGGATACAATGGTTACAATTACTGAGACATGTAAAAAGCTAGCAGTTAATGTCTTCGATTATATATATGACAGAATTACAAAAAACTATTCTATGCCTTCGCTAGCGGAATTAATTACCATCCGCTCATCACAGGCGCAGTAAACTAAAGAGAGCGCAGCATGAGCATCATGCTGAAATAAGACGGATACTGACAAACGATGTTTCGCCACTGTAACTCGGTGGGTGGTTGGCTTCACCAATCAACATCTGGTAATGCCATTGCTTCAGCCTAGGATCTTTTACTACCAAATCCAGCTTATATTGTTTACGTTCTGACAGGGGACGCTCGCCTGTTAACTTCCCGGTGCTAACGTTAAACTGCAACCACTCAGGGAGTTGAGACACTTGAACTCCATTGCTTTCATTGAACGTTGCGCCACTACTCAATATTTCGAGAGCATAGGCTTCTCCCACTTTGGGAATCTGGTATAAAGGCGCAACATAATTTAATGGATACTCGCGAGTACTTAACTGGTCAAGCATCGAGATCAGAGTAAGGTTCACCGTTAAGTCGATAGTTGAATTTGATAATGTACTAAGTACTGACTGAATATCACTTGTTACAGAGGTTGGAGCATGTGCAGTTATATCGATAGCAACCGTGCTATTTAAGATATCAGTGAACTTAACTAATGCTGAATACGATGAAGAGAAAAAGGGGCTACTGATATTCTCCAATCCCTGCATCAAAAATTCAGTACCACCTAACGAAAGTTCTCCTTGTGAATCGAGGGATATGGCATAACTACTTTTATAGGGGACCTCCCACTGCTTGGCCAATATCAAATTACCTGAAGCGTTAAGCCTTAACACAAAAACGTGATCGCCTGTTGTGTTGAAACTATCAGAGCGCCCGCTTATCCATACAGTGTCCTGATCATCAATCGCCAATGCACGTCCATACTCATCATTGCCTCCGCCCCAATAAAGAGCTTGAGTCAGATTCCCATCAATCTCAAATTTCAGCGCCAGCACATCGCGCTTTTGAGCGCTAAGACTTTGCGTGTCACCCAATACCCATATTGAGCCTTGACTGTCAATTGCCAATGAATGAATGCGATCATCAGCATCACCGCTCCAGCTTAACGCTTGTATCAAACTACCATTTTGAGAAAACTGCGCCATTAAAATATCAGAGGTATTTGTTGTGGCACTCAAACTATCGGTAGCCAACCATAGCAACCCATGAGAATCCACAGCCAATGCGTGGTCACCTTTTGCATTGGTTGATCCAATTGAGAGCACCGACTCTAATAAACTATCCCGTGACAATTGCATCAAAAGTGTCCTGTCGTCAGATGCACCAAACCCGCCCAGGAATCATGCAGCCCAAACGGTGCCATTCGAACTAACAGCGACCGCATCAACGTACACATCAGTTAAACCACCCCAACGAAATGCATTAGATAACACCCCGCCGGAAGAAAATTTAGCTATTAAAGCATCGCTGCTATTAACAGCTCCATAGCCCTTAGTCTCACCGACGATCCAAATAGAGTTTTGAGTATCGATCGTTATTGCACGAGCCACGTTGTCTTCAGAACTACCAAATTTGTTCGCGAGAAGTAGATCGCCCTGAGGCGAAAGCTTCAACAATAGCATGTCCATCATACTATTTTGATTAACGATACTACCAGCCATCCAAAGGTTGTTTTGTGTATCATGGGCAAGATCTAAGATGTTGATATTTGGTAGCTCACGGATAACGGGATGAAGAGAGCAGGTTGAGCCACTAGCTACAAGTTCAAAAGGCAACTGCACGTCCGTACCTTCAGGCCCTATGGTAAAAGCGAGTCTATTGAGCTCATCAGTCACTGGCCATATTCCAGTGAGCAAACCTTTATCTGCATCATACTGTAAGGGTGCTGCCTCTATATAATGTAGGCTATATTACTGCTGGCACGCCAAAATCATTAACCTTCTCCCAAAACTGATCCCATCTTCCTTTAGTCTTTACTAGTGTTCTCAAGCATAAAACAATTTTCATTCCCTTGTCTTTCCAGCGCATTCCTGATCCGCCTAATCTTTGTTTAACAATTGTTTTACATGCTGCTTCAGTGACGCCAGAGCCAATTGGTGCATTCTGCTTAATCAAATTATGATACGACATTCGCTTTTCTTTAATATTATTTTCAAAATACGTAATTGTTCCTTCTAGCTTTTCTCTAAGCGATTTATTCAGTTTTTTATTTACATGCTCTTTAAGCTCAGCAAGTATTCTACCTGCCGCACCTTTCTTGTGCTTTAAGTCATGACATCGCTCTTGGAGCCAAACATCACGCTCATCTCTTTCAGATTTTTTGGTAAATATTGCCTTTGATGCTTCACCGAGATATTCAGTTGCATGCCAAAAATCTAAAATTTGCGTATCAGTATGTTTTTTTAGAAATGGCCAATTATTTTTTGCTCCATCAGCAACGCCAATTGTTTTAGCATCAGGGTAATATTTCTTTTTCAGCTTTATTTCCTTTTCAAGCCTATTAAAGAATTCATCTTTTCCATATTCTGGTGATGCTGCAACGTAGGTTGTGTGCAGGCGTGCACCATGCTTATCATACATGGAAATAGTTCCAACCATGCTCTCTCTATAACCATCATCAACGGTGAGGACATATGCACCATCTAAGCTAATGCTTAGCATCTCAACGCCTGCATCAAGCTTTGGCTCTTCATATTCCCACTCAGCCTCTTTGGCTTGTGCAATACCGCCAACAAAATCAGTTGCCCGTTGCAAGTATGAATGTGAGATTTTACGGTTATGATTGACCTTGAGATCATCAATAACACTAGGAGCAGGTAAGTTTGAGTATTTATGTGAGATTATTTTTGCAAATCGCGGTGTTGATCCTTGGATAATTCTAGCCTTATCTTCTAAAGGACAAAAGATCTTCCCGCCTTTAGAGGTTTGATAAACATAACGCTTAACTCGAGCAACTCCATAAGGCGTTTGGTAATTTGCTTCATCTCTACTTCGTGCTGTTAGCTTTATTTTTCCAACATGGATAGGAGAGCCATCTGCATCAAACTTACTTAATGCTTTTTCAGTGGCTAATGTTCCAACCTCATTAAGCCCATCAAGAATTGCGTCCTCACATTCAAGCATAGATCCTTTTAGTGGAAGCTTGAGTTCAATAGTTAATTCATTATTTTCATCAGAGATAATTCTAGCTGACATCCAAACACCATCCTTCATCATGTTAAAGTGTATATTATGCTATATATTCTACATTATATAAAGGCAGCACCCTACTGTAACCACTCAGGTAAGGATACACTATTAACTTGTGTCATATTGAAACCCGCAGTCATCTGAGCTTCGGCAAAACCTTCCTTCAACAATTCAAATTCAAATGCTACACCCTTGGTCATTTCAAATTTATTTACTTGCAGATTGAGGTTATAAGAGGTGAAACGTTCCACACTTGGCACTACCGTCACTGGTTTCTGTGAAAAAAGGGATGACACCGTACCCCCCCCGTAATAGTCGTTAACGTACCAGTAGTAATACTTTGCAATTGAACTGAAAGAGCAACTGGTGTCATCGACATAACGTCAGTCTGTGTCAACTCAGAAGAGCGCCCTTCTATTCGCCCCGATGAATCCACCTTGGCAATAAACACATCATTCGCTCCCGTTCCAAAACTTTCAGTCATCCCTACCGTCCATATATAACCTTGAGCATCTATAGCTAACGAAATTGGTATTTCGTGATTTGTACCTCCCCAGCAAAACGCTGATTGCTGCTCACCCGTTAGAGCGAAATTTAAGAGACAGAAATCGCAAAGTCCCTCACCAGAAACACAAGTATTAAATAACGCCCACAATGAGCCCTGTGCATTAACAGCCAGCGAATAACCACTATCGTTTTTTGGGCCACCCCAAACAAATGCTCGCTGCAACCCGCCTGACAAGGACAATTTAATCAGCAAAGCATCATCTGAACCCGCACCATAGCTCCGGGTATACCCGGTTATCCACACAGCGCCTTGATCGTCTATTATTGTACCAATACCATAATCAACTGCGCCACCACCCCAAGAAAACGCTTTTAATAATTCACTAGACGGAGAGAACTGTGCAATTAACACATCGGTACTCCCCGCACCAAAACCACCAGTGCCCCCTGCAAGCCAAACCGTATCCTGTGTATCTATCGCTAATCCGTAAATAACTTCCCCACCCAGGATACTCCCCTAGCTTAACGACCATAACAACACCCCTGAAGGAGAGTACTTTAAAAGCAAAGCATCACCCCCGCCAACACCAAAACTCTGCGTGCTACCAGAAATATAGATAGCTCCTTGGGAATCTATCTCCATTGCACGCCCAAGGTCCCCCAAGGCACCACCCCAAGAAAACGCTTTTAATAACTCACCCGTTGAAGAAAACTTTAGTAATGGAACATCATAATCACCGGCACCAAAACTTTTTGTATAACCGGTCAACCAGACTGAACCATCGGCATCTATCGCTAATGCATTAGCCAAGTCAAATTTAGATCCCCCCACCTTAAAGCAAACAATAGATCACCAATTGCGGAGTACTTCAACAATAGAACGTCTCCGCCAACAGCATTAAAGTTTTCTGTATAACCAGCAACCCACGCTGAACCCTCTGCATCAATAGCCACACCCATAGCTTTGTCGTCAGCACTGCCACCGACAGTTTCAAAGAAAAATGGGTTACGTGTTGTATTCGCTGGTGGAAGGCAGTTAGCAGAATTTCCACTTTCTGATGCTAGATATCGTCGGTACTGTTCAGTAATATCTTCAGTCCGTAAATCAGTAATCTCATGAACTTGAGTAGAATCCGTTAAATCCGTGATATCCAAATCCATTTCTCTGACATCAAAATCACGCGGATCCATTTCATGAAGATCAAAATCTAAATCTAAATCTTCAGGCACTTCAGTCCAATCAAAGTCTTTTTTGGCCTCAGCTTGTGGCAGTGTCATCACTTGAAACAACGTCAGCATCATAATGGCTGCGGCGGGGTTTCTAAGCACTCGACGGAAGTAGAAAAATAATAATTCCATGAAACTATAGGAAGCCGGTTTTTTATATCGTAAGCGGCTTTTTCGGGATGAGCGTCTCATTTATAGTCTGTCCTTGCTTATTATTAAGTAGCTTTCTCACAGACCTGATGAAATTATTTTAAAGAATAACATTACATACGTGAGTAATAGTAACTACAGAAAGGACGCAAGGCTTATTATTGGTATTGGATTATTTGCTAACGTAAGCGATCCACGGGCGTCCTTGCTTCCGTAGCTAACACGTGCTAGGTGCTATCCGGCGGCACATTCCATGGCAGCAGTGCCTCAATATCTTCTAATGTTTTGCAATGTGGTAGGCGCTCATAAAGATAGGTGAAGTATCGACAGACATTGTGATGATGCAGTTCAGCAGTTAGAGCTAGACTTGCATGCATTGCTAGTGCGTTAGCGCCTGGCATTGTGTCGCAAAATAGAAAGTTCTTCCTTGCAAGCACTAAGAGCTTAATGTCTCTCTCTGTGTGATTGTTATCAATCTCACATCTACCATCATCAAGAAACCGAGTCATGCTTTCCCAATGCTTGATGACATATTCCATTGCCCTGCCAAGATGAGATTGTGGTAGAACCTTTGGATAATACTCCTCTAGCCACTCCTTGTACTCATCCATAATCGGTTTTGATTCTTTCTGCCGAAGCGCAAGGCGTTGCTCAGGCGACATCTCTTCTTCTTTCGCCTTTCTTTCAATCCGGTAGAGTTTTTTATAGACCCGCATAGCATGAGCGGCTAACCCATTCTTTTTGGTCGCCTTGGTGATCTCTTCAAATTTCCTGCGGGCATGAAGGTTCACGCAATGATCGTAACGCCGGTATTTTCTAATTGGTCGAATATAGGGCTTGCATCAGTATGAAGCTTGCCAGTCCACCCTTGAAACCATTCTACTAGAAACTCACTGTGGTCACTTGGCGTATAGGCAAACAGGATAACCTCACGACCAGGAGCACCACCTCGCATGCAATGAATCAGTGACTTAGTTTGTGGCCGTCGACCAGGCTCTTTTAAGACTTGTAATTTAGTCGCGTCACAACTGCTATTTCATAATCCAGCAGCTCATCCTTCAATAGATTATAAATCGGCTGTAAAGGTTTAGTCAGCTCAATAAACCAACGTGACATAGTTTGCCTGGATAGATTGACGCCGTATTGTGAGCGTAGTTGTTTTTCTAAATGATAAAAGGGTTGTCTATCCCTGATTTTACTAGACACTAAATGCGCTAGTAATGATTCAGACGCCTCGGCCTTAGGTAGGATATGTAAAGGCTTAGGTGCAACCGTAACACCACCTTGCTCGCAATCACAGCCTAGTTTTTCACGGCGCTCTTCAATCATTTCAAAGACAGCTGGTTTGTAGTTCAGTATTTTTTTAGTCTCAAAACCCATTGGGCATTTTTCTTTACCGCAAGGACAAATACGCTGGTCATCAGGTACTGGAATGATTCTCACCGTCACAGGTAATTCATTCTTGACCTTCTTCTTACGTTTGTGAGAAGAGACAACAACTGCTTCATCATCTTCTTGATCCTCCGGTGTTGAGAGATCACCGAAGAGTGGCAACTGATCTTCTATGTAGCGCTCAGATTTACTACCAAAATGCTGTCGTTGGAGCTTAGCAAATTGTATCTTCAAATGATCATAAGCCTCGGCATACTGTTCAACACGAGCATGTTCTATTTCAAGCTTATGACAAAGCTTTTCATTTATTCCGACTTGTTGATAGAAAAGCTCACTAGGGACTGTTTGCATTGCGTTTCTCATTCAAGTAACTACTGCAAAGTGTACCATGACATTTTAAGTGCAATATTTTCTTCCTCAGGCGCTTGGTTAGCGCATATTACTTTTTTGGGGTAGCTGGTCATTGTGATGTTTTCTTTTCAACTCCTAGCGGATCTCACAAAGCCTGGGCTAAGGATATAAAACAAGCATTAAAATCACGTGTAAAATCAAAAAACACAGAAAAAACCTGTCAAGACTTTTTTTGCCATTTTAGTAAAAAAACTCGGGAGAGACTTTGGGTAATGACTTTTGCTTCATCCAGTTTAAACCTGACAATAACCAGCTTAACTGATCTTGGGTCAACTCGATAGTCTCATCTGCTTCGCTAGGGAACTTCAGCTTACCTTTTTCTAATCGTTTGTAGCAAAGCCAAAAACCATTTTGGTCGTACCAAAGTAATTTTATTTTATCGCGCTGCCTGTTACGAAAAAGAAATAGCTGGCCTGAGCTTGGGGTCATTGAGAGATGATCGGCAATCAGCATTACTAGGCCATCAATCTGTTTTCTAAAGTCCACAGGGGTACGATAAAACCAGATCGGTGTTTTCCAGTTCTGAAACATTAGCAAAGCCTCTGAATCAAAGACGCTAAGCTATCCTGGTCATAAAAGCTAATCTGTATGTGTGAGTTGACCTGCATGACAGCCACTGGTTGTGCTGGCTGCTCAGACACGCAAACAACCTTTGCTAGCGTTTTTTGCTGTTCTCTTCTCAAACGATAGAGAAACTGCGTGTAAGGTACGTTATTCTCTCGGCAGTATTTCGCTTTGGTTAACTTGCTTTGCTTAAAGTCGGAAAGGTGTTTTTCCCAATAAGCATCTGTGTAAGTAGTGACTGACAGAAAACCCGCAAAGCCTTTTATTTTCAATGTTTCGGGGCGAACTGGTCACATGAAGATTTTCAAAAAACAGCACTAAATACTCGTTTTCCAGCTATTTACAGCTTATTTTCGATATAATGCCTTAATCTTCGATGATTTTTCGCCACAGCATGGTAACTCTTCACTGGAAAGCAAGAATGACAAGACTAGCCCAAAATCCACAAATGCAAATTGGCCAAGTAGATATTTCTAAAATTCAAATCAGCTCTAAATCACGGGATGACATTCCAAAATTATTAAAAGGGCTACAGTTTATTTATAGTACACCCTCTGTACGGAAGGAGATTTTCGAACTACTAGAGGCTCGGATTGCACCTGAGGTTGACAAGAATAATGGACGCCCTGGTATGGAATTATGGAAAATATTGGTCATGGGAGTACTCCGCCTGAGTCTAAATTGTGATTATGATCGACTGCATGAACTTGTGAATCAACATAAAACCATTCGTGAAATGCTAGGGCATGCTGATTTTTTCGATAAAATAGAGTATCAGCTGCAAACAATTAAAGACAATGTCTCGCTACTCACTCCCGAGTTGTTAGATGAGATTAATCAAGTTGTTGTGAAAGCTGGTCATTCATTGTTAAAAAAAAGTGAGCCTCTGCGAGGCCGTTGCGATTCCTTTGTGGTTGAAACAGACGTACATTTTCCAACAGACATAAGCTTACTGTTTGACGCAATGCGCAAAATAATTCAGCAGGTGGCCAAGCTGTGTGAACACAGCGGATTGAGTGACTGGCGTCAATATCGATATAACATCAAGCATCTGAAACGGCTCATGCAAATAGCTCAACTAAAAAAGCGCAGTAAGAGCAAGCAAGCAGATCAACAAAACAAAAAGGACAAGGCAATCAAGGATGCTCATCAGGAGTATCTCAATATTGCGCAAAAATATTTAGATAAAGCACATGCCTCAATAAACGCTATCCAGAAAGCCGATCTACTGAAGCCGCAAGATGCGCCACTGGTTGAAAGTATAGAAATGTTCACGGTTCATGCAGATCGCCAAGTTGATCAAATTAAACGCCGAATATTATTGGATGAAAAGATCCCGCATGAAGAAAAAGTCTTTTCTGTCTTTCAGCCACATACTGAATGGATTGTAAAAGGAAAGGCTGGTGTACCAGTCGAATTAGGAATGAAAGTCTGTGTCTTGGAGGATCAACACCAATTTATATTGCATCATCGTGTGATGGAGAATGAGACTGATGACAAGGTCGCCGTATCTATGGTTCAAGAGACCCAACAAAAGTTCCCAGAGTTAAACACATGTAGTTTTGATAAGGGCTTTCATTCAAAAGAAAATCAATCTGCGTTAGCAGATATTTTGGAAGTTGTTGCATTGCCGAGAAAAGGTCGACTCTCAAAGGAAGCACAGGAAATTGAAAAGTCAGACTCGTTTGTGAAAGCGAAACAAAAGCATTCTGCGGTAGAATCCAGTATTAATGCTCTTGAAGTTCATGGGTTGGATCAATGCCTAGATCACGGCATTGATGGCTTTAAGAGTTATGTTAGCTTAGCGATTGTTGGAAAAAACATAGATCGTATCGGAAGTCTTATACAAAGAGCTGAGCAAAGGAAAGCAGCGCGACTAAAAAAACGCATTCGAGGTCGCAGCCCACCGTTAGCTGCCTAGTCAGCCTCAGAATATCCCATTGTATTCCAGAAAGCAGGATGCTTTTTTTCGTATCAAAACAGCGAGATTTCATTTTTTTGTACGCGGCCAGGGCTTAACATGCTATTTTTATTATGATCTCGCGCGGATATAAAAAAATGAAAGTGTAATAAAACAACAAAGACTAAGAATTAGTAGGTTTTCTGTCAGTCACTAAGTAGCATTTTCATTTTCAGGATTTGTTGCTGACATACCGTAAGCTCCTTGTTACTATTTGCGGGAGCATACAGTCACATGAATTTAACTAGTTGACTAGGGTGTACTTGCTGGATCGCTTACAAACTATAGGAAGCCGGTTTTTTATATCGTAAGCGGCTTTTTCGGGATGAGCGTCTCATTTATAGTCTGTCCTTGCTTATTATTAAGTAGCTTTCTCACAGACCTGATGAAATTATTTTAAAGAATAACATTACATACGTGAGTAATAGTAACTACAGAAAGGACGCAAGGCTTATTATTGGTATTGGATTATTTGCTAACCAATTTTATTGATATAGTTTGTTTTCCCACAGTTTCGCTGTATTGACATTCTTATCTATCAGGGTGCGAAGTGAGCAAACTATATCATATTAGGTTACTAAAACTCCAGGGGGTATTATCAAACAAATTGGCAAACTTCTTACCAAAAATTTAAATTTCTATTACTTTGAGTTTATTAAAGGGGTAAAAAATAAATTGATAGAGCGTTATTTTGTCTGTAAAAACCAACTTCAGTACTTAGAAAAACCTTTAAAATTCTAAATGGCACTCTATTGTACCTGTCTCATCGCATAATATCTTAAATTAATTATGCTAATCAATCTAAAAAATTATTTATACCTCAAATTTTTCTCCTCTCAAAATAAATTATTAACTTTTAGGTAATAGCAATTATATCTCGTTAATAAGAACAAGAATGATCTATCCTAAAACCCTATGAAGCCTTATTATTCACTTCAACTTAAGTATCTAGGTGATCCGCTCCACTGGTCATCAATTTCCACTAAAACAGCTGATACGAGCCTTAGGCACGATTCAGTATTAGGGAAAATTCCAACTGTATGCGTCCTTCTTTTTACCTCTCTGTTTACGCGCTCAGCTATGTTACTGGTTCTTAATCTTTTTTGATGCGGCGAGTCAAAGTTCATCACTACTAAGCCCTCCGGTATATTCACTTCCAACCAAGAAGAAAGCTCTGGTGCTGTTTGCTGATATTTATCTACCGCCATAGCCAATAGTCTTTCCGACTCATGAATGTTTGAGGCATTAAATATAGCTGTAATCTCCTCAGCTACTGGTTCCTTCATTGAGCGCTTTGGTATGTGAGCCTGAGCATTTTGCTGCAAATGAAATTGGCAGCGTTGCCAAGGAACACTGGGGAACACAGCTCTTCTAGCGGCTTTTAGGCCAGTATGAGCGTCGCTAGTAATCAACTCAATACCATGTATACCTCGCTCAACCAACTGCTGAAGAAAATCACGCCAATGTACCTCAGCCTCTGATAACGCAACAGAAACACCTAGCACTGTTCTCTTGCCGGTTGATTCATCAAAGCCATAGGCTATCAATACCGCACAGTCTTGTACTGTGCCGCTAGTGCGCACCTTCTCATAACGTGCATCTAGCCAAAGATATTTTATCTTTCCTAACGGCTTATTTCGCCATTTCTTTAAATCTTCATCCAACAATTTAGCGCAACGGCTTACCTCTGTGCTTGAAATATCTGTTCCACAGAGTTGCTTTAGCACCTTTTCAACTTTGCGCGTGGAAACCCCATGCACATACATTTCAGCGACAGCCAGCTTAAGTGCTCTATCAGAGCGTACACCTCGCTCTAAGACTGATGGATAGAAGGCTTCATTGGAGTCTCTAACCTGCGGTATCTGTAGCTCAAGCTGACCTTGACCTGTGTTAATTAACCTTGGTTTAAAGCCGTTCGCATATCCGTTTCTATCGCCAGTTCGCTCATAAGGACTGGCATTTAAATGGCGCTCCCTTTCTATTAACATAGCCTCATTCATCAACCTGGAGACAAGCTTAGGTAAAGCTTCAAACCCCTCCATCGCTAAAACATGTATGGCTTCTTCGATTAAGTTCTCATTTTTATAGCAGCTCATTGTCATTCCTCTTTTTTGGTTAAGTTTACCTTAAAAGGAATTTCTAATCTGACTGAGTCGCCTGCTTATTTTCAGCAAGTCAATGGAATTTACAGAAAGGATGGCGCACTAGCAATAAATTAATTCAATACTTGCTTTAAAGACCGTAACCTACACACTCCACCCACAGGTTTTAATGAAAATGTAGGTCGCCCTGCCCTAAGATGGCATTGGTACTAACCTAATAAAGCACTAAGTGTTACGCCACCGAAGGCCGACACAAAGCTTGAAGAAAACCTGTGTCGGCCCGCGCTACGCTTGGGACTGACCTACCGTACTAAGCTGATTTTAAAAACCTTGACGCAGTTCGACAGAGCTGAATATAGTCAAGGGCAAGGCTTTAAATGCTTCGCATTTTCAATCCGGCTATAACAACATCACCGCTCATATACTCTGAAAGAGAATAATAAAAATAACTACTCGTGTATCCACTTACTCAAAATAGCAATCACCTTTTCAGCCTGATCTTTGTTTGAGATATTAAACTTGGACTTTTGCATAAACTGGCCATTACGTTTTTGATAACGTCTAATCGAGTATTTATCAGGACCATAAACGCTATTTTTTGCGTCCCACTCTTGGTAACGATACATAATTGTCGACCATGCGCCTTTAGTCAAAACTTCTTTATCAAGTTGTTTAACTTTGGTTACACCATCTTCAACGTATTCAATAGTTAATTCATCAATTGTTTCTGCCATAATTATTCCTCTTTAAAGTCAGATAACCGAACAATAACGCCGTGTTCAGCTTCAACTTCGGGCTCTAAGCCCAGTAAAGTAAAAAGCTGAACATACACCTTATCCTCAACCTTGCTATAACAACGATAGCGATAAACGCGCTTGAAACATACCCGCCCATCATTGTCTCTTGCCAAACGCACTCGCCTTAAAGTTATAGTGTCATCAAGCAAATCAAACTGCTGCTTTTGGCAAGTCTGCTTTACTAAACGCAAGGCAAGCTCTTTAGCTCGCGCAAAACGAAACCAAAGTAGGACCAACATAATCAGTAATAAAAATACCAATAATGAAACTATCATCCTTTATTCCAATAGGTTTGTGTCTTAGTTTTTAGGTAAGACAAGCTAAGCTTAGGTTTTTCTTTAAAAACCTCTCCTTGCAACCAGGCAACCACTGAACCTAATTGATAGCTCACTTTTGAATCAGCGAACCAAGGTGATGATTGCCAAGGAGTTGATGCAATAGCAAAAGCAATCAATACAACGAACATACCCCCCTTTACAAAACCTACCATAGCACCAAGCAACCTACTACCAACACCCAGTGGTGCTGAAAAGGTCATTACACGAATTAAAAAGTGAAGTACACCACTAACCAGAATAACTACAATCAAAATAATAAAGAAACCAAACAATATGTTATAAGTTTGATTACTAAAAACGTGGCCAAACAGCTCTCCAACAGCCGAAGCAAATAGAGTAGCTAAAGCAACGGCTAACAATAAGCTAACCAAGGCAAATACTTCAGAAAAAAGCCCTCGCTTTAAGCCAAATAAAGCCGTTAAAATCACTACTATTAAATAAGCTATATCTAATCCGCTCAATTACTTTTCCTCATTAAATCCCCCGCTCGCTGCGCGAGCCGCCCCCTTTAAAAAAGGGGGCTATTGTTTTTAAGCCTCATAACAAGTACGCTAGGTCGGTCCCAAGCGTAGCGCGGGCCGACGCTAAACCCTACTCACTCTTCGTGTCGGCCTTCACTGGCACAACCTTTAGAAGAACATTAAGACCTAACCAATGCCTGCTCAGGTCCGATCTACATTTTTAAAACCTACACCCTATTTTCTACCTACTACCACCTGTCAGACTACTTAAGCTTAGTCGCATCAAAATGATGAATATAACCTGGCAACCTAAACTCTTTACTAATGTGTTTTAGCTTTTCCCTCGCCTGAGACTCTCGTAAAAAAGGCCCCACATAAACACGATACTTAATCGCACCATGAACCGTAGTTTTATATGCAAAAGCAGCATAGCCTTTTTTTCTTAACCGAGTAACAACTTCAGCACTTCGCTTAGGATCAGCAAAGCTTCCTAACTGCACCACCCAGGCACGATTCATAGCCTTTGCCACGTGAATGTTTGTTTTTATCGCGCGCTGAACAGCAGCGTTAGCACTATCAATATCAGACTGACGAACATGCAAGTCAGGCAACACATTGGTTCCTAAGGCCGACTGGGTAATATAGATTGGTTTATGGCTTGTTGAGTTAAGCTGACCAACCACCGTTGAGTCATCACTAAGAGGCGCAACCCGAGCAACTCTTCTTTGCGCAGGCTTTTTATGAACCGATACCGCTTTAGCAAAACTAACCGGCGCCGAAGAATCTGCACTTGTTGTAATAGCTGTCACATTCCCAGGAATAATAGTGATTTTTGGTTTTTTCTTAGTAGCTCGCTTATGGGTAGGCGCTTGAACCGATTTGCTACTGTGTGCAGCGTGGGCCTGTGTAGTTAACTTTTGATCGACCACATCAGCCTTGGTTTGTGTATTATTTGGCAGCTTAACTGCTTGCTGATAAACGAGTGGTTTATGAGTTACTTGTTCTTTTTGCTTAATTGCGTTAGCTGTCGGCGCCTTTATTTGCTGCTGTGACTTAGACACCTCCTGTGATGATAGCTTAGTAATAGGCGCTGGTTTGCCTAGCGGGACAAAACCTTGATTGACTGACTGGGCCTGTTGATTACTTAAAACAGGAGTGGCTGCTTGCTTAGGTGCAGGTGGAATTACCTGCTTAGCAGCTTGAGACGATCTAAAATGAATATTGCCAAAAGGAGTAGGTAAAAATATAACCACTAAAGCAATAATAATAATCGCAATAATTAATCGACGCTTTAGGCTAGGATCCAATCTCATTACTCCCTTTCAGTCTGAGCATTTTCCAGGTCTAACTCGTTCATTATGGCGCCAACAACAATAAAAGAACCAAACACCACAATAAGGTCATTATTTGCTGCCTGTTGCGCTACTCGCTCATAGGCCACCTTAAAATGAGTGCACCTATGATAGCAAGTTATCCCTAAGGGATGAAATAATTGCTGTAAATCTTCTGGCAAATAAGCTCGGGTATCGGTGGAATGTGGCAATAACCACTCATCAATAAGAGGCTTTAAAATAAGCAATGCTTCTGTTAGCTGCTTATTTCTTCTTCCACTAAAAATTGCCCAAACTTTGTTAGCCTTGGGTTTAAGCAAGTTTATTTGATTAGCTAAGTGTTTAATTGCTTGCGTGTTATGTGCCACATCCAGTAAATAACGCGGCCGCCTATCAATCACTTGGCAACGCCCTGGAACCTGGAAGTTAGATAGCACTTTAACAAACTGCTGCGAGATGGGTAGCTCAGGGCACAACAAACTAAATCCCATTAATGCAATTCCCTGATTCACCGGCAAGCAATTGGAACCAGCAGATAATAATAACTCTTGCTCTTGTAATTGGCATACCCAACCTTCTGCAACTTGCCTTAACCTAAAATCAACCCCTAACTGATAAGCCCTTGCTTGTCGACTAGCAGCAAGTTCTAATAAATTAGCAGGCGGATGAAGTTCACCAATAACTACTGGCTTACCTTCACGTAAAATCCCTGCTTTTTCAAAGGCAATTGCCTCTCGAGTTTCACCTAGGAGTTGTGTATGATCCAGATCAATAGTCGTAATAACAGCAACATCGCAGTCAATTAAGTTAATTGGGTCAAAACGCCCTCCCACACCAACCTCTAGCACAAGCACTTCAACATAGTCAGGAATAAGCAATAAACAAGCTAAATTAACCACCTGAAAATAATTAATTAGCACATTAAGCTCTTTAGCTACTGTTACTACTTGTGCAATAACCTGCGCAATAGCCTCATCAGCTAACTCCTGTCCATTAATACGCAAGCGCTCATTAAACCGCAACAAGTGTGGTGAAGTTAAACAAGCTACCTGCAAACCAGCAGCTAAACAAAGCTGTTCTAAACAAGCAGATACCGAGCCTTTGCCATTAGTACCGGTAATAGTAATAACCCTAGCGGCAGGTTGAGTGATACCAAGCTGACGAGCTAAACGCTTAGCATTAAAAAAAAGTTCTTCAACGCTATTAGGTTTAGCTGACTGGCTAACTTTTTCAAGGTAAGCCAACCACGAAAATAAAGTGTTAGGCTTGTTGAGTTTCAACGGCAACACCTAGTGGGGCACGGTTCAGCAACTTAGCTAACAATGAAGCAATAGTTTGTCGCATTTCACCACGGTCGACAATCTTATCAATAGCACCATGTTCTAGTAAAAACTCGCTCCGCTGAAAACCTTCTGGCAAAACTTCACGAACAGTTTGCACAATAACACGAGGTCCTGCAAAACCAATTAATGCCTTAGGCTCAGCAAGAATAATATCACCCAACATCGCCAAACTAGCTGAAACACCACCCATAGTAGGATTAGTCAACACGGAAATAAAAGGAATATTTTGTTCATAAAGACGCTTTAGCACCGCACTGGTTTTAGCCATTTGCAGCAAAGAAACTAAGCCTTCCTGCATCCTTGCTCCACCGCTTGCTGAATAACAAATTAGTGGTCGACGCTCAGCTAAAGCAATATTAGCTACTTGCACAAAACGTTCACCAACAGCCGAACCCATCGAACCGCCAATAAAAGCATACTCAAAAGCACATGCAGTAATAGGGATACCGTGTAAGTTTCCTTTACCTGCAACAAGCGCTTCTTTTTCACCGGTTTTTTTAATAGCTGCAGCTAAGCGGTCTTTGTATTTTTTGGTATCACGAAAGCGCAAGCGATCAACTGCTTGAACGTCAGCTGCTACTTCCTCAAAGCTATCCGCATCAAAGAAAGCTAATAATCGTTCCCGCGCAGGGATGGCCATATGATGTTTACACTTAGGGCAAACATTTAAATTATTACCAAGCTCAGCGCGATAAAGAATGGATTTACAAGCATCACATTTAGTCCATAGCCCTTCTGGGATATTTTTTTTACCTGTAGCATCAGTACGAATCCGCGAAGGAAATAACTTTTTAAACCAGCTCATATAAGCAACCCCTAATTTAATTAGCGCAATAATAGCCCAGAAAAAGAATCAACGAAAGCCTTTTCAGGCAAGTTAAACTGACTAGGGTAATCAACCCTTGCCAAATAAAGTCCCTCTGGCGGTGCAGTTTTACCAGCAGCGCAACGATCCTTAGCCTCTAAAACCTCTTGCAACCAACCAGGCTGACGACACCCTTCTCCCACCTCTAGCAAAGAGCCCATAATATTTCTTACCATATGATGTAAAAAAGCATTGCCTACCAAATCTAACCAAATTAATTTACCCTGCTGTTGCAAGTTAACTTCTGTAATAGTACGAACTGGTGAGTTGGCTTGACACTCAGCGGCTCGAAATGAACTAAAGTCATGTTCACCTAATAAATAGTTAGCTGCAGTTTGCATAGGCGCTAGTTTAAGCTGACGCCAATGCCAAGCGCAGTGTTGATTTAACAAAGCAGAGCGCACTGAATCGTTAATAAGATAATAACGATAATAACGCCGAGTAGCAGAAAATCGAGCATGAAAACTCTCGTCTACTTCTCTAATCCACTGCACTGCAACATCTTTTGGTAGCTGACTATTAATACCCATAAGCCACTGATAATCACTACGGTTAACTTCCGCGTCAAAATGGACAACTTGACCAGCAGCATGAACCCCTTTGTCCGTACGACCAGCACAATGTACCTTGATGGGATGATTAGCAACAAAAGAAATAGCTCGAGTTAATTCACCCTCAACTGTTCTTAATCCACGCTGGCTCTGCCAACCAAAGAAATGTTTACCTTGATACTCAACCCCCAAAGCAAATCGCATTACTCCTCAACCTCACTGAGCAAACGATTTGCTTCAGCTTGCTGTGCAGGAGTACCGTGGTTTAAAACGTCAATTAAAACTTTCTTAGCACTGTGATAATCTTCCATATCAATATAAGCACGCGCTAAATCCAGCTTGCTTGCGTAAAGATCTTCGCCAGAAACAAAGTCCAAGTTATCTTTTGATGTATCGGTTTGCTTTACAACGGGATCTCGCTTAATTGACAAGCTGTAACTATATATAATTAACAATACTAAAATTAAAATCAGCACAATAAGAACAATCGCAATTAAAGCAGGTAAATAGCCAAATTCCGCTAACTCATTTAATACATCTTGGTTAACATTATCTTGTGCCAAAGGTTCAGCAATAGACTGCCAATTGAACTGACAGTCACCCTGAATACAGAGCATTAAACGCTGTGTTTTTTTCAGCAAGCCCGCCGTAAAGCTAGGCATATGTTGCCTAGCCAAATAACTTGTCTGCTGCTTAGAAGCTAACATTTTTTCCACATTACTTAATGTCTGCTCTTGCTTGCCTGAAGTGTTTTGCAGCAATAAGTTTTGCACACTTAGCTGCTTAACCTCACCACCAAGGTTAGCAACCTGTCCTTGCAATTGCTCAATCAGTTGGTTCTGCTGAAAATTGAGCTTAGTTAGTTCATCAATTTTAGCCAGCAGAATTTCAATTTTCTGCCTTTGCTTTTTAATAATACTGTCGTCAAGCACTTTGGCCTGAGTAGCTTGATTGCTAGTCTGCATTGACGCCCCCGGCTGCAATCCACCTTCATCACCAAAAGCCAAACGCATAGCTAAACTTAACAAAGTAGCGGCAATGACTATGATTATTTTTTTCAAACTAAGTCTCCTTTAATTCTCAATAGTTGCTGAACAATCTGCCAGGCATTCAGTGCAGCACCTTTCCGCAAATTATCAGCAACCACCCAAAGGTTTAGCCCTTGATCTGTTGCTAAATGTTGTCGAACTCGGCCCACAAGTACCTTTTCCTCCCCATCTGCATCAATGGCCGACGTAGGAAACTTTCCAGCTTGTGTATAAGGCACTAACTCTATACCTTCCGCCTGTTGTAATAACTCATGTGCTTGCTCCACACTAATTGGTGCCTTAGTTTCTATATGCAGTGCTAAGCTATGTCCATTAAACACAGGTACCCTAACTGCAGTCGGATTAACTAACAAATCAGGATCGGAAAAAATTTTTTGCGTCTCCCAAACCATTTTCATTTCTTCACGGGTATAACCATTGGCCTCAGGCTTATCAATTTCAGGCAAAGTATTAAAAGCCATTTGAGTTGCAAAGCTTCTTACTAGCACCTCCCTGCCAGCTAATACAGCTTGAGACTGTGCCATTAACTCAGCCATTGCCTCTTTTCCCTGCCCAGATACAGCCTGATAAGTTGCAACGTTAATTGTTTTTATCCCTACTGCATCATAAATTGGCTTCAATGCCACCAGCATTTGTATTGTCGAGCAATTTGGATTACTGATAATTTTACCAAGCAAGTCTTGCTGCAATAAATAGCCATTAACTTCTGGAATAATTAAAGGAATACTATCCTGATAACGAAACTCTGAAGAATTATCAACGACAGTACAGCCACGAGCAATTGCTATAGGTGCATAATGTGCCGCTGCTTCCTTGCCTGCAGAAAAAATTGCAAAGTCGGCTTTACTGAAATCAAAATCAGCAACATCTCGAACGATAATTGCTGAACCTTTAAACGTATAGCTCCTACCCGCAGAACGCTCGCTGGCCAATAAAACCAACTGGTCAGCTCCAACCGAAGAACCTTCTAGCAAGTCAAGGAGAGTCTCACCAACTAAGCCCGTAGCACCCAAAATTGCTAATGTAAATGCTTGTTGCACAACAACTCCACCTTACCTAGTTAAACCTGATAAACGCCCTATTTGCCCATTAGCTGCCTGGCATTGTTGGGCGCCTGCGTTTCCCGCTCAATTGAAAGAGGATAGTAGCTAAATTTTCACGAGAGGTGAACCGAAACTTACTGATCAACCGCTTCTCGCTCTGTCAACCAGCTGCTAACAGCTTCAGCAAAGCCCGTGGAGTTGGTTTTAGGAGCAAAATGTAGAACTGGGCCAATATCTACCAAAGTAAGGTTAGGCAAGTGGTCTTTTGCCCAAGCAATACTAGACATTGTTGTGTTATAGCCGGGCACACCATAAATAAGAAGTTTAGGAATACTGGAGTGCTGCAGCTTCTGTGAATAATCTTTTATTAACTGTGTGATCACTGCAGGCTCTGAGCCCGTAGGCAGCTCTTTTAAATATTGCACTAATGGTTGGCGATTCTTAGTAGCAGCCAATGCTAATTTATACTCCTCTGCTTCCCCTATAGGCATTTCGTTTAAAATAGCGCGTGGCAGTAAATTTTCGATAAAATAATCAGTCGTTGCTATTTTTTCTTCCATTTCTTTTTCATTAACAACGGCCGCAAGTTCTTGCATTGGTAGTGACATCATACTCCAGTCAAGCACAGGCCTGATATAAGACTCATACATAACCAAGCCTTTAACTTTATCTTGATGTGACATAGCGTAAGCTAACGTAGCAACAGAGCCCCAGCCATGCATAACCAAATTAACTTCTTCTAACGCTAATGCCTCAATAAAGCCCGCTAAATAATGTACATAGTCTGCAGCGCTGTATTCAATGTCAGGCTTATCTGACTGCCCCATACCAACTAGGTCTAAGGCAATACAACGACAATGTGGAGCCAAAAGCTCAATCACCTGTTTCCATAAGGTACTTGAAGTAGGAACGCCATGAACAAAAACAAAGGTAGCGCCCTTACCAGCTTCTAAATAGTGAAGCTTTGACCTATGCACGTTAATAAATTTTGAGTCGATGGCAGTATTATTCAAGAAAGCACCTCTAAAGCATATCTAAGCCAAAAAATTGTAGCAGATTATGTCATTATTTCTCTCAAATTGAAAACGGTTCATACATTAAATTCTATTTAATTTTACTACCTAAAAACTAATAGCTTGCGGTGTGACTGAGTTAGATCTTGGAAGTCACGAATAGCCACATAAAACATCATTGGATAAATATTACCCAAGGCCTTTAGATCAGCAATACGCTTTTGCCAACGTTCAATTAAATGGCTATTTTCTGCAAACCACGCTTCAAGGCGTGTTTCCAATGGTGTGTTTTTGCTCCGATAGCTTAGTACGCGAATAGTTAACAACCGCTGTAAAAAATCCAGGTCATCGCTAAACCCTGAACGCGCTAAAGCACTCCAATGGTCAGTTACTTGATACGCCATAATATGGCGGCGTAACCAAGAAATATCCAAACGATCACTTAAAGCTAAGTAGGTTGAAGCAACTGAATCCAATGAGAACTTACTAATCGAAGCGGCTTCCACAATATCAAGCGCAGAAAACAATGCTGGAGAAAGCGCAACCTGCTCAGCAAGCTCACTAGGGACATGATGTTCTCTATAAAAACGCACCAACTCATCAAAGTGTTCTTTCTGCTCGCCCTTTAATAGCTCAGGAAGCTTTTGCCGTAATTTAGTCATTGGTGTTTTAAAATCTTTGACAATGCTGTCAATGTCAATTTCATGAGGCCTATTTTGCAGCAACCAACGTGTAGCACGCTTAATAAGGCGATTAAATTGCCGCATTAAACCAAACTGAACTTGTGCTTTGATTTTTAAATCTAGCCCTTCGATTTCTTCCCATAACGAGGCCTTGTCAAAAATAATATTTGCCACGATAAAGGCCTTAATCACTTTCGCAACTGGGGCCACCGTTTCTTCTTGTACGCGTCGAACAAAAGTCACGCCAACTTGGTTAATTAGTTGGTTACTAATTTGAGTAGCAATAATTTCACGACGCAAGGGATGGGACTGCATCTCTTCTTTAAAGCGATCTCTTAATGGCTTAGGAAACTCAAGCGCCAAAATACGCTTAAAGTAAGGATCCTCAGGTAAATCAGAAGCAAGAATTTCTTGCTTAAATAAAATTTTACTATAAGAAAATAGTACCGCTAACTCTGGGGAACTTAACCCCTGCCCTGTGGACTTTCGCTCTTGCAAGGTTTTATCAGTAGGTAAAAACTCCAGCTCTCGATTTAAATCACCGTTATGCTCAAGGTCAGTAATTAAATCTGCATAAAGATCAAGGTGAGCACTGGTTCTATCAGCAGTATTACTAATTGCTAAAGTCTGTTCGTAGTTATTTCGTAATACTAGCTGAGCAATTTCATCCGTCATACTTGCTAACAGCTTATTTCTTTGCTTTTCAGTTAGATCACCATTTGACATAACTTGTGCCAACAAAATCTTAATGTTGACCTCATGATCCGAGCAGTCTACCCCAGCAGAGTTATCAATAAAATCGGTATAAATATGACCACCTTGTAAGGCAAACTCAACTCGTCCCGCTTGGGTAAAGCCTAAATTACCCCCCTCACCAACAACCTTACAACGCAATTCATTACCATTTACTCGCAAAGCATCATTAGCACGATCACCAACTTCCATATTGCTTTCCGTGGAAGCTTTAACGTAAGTACCAATACCACCATTCCAAATCAAATCTACCTCTGCCATCAATAGCAAACTAATTAGTTCAGTAGGGGCAACTTTCTCCTTACGAGTCCCTAATAATTTCTTTAATTCTGATGTTATTTGAATAGACTTTTGACTGCGTGAATAGACCCCCCCGCCTTTTGAAATCAGCTTAGAGTCATAATCCGCCCAAGTTGAGCGCGGCAATAAAAATAAGCGACGGCGCTCTTCATAACTTGCTTTAGGATCAGGATCTGGATCGATAAAAATATGTTGATGGTTAAATGCGGCTACTAATTTCAATGACTTTGAAAGCAGCATACCATTACCAAATACATCTCCAGACATGTCTCCGATCCCCACTACGGTAACCGGCATAGACTGCACATCGATATCCATTTCTCGGAAGTGACGTTTTACAGACTCCCAAGCCCCACGAGCAGTAATACCCATTTTTTTATGGTCATAACCAGTAGAGCCTCCTGAGGCAAACGCATCCCCCATCCAGAAACCATAAGACAGTGAAACTTCATTAGCAATATCTGAAAAAGTCGCTGTTCCTTTGTCTGCTGCAACAACTAAATAAGGATCATCTTCATCATAGCGAACAACATTATCAGGCGGTATAACTTTGCCATCAACAATGTTATCAGTAATATCCAACATAGAACGAATAAAGGTTTGGTAACAAGCAGTCCCTTCAGCCATCACCTCTTCACGAGTTCCTTCAGCAGGTAGATGCTTAGCAACAAAACCACCTTTTGCCCCCATAGGCACAATCACTGCATTTTTTACTTGCTGCGCTTTCATCAAGCCTAAAATCTCCGTACGGAAATCCTCACGACGATCAGACCAACGCAACCCACCACGAGCAACTTTGGCTCCACGCAAATGTACACCTTCAAAACGGACTGAATAAACAAAAATTTCAAACATTGGCAGAGGTAATGGCAAGCCCGGAATTTTTTCAGGCATTAACTTAAAACTCAATCCATTTTTATCGGCATTACTAAAAAAGTTAGTACGTACCGTTGCCTGCATAGCAAGTAAGTAATGCCTAAGGATCCGATCTTCTGCTAAATTAGAAACCTCATCACAAGCCTCTTCAATAAACTTTTGACAATTAGCAAGTTGGTCAGGCTTGCAAGTTTTCTCTGGAGAAAAACGCATATCAAAATACTTAACGAGTAACTTAGCAATATCAGCATTATTAATTAAAGTTTCAGCGATATAAGCATGACTGAAAGTAAATCCCGTTTGTTGAAAATATCTGGCATAAGCACGCAACATAACCACTTGTCGCCAATCTAGATCGGCAGAGATCACTAAACTATTAAATAAATCATTCTCAGCACGGTTTAACCAAACAGCAGCAAATGCACGCTGAAAGTTTTCTTTAATCTGTTCAACGTCTAAACTCCGCCCTTCTTTTTCCAACACCATATTGAAATCATTAATCCAAACCGACCTACCCTTGCTAAAGCACAACTGGTGAGGCTTTTCACCAATAACCCGAAACCCCATATTTTCTAAGATGGGCAATGCATCTGATAATGGCACAGTAAAATCGCGTTGATAAACTTTGAAGCGAAACGAATTATCCACTCTTTCTGGGGGTTGATAGAAGTTCATGCAAAGCGGTTTATCATCACCTAATGCCTCAATATGTTCAATATCATAAACAGCTGCACGCGGACTGTATGACTCACGATAACTTGCTAAAAAAGCATTACGATAATTATTGAAAAGAGGCACACCTTGAGCCTCACCAAAATGATCAACTAATGCATCATGCAACTCATGACGCCAAGAAACGCCAACGTCAATTAAGCGACGCTCAATCTCTTTTTGATCAATATTGACCGCACCTTCCTCGGGATTAACGCGAACCATAAAATGAATACGGGTCAAAATCGATTCCGTAAAGAGAATTGAATAATTCACCTCCTCACCATTAAGCATTTCTTGTAGAATGTCTTCCATTTGGCGAGTAAGCTCTGTATTGAAGCTTTCACGTGGCACAAACACTAGGCAAGAAAAATAACGTCCATAACTATCCTTACGCATAAATAACCGTATACGCTGACGCTCCTGCAAATGAAAGATACCCATTGTTAATTCCAGCAGCTCTGCCGGGAGTGCTTGAAACAAATCATCACGAGGCAAGGTTTCTAGAATATTCAATAATTTTTTTCCAGCATGGCTATGGGGTACAAAGCCTGATTGCTGCAACACTTTGGCAACTTTTAACCGCAAGAAAGGAATATGCTTAGGGCTACTATTATAAGCAGATGAAGTATAAAGCCCGATAAAGCGGCGCTCACCAAGTAGGTTGCCTTGATTATCAAATACCTTAACGCCAACATAGTCTGAGTAACCGTTACGATGTACTGTTGAGCGTGTATTGGTTTTAGCAATAATTAAAATATGAGGAGATAAGGCTAGCTTTCTTGCTTCAGGTGGCATATCGGAAAGAAAGCGAAGGTGCTTTTTAGAGTCTTCTCGCAATACACCTGCGCCTGATCCTGGTACTACCTGTAGACTTTTCTCGCCATCAACATCAAGTAACTTATAATCCCGGCACCCAAACAAAATAAAGTTTTCTTTCAACCACCGTAGAAAAGCTTTCGATTCAGTGACTTCAGCCGGATCAAGCGGTGGCGGCGACTGCTCAAGCTCCATTAATGACTGATCCAAGCGATCAAGCATAAGCTGCCAGTCAGCAACAGCTAATGACACATCGCTCAACACCCTTTCCAAGCACTCTTGTAAATAATTCAGTACGTTAGGGTCTGTTTGTCGATCTATTTCTAGGTAAATAGGCGCATCAACTACACTTTCTGTAGCTAACTTGTTGCGAGGTAAAATCGCTGTAATTTCATGCTGCTCATTTCGGGTAAGCCTCATGCCTCCCACATGCACAATATGATGCACTAAATAACCGTGACGGTTTATTTCCATTCTTACCGAATCAACCAAAAATGGCATATCATCCTGAGCTATTTCAATAACGGTATGGGTTGACTGCCAACCATCTGTCTCATAGCTCGGGTTAAAAACTCGCACTTTACATTTTCCAGGAGGCCGTTTAAACATAAAGCTCCAATGTGAAAATAATGCGCCATAAATATCTTCCATTTTATGTTCTGCCAGGTCCTCATAAGACACCATTGCGTAATACTGCTTAGCAAATTCGAGCAGCAGCTCAGCTTGGTCGGTCGGTGTATGCTTCTTAATGTATGAATACAGCTTACTGAGATACTGTTGTCGGTTATTTTTAGGTTGTGCAGCAGACATGTTGATGACCCCGATAGAAGACATAAAATCAAGACGTTGAGTCTAACGCTCTAGGCGATGAATTTCCACACGTATTGCCCTAGAGCCCATTTACATTTACTACAAAACTTGTTACAGTATATTCCAATCGTAAGATGAGCCTGAAGCAGCATCTGAACAGATGTCACCATGATGGTCCATCGGTTAGTCTTCAGTGCTGATAGTATCAGCTATTTGCTCTTTTGTTATTTTCTCAAATAACGTCTTCTTTGCTTCCTGCATCTTTTGTGCAGATTCATGATCAGTCAGAGAATACGCTAATTTATCTAGTCGTTCAAAGGTTTCATTTTCCTTTAAATACTGCTTAGCATTTTCAATTGATTTGAACTTTTCGTAAGGGGTCATAATGGCCTCGTATGGGTAAAGTTTAGTTTGCTTACCCTTGCAATTAATGCTGGTTACAGGGAAGTAACAAGGTCTGTGAAAATTAATATAGTCGTTAAAATGCTGGTTATAGAATTCATTAATTTGCGGAGCAAAACGTTGCTGAATATGTATGTAGCCAAAATGCTTTCTAACAACCGAGCCATTTTTACTTTCCACCAAGCCGTTGTCATTGCTATGCCTTGGTCTCGATTTAGTGAGTTCAATGAATAGCTTTTGCAGTAGTTTAGCGACGTGCTGATTAATGTACTCTGAGCCATTATCAGCATGTAGGCCTAACACTTTAAATGGAAAGGTATTGATTATTTGCTCTAAGACAGGGATTAAGTAAGCCTCACTAATTTTTTCAACAGCGCAGACTACTTCCATCTGTGTCACCTCGTCAACAGCATTAATATGATAAACACCCTTGATTTTATCCATATCTCCTTGGTGCACTGTATCAATACGTATAAAGCCAGGCCTACCCTCTGGAGTTGGTTTTCGCCTTTCACCAATAGAAACCTGCGTTGCTTTAGTTTTATTAAAGTGTCGCCGTTTGCGCTGGTAGGTTTCAGTTTGTCGAAGATTGTAAAGATGAGAGACTGAGATAAAAGCAAGACGCGCATAACGCTTATCTCCAAACAAATGAAAGGCTCTCTCGCAAAGTTTTTTTGTGGTAGGCCCGCTAAGCGTTTGATGAACCTGATCCGTTTCAGCTAACAACCAAGTATCCTCATGCGTATAGATTAAGCTAAACTTATTTCTAGGTGATCGTTGCTTAACAACAACTTTTCCTGACTTTTGATACTGAGCAATTAGCCTAGTAATTTGTGAACGTGAGTAACCAGTCATTCGTTGCAGGTAATCACGAATCAATCCTTTGTCCTTTTTGCACATACCGCAATAAGCAAATTTTTTTAATGTGTTCGTAACCCATAGGTAAGATTCTGCTCGTAATGTAGCTTCAAAGGTAAGCTGGGTTGATGAGGATAGAAATTGCTCAATCTGGGCAAGTGTGTTTAATTCTATGTCGTTCATATTAGACCTTCTGCGTAACTAAGGGCAGTTCTAGAAACTAGCTAAAATTTGCTTATAATTGCCTGATTAATAATCATTCATGGAAAGGCATATGCTATTAAGCTATCAGCAACTCAGTAACCGCCCGCGTATTTTTAAAAAGTTAACTGGTTTGACCCTTGATGATTTTGAAACGATACACCAACAAGTGAAGTCATCACTTGATGATGAGTTTAGTAAGCTGGGAAGGCGCCCGAAACTCACCACGCACCATGATCGCCTCTTGCTTCTCATGATGTACTATCGCACTTATGTAACACATGAATTCTTAGGTTACTTTGTTGGTTTGGATGACAGTAATGTCTGCCGCTTATTTAAACGCTTAGAACCCTTAGTGGCCAAGCATATTCATATTAAAAAAGACAGAACCCTAACAGAAGATGCGGTTTGCGCTATATTAATGGATGTAACGGAGCAGCCTATTCAGCGCCCCAAAAAGAAGAAGCCACGTAAAGATTATTATTCTGGTAAAAAGAAAAGACATACTCAAAAGGTGGAGATAGCAATGAGTACATCCGGAAAAATAATCAACGTCTCTCAAACAATGCCTGGGAGGGTTCATGATATTAAGCTCCGACAACGTGGCAGCCCACTGCCACCAGCAGAAAAATATGCTGATCTAGGATACCAAGGAATTCAACATAGTGACCCCTTGGTTAACTTACCTCATAAAAAGCCCAAAGGCGGCAAATTAACTACTCAACAAAAAGAGGATAACCGTAATCACAGCAAGATCCGTATTAGGGTTGAACATCAATTCTCAAAATTTAAAAAATTCCGCATTCTTGGGGAGGTGTATAGGAATTTTCGCAGAAAACACAATATGAGATTTAATATTATTGCTGGGATTCTCAATCTTCAAGCCGGATTCTAAAACTACAAACGAGCATAAGCTCGCCCAGTATTTAGTTTCGCAGAAGGTCTATTGATATTCATCCATATAGGATGAACGATCACGCAACAACTTCAGGCCCACTTTGCATTGGAAAGTGGGGGCTATTTCAGGCTCATCTTGCATTGGAAGAGACTGTTACTTGCCAAAAAACTTACAAATACGTATGATCGGCACCTTCCTGAAAGGCGCAAAAACAATGCATAAGCAACTAGAGAAACTCGAAAAAAAGCTTCGCCACTATACTGGCAAAGCCATCGCCGACTACAAAATGATTGAGCATGGCGATAAAGTGATGGTCTGTTTGTCTGGTGGCAAGGACTCTTATACCCTTCTTACCGTTTTGCGCCAACTACAGCAACGCACTAATAACAAGTTCGACCTCTTTGCATTTACGCTAGACCAAGCACAACCTGGTTGGGATGACTCCGGGCTCAAGGCCTGGCTTACGGAGCGTAATATTCCTTTTGGAGTTTTTCGTGAAGATACTTATTCGATCGTAACAGACAAGATTCCAACTGGTAAAACCTACTGCTCGCTCTGCTCACGATTACGCCGAGGGGTTATTTATCAATACGCCAAACGCCATGGCTTTAATAAAATTGCTTTAGGGCATCATCGAGATGATCTTATTACGACCCTTTTGATGTCGATCCTTTATAGTGGTGAAATTAAGTCCATGCCTCCCAAGTTGCTGACAGATGATAAGCAACACGTTGTTATTCGACCGCTCGCTTACTGCCAAGAGAAAGATATTGCCGAATTTGCTCAACTAATGACTTATCCAATCATTCCCTGCACGTTATGTGGTAGCCAGCAAAACCTTACTCGCCAGAAAGTAAAAGAGCTCATTCACAGCCTTGCTGAACAAAATCCTAAAATTCCCAGCAATATTCTACATGCCTTACAAAACGTTAAGCCTAGCCAGTTAATGGACAAACGCTTATGGAATTTTAATGAGCTCAAAGTAGAACTCGCTGAACCTGTCGAATACCCCATTGAGTTTATTTAGTTAGCCCTGAAAAACACCTTTAAACCAAGCATGGTAAAGGGTTAAAGGAAATTTTCTAAAGGTGAAATTTTCCAGGAAAAGGCTAACTACAACAAAAAATCTGGGATTTTTTGTTGAGTTAAATCTGAAAAAAGTCAGATTTGTTCGTTAGCAAGGCGGGCCGAGAACCGTAACGGAACGTACATAAAAGTACTTGAGTAACGGAAGCGCAGGCCCAACGCTGCTAACGGGCAAATATGGCATTTTTCAGGTTTAACTATTTAACTAGATAGCAATTGCCGGCTTTATTGAATAAATAAAAATCTATGGGTAACAATAAATTCTGACTTCTTTAAACTCTTTACGACTAACGGGTCCTGTCACGAATCGTTTCCCAGCATGCTCGCAAGCTGCGCTGCTGGGAGCCCTCGATTCGTGCCACCCGTTCTGCAGCTTTGAATAATAAAATTTAAGGGTTTAGATAAAGAAATGATTTATTCAACAACACAGCGATTGCCATTAACAAGTAATATTGTTATATTTTTCAAGCCGATAATGGACAAGGTAAGACCTAGCTATAAGTTTCAGCCAAGTTGGCTAACAATACTAGGCACCAAAAAGTTAGTAACTCGGCGAAACTAAGGTTTATAACGAATTTGTTTAAAAATCATCACAACTAATTGAATTATATATGGTTTTTAACTATGGAAAGTGCTTGCATGAAAGCTATCCCTACTTATTTGATTAAAAAAAGTAGCGTTTTACAGAAATAAACAGCCTTCTATCGGCTTGGCTGTTCTCACCTTGGCTCGCCCTAATAAAAAGGCAAAACACAATGTCACAAATGTTATTTAATGCAACTCACGCAGAAGAGCTGCGCGTTGCTATTGCAGATCAAGGTAAATTACAAGACTTACTTTTAGAGCAACCAGGTAGAGAGCAGAAAAAAGCCAATATCTATATGGGCCGCATTACGCGTATTGAGCCCAGCTTAGAAGCTGCTTTTGTCGATTACGGACAAGAACGTCATGGCTTTTTACCCTTAAAAGAAATTGCTCCTTGCTATTATCCTAGTGGTAAAACCGATGACAAACTCTGCATTACCGACGTACTGAAGGAAGGCCAAGAACTACTAATCCAAGTTGACAAGGAGGAACGCGGTAATAAAGGTGCAGCACTTAGCACCGTAATTAGCCTGGCGGGTAGCTACTTAGTTCTAATGCCTAATAATGCTAGAGCTGGAGGTATTTCTCGCCGTATCGATGCTGAAAGTCGCGCAGAACTCAAGAAAATCCTAGCTGAACTCGACTTACCTCAAGGGATGGGGTTAATCGTTCGCACCGCGGGCGTTGGCAAATCACTGGAAGAACTACAGTGGGATCTAAACTACCTGCTTACACTATGGAACGCCATTCAAAGTGCACAAACCAGCTATAAAGTCCCCTTTTTAGTCTACCAAGAAAGTGACGTGGTTTTTCGTGCGCTACGTGACTATTTACGCCCTGATATCGATGAAATTATTATCGATGACGAAGAAACCTATGAAAAAGTTAAACGTCATATCTCTTGGTTACACCCAGAATTCGTTAGTCACGTAACTCGCTATACTAAAAAACCCCCACTATTTGTTTACTATCAAATTGAAAGCCAAATTGATATTGTTTTCCAACGTGAAATCCAACTCCCATCAGGCGGCTCTATTGTGATTGACCGTACTGAAGCCTTGGTTGCTATTGATATTAACTCAGCCAAATCAACCAAAGGTGGAGATATTGAGGAAACTGCACTTAACACCAATTTAGAAGCAGCTACCGAGATTGCCAGGCAACTTCACTTACGTGATTTAGGCGGTTTAATTGTTATTGACTTTATTGATATGTCTCCCAATCGACACCAACGCGCTGTTGAAGAAAAGCTACAAGAAGCTGTTGGAAAAGATCGTGCGCGTATACAGCTAGGCCGCATTTCTCGCTTTGGCTTGCTTGAAATGTCACGACAGCGATTACGCTCCTCGGTGGGCGAAACGACTCAAGAAGTTTGCCCTCGTTGCCATGGCCGCGGCACGATTCGTAGTATTGAGTCATTAAGCACCTCTGTTGTACGCTTAATTGAAGAGTACGCAACTAAGCACCATACCTGCCAAGTTAACGTTCAAGTTCCTGTTGAAGTTGGTAGCTATATTCTTAACGAAAAACGAGCAGACTTATCTTCTTTTGAAATCCAGCATGATGTAGTTATCTTCATTATGCCCAACCCTCATATGGAAACACCTGCTGTCGAAATTTCTAGCATCAAGCTATCCGACCGCAAAAAACATAACGTGCCTAGTCACCAATTAATCAAACCGCCAGAGCAAGCCGACAAACCATCTGCTTTAAGTCGCAGTCTTAATACACCAACTGACACTCCTGCTGTTAAGGATGTCTATCCCGATCAAGCACCTCCTAAAGCTAATAATCGTAGCAAAGGTCAAACCAGCTTAGTTAGTCGTTTTCTAAAGGCTTTATTTGGAGGAGAAGAAAAAACAACTCCAGCGCCAAAAGCATCAAGCAAAACAACTCGCTCAACCAGTCAACGTGGCCAGCAGTCTCGTCGTGGCAATGGTGGTAATAACCGGCAACGTCAAGGCAGTGGTTCACGCTCACAAGGCCAAGGCAATAAGCGCCGACAAACCACCCCGCAACGGCGCAACAACGCCCCTGCCGAACAGAACAAAGGTAAACAACAAGAACGTAAACCGGCTCAAGGCAATAAAGGTCGCGCACAGAACAAACCAACGCGCCCACGCACTCAACAAACAACACGAAAAAACAAAGAACCAGTAGTTGAGCAGCAAAAGGCGGCTCGAAAACCTCAGACTACAAAACCTTCGCCAAAGAAAAAACCAACGGCTGAAGCAGTGGCAACAGAAACCAGCAAACCAACCTCTACTGCCCATCGCACCAACAATCGCCCAGTAACAAAGGTTGAGCCAGCGGCTCAAACAAGCACAACAGTTACTAAGAAAAAACCTATGAAGCAATATGGCGAGTATTCAAATACCGAGGTAATAAAGCAAGTTGAAACAACCATAAAAGCCGAACAGACACAAAAGCCTGTAGTGAAAGAGCCGCAAGGTAAAAAACGTCCGCCTAGGCAACGTGGTCAGAAACCTGCACAAGAAGAAAAACTAGTGATGGTTGAAACTAAAAATAAGCAGGACGATAACTAAAAATCACTTTATTTATAATAGCATTATTATATAAATGATTTTTTGACAGATTCCAAACTTTCGTAGCACGCCCCCTAAGGAGGGGGCGTGTGGATTAATTACCCTTAAATCCCCCGCCTCGCATTCGCGAGACTACCCCCTTTAAAAAAGGGGCTGTTTTTTCTAAACCTCACAACAAGCATGAAGTTTTGTAGCACATCCCTTTGAGTAAAAGCCCTCCTAGCACGTCCCCTCCTTAGAATAAGGAGGGTTAGGGTGGATTATAAAAATAATCAACCTCCTTTATCCTAAATTCAGCTTGTATACTACTAATTATCCTGCTGCTGCAGCAGCACCACCTCTTCCCGGCATTAAAGAAGAAGGAGAAAGTTCAGCAGCAACTACCGGACTCGTCAACCCAGCTTCTGCAAATTGCTCTGCCAGATTAACTTTATAGCTATCAAAACGATCAAGAAAATCACTTTCTTGATCCAGGGTAGTTAAACCCTCAACGTAACCCTGAAAAACCCTTCTCGCTTCAAGTCAGGCCGGCTTCGCCGGCAACTTTCTAAGCCTCTAAGAGTTTAGTCTTTACAAAGCCACGAGTATTATTAAGTCTCAAACTAGTCAAACCTGCCCATGGAATAATAACGAATAAAAATAACACACCTGCTATAGAAATTGCTTCAGGTAGCTGAGCAATAACTCACCTACTATACGCGCTTCTCATTTTACTCTAAGAATAATGAAACGCTTTAGTATCAAACAAATCTTGGTAACCAATCAGAACTGGTGGAACTTTCACACCAAGTACAAAGATAAAATCAGAGAAGCTATTGTCATTGGCATTGTTAAGCTGCTTAGCTGCAAACATCCTATGCGTGGCCATAAAGAGTATCATTGCAGTAATCCAAACTGTTCACACGTCAAATACATCCGCCATACCTGCAAAGCTAAAAGCTGTTCATCGTGTGGTAAAAAAGCCACAGAAGTATGGATACAACAACAAATGGCAATCTTACCCAACACTGCATGGCAACACATCACATTCACCATGCCCTCTACTCTTTGGGACTGCTTTTGGACAAACAGTGAGCTTCTTAATTTACTCCCACCATTAGCAGCAAAGGTGTTACTCAAGCTTGCTAAAAACAAGAGGGTTAAACCCGGTGTATTTATCGCGCTTCACACCTTTGGCAGAGATCTAAAGCGCAATGTGCATCTTCATGCGTCAATCACTCTGGGTGGTATCAACAAAGAGTTAACACAATGGAAAAGCCTCTACTTCCATCAACCTACACTAATGTCCATGTGGCGTTATGAGGTCATTAACCTTTTTAGAAACCACCACCAGGACAAAGGGCTTATTCTGCCAAATCAGTTAGCCTCTACACTGAACCACACTTTCAACTTTAATCAACTGCTTGATCAGCTTTACCAAAAACGATGGGTAGTACATTGCGCAAAGCCCTCAAAGAATCACAAACAAAACGTTAAATACTTAGGTCGATACACCAAACGTCCTCCTATTGCTGAGTCAAAAATTAAAAACTTTGATGGGAGCAGCCTCAGTTTTAATTATCTTGATCACGTCTCTAAAACCTACAAGCAATTTAAATTAACCACGGAAGAGTTTATTGCTCGATTTATTCAACACATTCCTGATGTTGGCTTTCGTATGGTGCGTTATTATGGGTTTCTTGCTAACCGTGTGCGAGGTGAGATGCTACCCAAAGTCAGACTCCTATTAGGTGAAACTGATCCAAACACACCCCAGGTCAATTACCGCAGCTAGTGCGCCATTCTTTCTGTAAATTCCATTGACTTGCTGAAAATAAGCAGGCGACTCAGTCAGATTAGAAATTCCTTTTAAGGTAAACTTAACCAAAAAAGAGGAATGACAATGAGCTGCTATAAAAATGAGAACTTAATCGAAGAAGCCATACATGTTTTAGCGATGGAGGGGTTTGAAGCTTTACCTAAGCTTGTCTCCAGGTTGATGAATGAGGCTATGTTAATAGAAAGGGAGCGCCATTTAAATGCCAGTCCTTATGAGCGAACTGGCGATAGAAACGGATATGCGAACGGCTTTAAACCAAGGTTAATTAACACAGGTCAAGGTCAGCTTGAGCTACAGATACCGCAGGTTAGAGACTCCAATGAAGCCTTCTATCCATCAGTCTTAGAGCGAGGTGTACGCTCTGATAGAGCACTTAAGCTGGCTGTCGCTGAAATGTATGTGCATGGGGTTTCCACGCGCAAAGATGAAAAGGTGCTAAAGCAACTCTGTGGAACAGATATTTCAAGCACAGAGGTAAGCCGTTGCGCTAAATTGTTGGATGAAGATTTAAAGAAATGGCGAAATAAGCCGTTAGGAAAGATAAAATATCTTTGGCTAGATGCACGTTATGAGAAGGTGCGCACTAGCGGCACAGTACAAGACTGTGCGGTATTGATAGCCTATGGCTTTGATGAATCAACCGGCAAGAGAACAGTGCTAGGTGTTTCTGTTGCGTTATCAGAGGCTGAGGTACATTGGCGTGATTTTCTTCAGCAGTTGGTTGAGCGAGGTATACATGGTATTGAGTTGATTACTAGCGACGCTCATACTGGCCTAAAAGCCGCTAGAAGAGCTGTGTTCCCCAGTGTTCCTTGGCAACGCTGCCAATTTCATTTGCAGCAAAATGCTCAGGCTCACATACCAAAGCGCTCAATGAAGGAACCAGTAGCTGAGGAGATTACAGCTATATTTAATGCCTCAAACATTCATGAGTCGGAAAGACTATTGGCTATGGCGGTAGATAAATATCAGCAAACAGCACCAGAGCTTTCTTCTTGGTTGGAAGTGAATATACCGGAGGGCTTAGTAGTGATGAACTTTGACAGGCCGCATCAAAAAAAGATTAAGAACCAGTAACATAGCTGAGCGCGTAAACAGAGAGGTAAAAAGAAGGACGCATACAGTTGGAATTTTCCCTAATACTGAATCGTGCCTAAGGCTCGTATCAGCTGTTTTAGTGGAAATTGATGACCAGTGGAGCGGATCACCTAGATACTTAAGTTGAAGTGAATAATAAGGCTTCATAGGGTTTTAGGATAGATCATTCTTGTTCTTATTAACGAGATATAATTGCTATTACCTAAAAGTTAATAATTTATTTTGAGAGGAGAAAAATTTGAGGTATAAATAATTTTTTAGATTGATTAGCATAATTAATTTAAGATATTATGCGATGAGACAGGTACAATAGAGTGCCATTTAGAATTTTAAAGGTTTTTCTAAGTACTGAAGTTGGTTTTTACAGACAAAATAACGCTCTATCTTACCGCACCTTAATGCAAAATAATTTTAACATTGACCCCTATGAATGTGTTCTATGCGGTAGCCAAATGTTTTTAGCTAACTGCTGGTATAGACGTATCCGTCTTATTTCAGCATGATGCTCATGCTGCGCTCTCTTTAGTTTACTGCGCCTGTGATGAGCGGATGGTAATTAATTCCGCTAGCGAAGGCATAGAATAGTTTTTTGTAATTCTGTCATATATATAATCGAAGACATTAACTGCTAGCTTTTTACATGTCTCAGTAATTGTAACCATTGTATCCTTAGCTTTCGTTCCTTCTTCACTCATAGTATGAAGGTGTACATCGCGCATTCTAGCCTGCTTCCGAGCCATCAACTCTGCTGGATTGTTATGTAGAGGAAGCTCTGGCTTTTCCAGCACTAACAATAGCTGCCTTTTCTTTTTTAAGGTGAGCTCAATTTGTTTATCTAGTTTCTCGTAGCCAGTGATTGTTGAGAATAACTCAGTAAACTCATTGGATAGCTTATCTATCTCATCTTGCCCTGGGTTCTTTTTATATTCAATGAGCTTATGATAATAATCCCAAAACCTATCCAAGAAGCTGTCAACAGAGTCTTGGTGCTTCTTAAAAATTGGCGTCAGCTTTTTATAATGCCTACCCTCATGAACCCAGCACAAGGCGAGTGATTCAGTAATGAGCTTAAACTGTGGCGCATCATCGGTAATGAGTGTTTCTATCGCATAAGGACTCTTTCTATATGTTGAGATAGCTGCCGCATCAGTAATCAGCTTTCTATATTTTGGAAATTTTTTATCACCTAATACCTTATCAAGAATAACTTCCAGCTCCTTACTGTTTAAGATAGTCGATGAGTGAAATACCTTTAAGCTTTCGATTACCTTGTGGGGTAAGTTCATAGTAGCCAGTAAATTAAAAGCGGCCTCATTTAATGTGAACCCAAAGTGGTCTTTGCTTAACATTTCAATGACGCTTAATCGACTTTTACTGGTCAGCGTAAAGTAAGCTGAATAATACTCATTACCCAATACATTAACATAACGGTTTTTCCCATCCTCTCTAGCGTTGGTGTCATCTAGGTGCTGGTAGTTCGTGGATTGTAAACCTGCCTTCACAACTTCTACCTTCTCGGGCTCAAGTATCGTAGGTGTTTTAATTGTGAAGCTATGGATGGTTGATTTACTAATATCTATGTTGGCGGTTTTATAAAATGTCTCAAGGCTTTCTAGCGTCATACCACCTTGAGTATCTAGGAAGCTTGTCCAGCTTTTAATAGTAGGGCCGAACTGGCCCTCATAACCAGTTGGCAGAGGTGCTGTATAGTGTTTGTTTTCAGAAGGGGAGTAATATTGTTGGCGCAAAAAAAGAGTGTTATTAGCAGCAATTTTTATATCCTGGATAAGTGTTTTCTTAGAGCCATTTGGCACAGCATCGCTGGGCAACGAATCTGGATTAATTGTTAGTGTCACTGTATTAGAGACTTCGAGATTTTTTTTACTAGATTTTGGCTTTCTAGTTTTATTGGTTTTATTTCCTTTTCTATCCTTCTCGGAGGAATGATCCTTGTCCTTGTTAGCGCGCGTTTGCTTTCTAACATTAGGCTTTCCTTGCTCACCTTTATATTTATTTAATGCGTTATTTAACGATTGCACCTTGTCTTCTAGCTTTATGATTTTCTCAGCCTGACTTTCACATACATTGCTAAAATCTGTTTCTAGTGCTGTTGGTGTAACAGTATTATTAAATCTCTCAATGAGATCGGCTAAAACTGATTTGTCAGGTTGTTTTTTCATAGGAAGAGTATACCACGGGTTTGAAAAGGTAAATTTTCCCCACACAGATGGCCGTACTGCTGAAATTATTTTTAAGCCATGAACCTGATCGATGAAAAAATAATCCGAGCATACAGCGTTGTTATAGAGCGCACATCATGCTTTTATGACACACGATGATTCCAATATAAAATTTCCAAATTTGCACGAAAAAGCTGTCAAGAACTTTTTGAATTATTTTCAAATCATGCTGATATTGAACGGATACGTATAGACAACCTAACCGTTACAAATTGCTATCAAAGCATCGTGAACTCGCCTTACTGAAAAAAATCTAATAACTTCCTAGGGGGGTAGTCCGTCCAAAACAACAAATAACAGCTAGTTTTGGCTATTGTTTGTCATAACTAACCCTGCCCCACCACTAAATCGATTTTATAAAAAATACCTGTGCTAAAATTACTCATTTTAATTGGTGGTATTTTTACCAATTGACACATTGAAATTCCTTAATATCGAGATAAGTAGTAGATCTACAGCGACAAAAGAACGTTGACAAACTTCTTTCTGCAACCAAAGCACTTATTTCTTCGTTATTTAGCAATTCTCTTAAGTCGATAAAATTTCTTTCATTAAGATAAAGTAAGATAGTCTGAAGCTCCTGATAACGAATGCTACCTTCGTCCACCCCAACCTCACTTTTATTCTGGATAAAATAATCCACAAAAAACTGCAGCCCACAGCTTACTTCAAGCACTCCCTCTCTTAACTCATCTATTCTTGCCCGTCCCACGCTATTTTTCTCTAGTTGCGTATTAAGTTCTTTATAACGATGAGGAAAGTATCGCCCCCACGCTTTAAGCCCTGGGTTAACGCAGCCACTTTTAATATAAAGGGAAAAAGCATTGTTAGCATACAAGAAGGTAGTTTGGCTAAGAACTTTAGTTTGCTGCTGACTAGGAAGCCTAGCTGACAACGCTAATAAGTCATCAATCACCTCTGAAAAAGTCCCCCCACGTCTGTTATTTATCAACACTGCTAACATAAGAGCATTACAAGCCAAAGCAAAACCACCAAGGTGTCTTAGTGGATCTTTTATTATTTGCTGAGTTAAAATCTCACCTTGCTTAGCAAGATCCAGATCAGAAATCACATTTAACAAAAGTTTCGCATACTCAAGGTTCTCATTTGCTATTGCAAACAAAAGTAGATTCCTTGAAGGGATTTCCTTACAAGTAATAAAAGTAACCTGTTTTACTTTTATACATTGCATTAAAACGACAGCTTGCTGCTCCGGAATTAAGTTACCAATAGCAACTAATAACCTAGACAGCAATTGTTTAGAACCTCTCTCTATAGCAAAGAAAAGAGGTGTGAAGCTCTTATAATGCCCTTTAGTGAGCTCTTGAGTGAGTATTTTAAATTGTTATTCTTGGGTAAAGAAGAAAATCATATTTAATATAGCAACTGCAGCTTGCTCAGCACACTTCATTAGTGCAATGATAAGTGCATTGCGTCCATCTTCAGTAGTTTGAGTAAAAGCTAGTGCGCCATCCTTTCTGTAAATTCCATTGACTTGCTGAAAATAAGCAGGCGACTCAGTCAGATTAGAAATTCCTTTTAAGGTAAACTTAACCAAAAAAGAGGAATGACAATGAGCTGCTATAAAAATGAGAACTTAATCGAAGAAGCCATACATGTTTTAGCGATGGAGGGGTTTGAAGCTTTACCTAAGCTTGTCTCCAGGTTGATGAATGAGGCTATGTTAATAGAAAGGGAGCGCCATTTAAATGCCAGTCCTTATGAGCGAACTGGCGATAGAAACGGATATGCGAACGGCTTTAAACCAAGGTTAATTAACACAGGTCAAGGTCAGCTTGAGCTACAGATACCGCAGGTTAGAGACTCCAATGAAGCCTTCTATCCATCAGTCTTAGAGCGAGGTGTACGCTCTGATAGAGCACTTAAGCTGGCTGTCGCTGAAATGTATGTGCATGGGGTTTCCACGCGCAAAGTTGAAAAGGTGCTAAAGCAACTCTGTGGAACAGATATTTCAAGCACAGAGGTAAGCCGTTGCGCTAAATTGTTGGATGAAGATTTAAAGAAATGGCGAAATAAGCCGTTAGGAAAGATAAAATATCTTTGGCTAGATGCACGTTATGAGAAGGTGCGCACTAGCGGCACAGTACAAGACTGTGCGGTATTGATAGCCTATGGCTTTGATGAATCAACCGGCAAGAGAACAGTGCTAGGTGTTTCTGTTGCGTTATCAGAGGCTGAGGTACATTGGCGTGATTTTCTTCAGCAGTTGGTTGAGCGAGGTATACATGGTATTGAGTTGATCACTAGCGACGCTCATACTGGCCTAAAAGCCGCTAGAAGAGCTGTGTTCCCCAGTGTTCCTTGGCAACGCTGCCAATTTCATTTGCAGCAAAATGCTCAGGCTCACATACCAAAGCGCTCAATGAAGGAACCAGTAGCTGAGGAGATTACAGCTATATTTAATGCCTCAAACATTCATGAGTCGGAAAGACTATTGGCTATGGCGGTAGATAAATATCAGCAAACAGCACCAGAGCTTTCTTCTTGGTTGGAAGTGAATATACCGGAGGGCTTAGTAGTGATGAACTTTGACAGGCCGCATCAAAAAAGATTAAGAACCAGTAACATAGCTGAGCGCGTAAACAGAGAGGTAAAAAGAAGGACGCATACAGTTGGAATTTTCCCTAATACTGAATCGTGCCTAAGGCTCGTATCAGCTGTTTTAGTGGAAATTGATGACCAGTGGAGCGGATCACCTAGATACTTAAGTTGAAGTGAATAATAAGGCTTCATAGGGTTTTAGGATAGATCATTCTTGTTCTTATTAACGAGATATAATTGCTATTACCTAAAAGTTAATAATTTATTTTGAGAGGAGAAAAATTTGAGGTATAAATAATTTTTTAGATTGATTAGCATAATTAATTTAAGATATTATGCGATGAGACAGGTACAATAGAGTGCCATTTAGAATTTTAAAGGTTTTTCTAAGTACTGAAGTTGGTTTTTACAGACAAAATAACGCTCTATCGAGTAAAAATATCAACCTGCAACTCTAAATTCATTTCAGCTATATAGTCAAGCAAGCTACTAACCTTACCAGGATGCCTTGCTAATGCCTCCATAAGCGCAGAAGAAAAGAACTCAGCCTGGTAGCCAATCGGAAAGTCATTAATAATCCATTGTAAAAATAAATCTAATAACCTCCCATCTATTCTCCATAGATAGATTAGGCAATCACTTATCTCTATCCGTGGTCCAACAGCTCGTGCAAACAGTACTCTGCAAACCTGCACAGCAATACTATCAGGTATGCCACACTGAAACAAACTAGCCACTTCATCAGCTTCTAGCCTAGTTTACCTAATCTCATCTAGCCTTCCCGCCTCTCTTTGGTAAGTAACAACTAAGTTCAAGCCACCTTCTTCATTAAAAGAACAACAGGCAGCAAAGCGGGGAGATACTTGAGGTAATTCATAACTCTCTACCGAACTCAGATCTAACTCAGGCAAATAATCATTATTTCTATAGTAATCATAAAAAAGCTTGGCAACAGCGAACCAGTTTAAGTCAACAACTCTATCTTCCTCATCACAGGCCAGGTAACGAGGAGCATAAATCATTACATCTTCACCAGACAGCTCAGCAGGAAAAAGCTGCTGCAGAAACTCTAAAAAGCCTCGATAGTCCTCACGATCATACTCTTCACCACCAGCTTTTTTACCCGCATAACCTTTAACAGTCAGGGCTGCCTAAATGGCTCGGTTAATACCGTAACGCTGGTGTACTTGTGAGCAAAGATTTCAGAAATTATGCCTGCAACAGCACCAATATCAAGCCCATCAAAATGTGGATCTTCATATTCGATAATAGGAATCGCCCATCCTTCACTATTCGCTATCGCAAAAAAACATTGATTAGCATGAATATCACTATCAGCATAATGATTTGTAGCTTCAATCACTAACTCTCTTCGATACCATGCTAATAACTCATCAACCTCTTGAGGCTCAAAAAACGATTCAACGATACCTTTAACCCGATTAAAAAAACCTGGAGAACATTCATCAATACACTCATTAAGCTTGGTTGTTATTGCTAGCTTTGCATCATCTGATAAAATCTCTGATTCAAGTGCCGTGCGAATAATTCCCAAGCATTCAATCAACGATGCTTTATATGCAAAGGTAGAGTCAGAACCAATGTGACCTGCTAACGCATCACGATTGGCAATAATAGCCGTTACAACAACGCGCGACCGAGCTGCTGCCCCCTCTTCATCACTTTCAACTAGCACAGGGCTATAAAAATCTATTAACGCCTCTGCGCTAGATTCTGGGTGAATATCAAAAGGACTAGGTAACTCTACTGCCCGAAAGAAAGCGGGCAAACCCAATAATCGCATAGTTTAGATACCTTCTATTCATTATTATTGCGCTAGATTATATCAATGATAAAAAATAAAGCAAAATTAAGGTCTCTTATTAAAAATCTTTTATATCAACAAGGAAGATTTATAAAGCTAGTCAACAAATTTCATAATAGGAAGCCTCACCCAGTGCTGCTCTAGCGCTATTTTAAAAGGCTTAGGTAAAGGCAAATCTTTCTCTAACCGCTGCCAAGCTAACTTGAAGCTTGTAACCGTTGAGCGAAGCGTATCAATAATAAGTTTTGCTGGAGCATCGATGCGATGTGCAAAATACTTAAAAGTTTCTAAATCAAGCTGATAAAAATGTTTTAACTTTGCAAAGTTCAATGCCAAATCACGATTGGTTAAATAAGGTAGTGTTGTCACTAAATCATACGCTGGAGCAAGCTTTGGTAACGTTGGGCTCTCATAAACTAAAGACCAATTTTTTAAATGCGCATCGGTGTTACCAATAAGAATAGTAAAAATAATTCGTCGTATAAATTCCATTAATTGCTGCTGCCCATATGGCAAGTTATGGTAAATAAATTTGGCCATACTGTCGTAGTTGGTTGCACTGTATTTGCCTTGTGGCTTCACATCAAAAACTTGTGCAAAATCCTCGATATGAATCCTTTTACTCCCTTCCCTATCGAAACGCTCAATAGCGTAGGCTTGCTTTTCCTTTGGTAAATTGATTACCGGCAAGTCTTTTAATTTTGCTATAGGAATCAAACGCGTTTTTGGCACATCAATTCCTATGGCTTTTGCCAACTGCATCATGCTGTACTCATTCTCAGGCACGTGAGGATAAATCAACGAAGGTGTTTTTATGATCGTATCACCCGGCAGGTTATTTTTTGCGAGCGTAAACCAACTCTTCTCTTTTAGCATAGAGAATTTTATTTGTACGCCAGCTAAAGAAAAATGTATTTTTGAATCATCTCGATCACTACCCTCTTCTACTGCACTAACAAAGTCACCCGCCAACTTGTTTGAAGCAGAATCCATCTCAGCAATAACTGCACCTGGCAAGTCATGCCCTAATGCGCATAATAATTCAAACTCATTATCACTATGAATATTTAATTGCGAGCAAATAAGCTGGCGCAAGTCCCCTTCTGGCAACAGGTTAGAGAAAAAACTAGGGAGCCTATAGCGGCTCACGTAACTTTGCGAAAGATCTGTAAAACTTAAACTTAGAATGGGCTTATTTTCAGCCTGAATGTAACTGTCATCAAAGGTAAAAACATTCTTGCCATCTTGGTAGTGAGTTAAATAGCCAACGAGGCTATCGTTCAGTTTGATTTTTAATGTATTAATCATCGTCACTCACCCCATACTGATCTAGCCAGTTTTGTGCAGGCGAACTGAACTCTTTAAGCCGTTTTAATTGGAAGACTGTTTCTTGGTCGAGTAACAAAAGTTTTAAATCAAGCGCAGTGACTATGGCTTGCAAGGTTGATAAACGTACGTCCTTACCTGATTCAAGCTTTGAAACCATTGCTTGAGTCACATTAGCAGCCTTGGCTAGCTCTGATTGGCTTAGCTTTAGTTGTTGCCTACGTTGACGTATTTCATCTTTAATCGCCACAAATATACCTTAATCAATATAACTTACAATATAATTATATCAAAAAAGATATAAATAACAACGCTAAATCCTGAAAAAACAAGCTCACAACAGAATCTATGGATAAAATGAGCTTTGCATTTTTCAAAGCTTTTACGCCCAACGGGTCCTGTCACGAATCGCTTCCCTGCGCGTAGCCCGGATTGACCCCGCGACTTGTTGGCGGGGGAAAATCCGGGGCTGAGTGTGGCTTTACCCCCCCCGGATTATCAAATGCTTCGCATTTTCAATCCGGGCTACAGCTCGATTCGTGCCACCCGTTCTGCAGCATTGAATAACAAAAACATAAAGCTCATCGGCTGCTTACTTACCCGCACGCTCTGAAAGAGAATCGAAGAAACTTACCCTGCTTGCTGCACTAACAAATCCCGAGCCGCCTGCAAATCAGCCTCAGTATCAACCCCAACACCTGGTGCTTCCGAGGCAACAGCAACATGAATGGTATGACCGTGCCAAAGCGCTCGCAACTGTTCTAGCGCCTCTAACTCCTCCCAAGGGCTTGCTGGCCAACTGACGTATTGATTAAGAAACCCAGCACGGTAAGCATAAAGACCAATATGACGGTAATAACGATAATCGTCTGGGAGCACTTTAGGGTCAGCATCAAAACCATCTCGATACCAAGGAATTACAGCACGAGAAAAGTAACTCGCATAGCCAGCCTCATCAAAAATCACTTTAACGTTGTGTGGGTCAAACAACGTTGCTACATCCGTAATTTCTTCACATAAAGTTGCCATACTTGCTGCTTTGTTTTGAGTGAGGTTTTCAGCAACTTGCTGAATTAATTGCGGCGGCAAGAAAGGTTCATCGCCTTGCACATTAACAACAAGATCACTTCCACTTAATGCCAGCAAATCAAAACACTCTGCTAAACGTTCAGTACCTGACTGATGGCTTGGGGCCGTCATTAACACCCTCGCACCAAAACCCTCCGCAGCTGATTTGATACGAATATCATCTGTAGCAATAATAACTGGCCCCACATCAGCTTGATAGGCACGCTCATAGGTATGTTGCAGCAATGGCTTACCACCTAGATCTAACAATAATTTCCCAGGCAAACGACTTGATTCATAACGAGCTGGAATAATAACTGTGATCATTGATTTAACTCTTCATCACTTACCGGACTAGCTTCATCAGCTAACATTACTGGAATCCCATCTTTAATAGGGTAAGCAAGCTTATCAGCACGACAAACCAACCGCTGTTGACTTTGTTGATAAGCCAAAGGCCCCTTGCAAAGGGGGCAAACCAAAATATCGAGCATTTTTTGATCCATTCTTCTCTCCGAACTATTGCCATCGCCAGAATACAACCCAAAATAAACCCCAGCAAGTTTTTTCATTTTTGATCAAGCAAATCAGCGTAAAAGTTCCAAAAAGCTAAAAAAATCATTACACTTAAGCCTACAAATTATCAAGGGCTGCTTACACTTGCTTCACCAAATGACTGAGGAAATATCATGCGAATATTATTAGTTGAAGATGATGAATTACTTGGCGACGGCGTTGCCGCTGGCCTCAAACAATACTGTTATACAGTTGATTGGTTAAAAGATGGTCTATCTGCTGAACAAGCATTAAAAACGGAAAACTTTGATGCAATCATTTTGGATATAGGTTTACCTAAAAAAACAGGCTTAGAACTTTTAGACTATATGCGCAGTCATGGCAATGTCACACCAGTTCTAATTCTTACTGCTAGAGAAACGGTAGAAGATCGAATTAAAGGCTTAGACACTGGTGCGGACGATTACCTCATCAAACCCTTTGACCTTGATGAACTTTGCGCTCGTTTACGAGCTTTACAGCGCCGGCTTTCTGCACGTGCCGCACCAACTATTGAACATGGCAACATCCAACTTGACCCAGCCTATCACTCTGTTATTCGTGACGGTGAAGATATTAATCTGTCACGGCGTGAGTTTGCTCTACTACATAAGCTACTTGAAAACGCTGGACGTGTTCTTTCACGTGAGTATTTAACTCAGACACTTTATGGCTGGGATGAAGATGTTGATAGTAATGCTTTAGAAGTCCATATTCATAACTTACGTAAAAAGTTTGGTAGCGACTTAATTCGCACCATCCGGGGTGTAGGCTATATGGCTGCTGAAACAGATGACATTGAAGGCGATGAATGAACCAGTCAATAAAACGCTTCTTACTATTTTATTTATTACTGAGTATCACCATTACCTCATCGCTAACAACTATCGGCAACTACTTTCTTGACAACCATACACTGCAACGTCACTTTGATAAGGATTTAAGCGAGACTGTCTACTTTCTTCGCGCCTTAATTAGCTCCAACCCCACAAAAACTTACCTTGCTCGCTTACAAAAAAGCATGTCAGCTCTGCGTCGTCACTCCTCGGTGATCAATCACAACTCCCCTTTCCCTTTTGGCATTGACCGCATGCAATTTCGTGTTTGGAATAAAAAAGGCGAGCTCCTGCTCCAAACACCTATGGCACCAGACTTTGATATTACAAAAAATAAGCCTCACTATGGCTTTTCAACTACTCAAATTGGTAATACGACTTGGCGAGTTTTGTTAGCCCCACCTACTGCGCATAGTGACCTTATTGTTTTCATGGCAGAACGTTATGAGATTAGAGCCAACCTTGCTCACGAGCTAACCTGGGGCAATTTATTTATGCTCTTATGGAGTTACCCTTTATTTGGCTTACTAATTTGGCTATCCATTGATAGAGGGCTATCTAGCTTACGTTGCATCACAGCTAATTTATCAAATCGTAGCACTACTGACTTTACTACCGTCGATATTAATAATGTGCCTATCGAAGTAAAGCCTGTTATTGAAGCGCTTAATAAATTGTTTTTGCGCCTAAATGAAACCTTCCAACGCAGCAAACGTTTCTCATCTGATGCAGCGCATGAGTTACGCACACCATTAGCTGCACTAAAAACACAAGTACAAGTCGCTTTACGCGCGCCAAACGATGAGGACCGTAAAACCGGTCTGAAAAATATTATCTTAGGCGTTGATCGCTGTACCCATATCGTTCAACAACTACTTACCTTAAGCCGCCTAGCACCTGATGAAGGGCTCAATGATGTAAAAGCATTTAACCTCTCTCGCACCACAGCAGAAACTATTGCTCAGCTTGCTCCACTAGCTATCAAGAAAAACATAGATATTGAACTCAAAAAGTCAAGAAAGCAAGATTATCAATTACTTGGCAATGAAACCTCAATTAATATCTTAATTAGAAATTTAGTAGACAATGCTATTCGCTACACACCTAAGAATGGCTGCATCATCGTTGAGCTTACTCACTATAAAAAACAGACCATCTTGCGGGTCACGGATAATGGGCCAGGCATTCCACAAAAACTACGCACTCGAGTATTTGAACGCTTCTACAGAGTACTAGGAACTAAAGCCCAAGGCAGCGGCTTGGGGCTAGCCATCGTTCAACAAATTGCAGAACTACACCATGCCCACATTACACTTGGCAAACCAGAGCAAGGCACAGGACTTGTAGTGACAATTTCATTTCCTAGCCAAGCAAAACAGCAAAAAGTACCCTCATGATTAAAATGCGCCTTTATTGGCTATTAGTTTTTTCACTGCTTGTACTGACAACGACTGGCGCTTCAGTTTACCTGATCACACCACAACTTGATGCTATTGTTTTATCTATCTTGATTACCTTTTTATTAGCTTTCTTGTTTTATGGCTTTTTTCGCCCCGTTGCTAAAGTTCAATTTAAAACTGCCATCGCTGAATTAAACGATCAAAGTGGTAAAGAGATTAAACATATAACTCTACATGACCAACTTACCGGCTTACCCAACCGTCTGTACTTTAATGAAGAGCTTAAAGCACAACTTAAACAAGGTGTTCGTTCACTCACCCTGCTATTGCTTGATATTCAAGACTTTAAAGGATTTAACGAACTACTTAGCCTCCCAATTGGAGACCTATTACTTAAAGAGGTTGCCAAGCGATTAAAAGACACTGCTCCGCATTGTTTTTTAGCAAGGTTAAGCGGTAATGAATTTGGTTTAATCTTAACGCCCTCTACTAATGAAGAAACCAAGGCCCTTACTCAAGGTATTACAGAAGCATTTATGCAGCCTGTTAATGTACAAGCTCATCAATTAAACATTCGCTTTTATATGGGCGCTGTCCGTTATCCAAGCGACGCAGACAACTCCACCTTATTAACTCAATATGCCACTATTACAATGCAGGCAGCAAAGGAACATCCAGCTCAGACAACACAATTTTATAGAAAAGAACTAAGCGATAACTATTTATTAAAAACTTCAATTAGCCATGCTTTAAAACAAGCGCTTCGTAATGATGAATTTTACTTACTCTATCAACCACAAATCAATCTTAAAGATCACAGTCTGGTTGGCGTAGAAACTTTAATTCGCTGGCACCATCCAGAGTTTGGTCACCTGTCTCCTGAGATTTTTATTCCAATCGCTGAAGAACAAGGTTTAATTGATGCTATAGGTGACTGGACAATCAAGACCACCATTGAACAAACAGCATCTTGGGTAAATGCTAGCTTACTAAATTCTGTTTCACTCAATGTCTCTGTCTGGCAGCTACTGCATGAAAATTTCATTGAACAACTGCAAGAGTTCTTAAAGCTTAATCACTTTCCTGCCAACAAACTCTATCTAGAAATCACAGAAACCTCTCTAATCACCAACCTCAAACAAGTGAAAACAACTTTAGAAAAGCTTGCCAAACTTGGTATACAACTAGCACTTGATGATTTTGGTAAAGGCTACTCTTCGTTAGCACGCTTACGAGAATTACCTGTACACACCTTAAAAATTGATGGGGGCTTTGTTCGTGAACTTAACCAAAAAGAAAGCTCACAATTCTTAATCAAGATGGTCTTAACACTTGCCAAACAACTTAAACTCAGCGCCCTCGCTGAAGGCATAGAGAATGAAACCCAGCTCACTATTTTAAAACAACTCGGCTGCCAATACGGACAAGGCTATTACTTTCATAAACCACTAACTAAAGATAGCTTAAGCCAGCTGATTGATAATAAATAGTTAGCCCTGAAAAACAACCCAAGAAGCTCTGAAGCAACACACAAATCAGTCTATCTAGCCTTTCTTATTATTCATGCAACAACACCAACCCGTAGCCCGGGTTAAGCGAAAGCGAAAACCCGGGGGTAAATTTTAATATTTACCCTGGATTTTCAAATGCTACGCATTTTTAATCCGGGCTAACTTTATTTATGCAACAACGCTTTTTTTAAAAGGGGCTGCTCGCGAATAGCGAGCAGGGAATTTATAAATTAAATAAAGCCTTGAAAGCTACCCCTCAATATAAAGATCCGGATAAGTAGGAACAGCAGGGTTAATAGCATAAGCGGAAAAGTCGGTTACTCCAGCTTCACGCAACACCTCTTCATCAATAAAAAAATGACCACTGACTTCTTGGCTAGGCTGGCTTAAAATTTCTAAAGCTGCATCAGCAACAATAGCTGGAGTACGACTAGCTTGATAGATTTCTTTGGGGAAATTAACCTCAATAGCTGCCGTAGCAATAGTTGTTTTTGGCCATAGAGAGTTTATTGCGACACCCTGCTCTTTAAATTCAGCAGCCATACCTAAAGTACAAAGACTCATACCATACTTTGACAAGGTATAAGCCGCATGATCCTTAAACCACTTTGGCTTTAAACTTAAAGGAGGTGATAACGTTAAAATATGGGGATTTTCAGCTTTTAATAAAAAAGGTAAACAAGCTTGAGAACAAGCAAATGTGGCACGTGCATTAACCGACTGCATTAAATCATATCGCTTCATTGAAGTCTTTAAGGTTGGCGTTAAACTAATGGCGCTTGCGTTGTTGATTAAACAATCAATCCCACCAAAACGATCTACCGCTTGCTGAACAGCAGCTTGAATCTGTACTTCATCACGCACATCGAGCTGAATGGCTAGAGCATTACCTCCTACTTCCCTCACCTCTTCGGCTACTGAATGAATCGTCCCCGCTAATGTGGGATGAGGCTCAGCAGTCTTAGCCGTGATTACAATATTAGCGCCTAGCGAAGCTAATTTTAAGGCAATTTCACGCCCAATACCACGGCTAGCCCCAGTAATAAAAATTGTTTTATTAGTAAAAGATAAAGTCATTACATCTTCCCTCTATTAATTTTAGTCGCTCACTATATCAATTTTCTTTTGCCAACTCTACGACCCGATTAAGCTCAATATGCTGAATAAAAAAAATCTGCTCTTGGTCATAAATAAGCAAACCAGCCAATAAAGCTAAAACCACTAAGACAATAAATAAAGCACTACCAACCTGCTGCCTCATACTACTTTCTCACCAAAGGAAGCACAAAACCAAATTTACGTTCTGAGCCCAACTGTAAATTAATCAGCAAGCCAGGCTCTTTTTGTAATCTTTCTACCATAAAATTCTTTACATCCTGCAGTAACTTATAACGCCGACCTTTATAATCTTGCTCATAAAGTATTTGCTTACTACTATTCCAGTAAAAATACTCACTTTGCCAACGTGAAACGCTTGCTCCACCACCTACTAAATCTGTAATATACTGAGCTAAACTCAGTTGTTGTTGTTTCTTTCGATAAGAAACAACAGCAGAAAGCACCACACGTTTTAGAGTAAAACTCTTATTCCATAGCACCAACAAATCGCCCTGTTTAAAACGTGGTGAAAGCCCCTTAATAGTCAACCGCCCACCAACCTTTAGAGTTAGTAGTTGTGCCTGATCAGGAGCAATGCCAGTTAAATGAAAACCTCCATGATTAGCATCAACCTGTAATCGTGGTCGCAAAGAAGGCAAATGCGCACGATAAGCCGCCTGGCAATAACGCTCTAAAAACTGTTTAATAAACCGAATCTTTGTTAGCTCTATCGTTGCTTGCTGTAAAGCTCGGTGCGAACGATAGTAAATACAATAAAGCTGCAAACTCGCCACAGCGATCAAACTACTAATAAATATCGTTAGCATTAATTCAAATAAAGAAAATCCTTTCATAGCAGCAACTTGACACAGGACTGGTGAGGCTTAATTAGACAATGATAATGCAATGGCAGGCTAGAAAACCAATAGAGAAGCACTGTATTTCCCCGCTGATTAAATTGGTAGCTCCTCTCAGGTAACCCAACTAATTCAGCACAATGCTGAAAAGAAATAACCACACCTTTACGAGCAAACTGTAGATAACATTCTAAAGTATTTAACACCCTACTCTGCTGATAAGCAGCATGAGCAGTTTGGTAATTAGCTATTGAAAATCGAGCCACTAAAATAAATAAAAAACTCATAATCAACATAGCCAATAAAACCTCAAACAAGCCTAGGCCTGCCTGCAATTTTTTCAGCATAAAGATCTTCTACAAGGGGAATTAATAGAGAATTGACTCTAACATGGCAATAATTGCGGGTCTACTTCTTTTATGCTATTTCAGTTGTTTAATAAACACACGAGAGAAACTGATTCAAACTTTGCGTAACAAAATACCGCCAATTGAATAGCCAGCACCAAATGAACATAGTATACCCCAATCACCTGCAACAAAATCATCCCGGTAGTGATGAAAAGCAATCACACATCCAGGCGAGCTTGTATTGGCATACTTTTCAAGAATAGTTGGAGCAACAAGCCTATCAGGCGTATAGCCAAATAACTTTTCTCCCACTAGACGATTAATATTAGCATTGGCTTGGTGCAACCAAACTCGTTTTATTGAATCAGCTTTAAGCTGATTAGCTTGTAAAAACTCTGCAAGGAAACTTGAAACAGCAGGTACTATTTCTTTAAAGACATTACGGCCATTTTGCTGAAAGAAATTCTGTTTGGAAAAGATTTTAGCAGGATCCTCTATCACCTCAGGATCTGTTTTAGTTAAAAAGCCAAAATTGTTACGAATATTATTAGAAAAATTAGTAACGCCCTGAGTTGCAACAATTTCAAAACAGTTATTTTGTGGGGCAACAGTAGCACTCTGCACAACTACAGCTGAACAAGCATCACCAAAAATAAAATGGCTATCACGATCTCGAAAGTTAAGATGAGCCGTACAAATTTCCGGACTAATAACAAGCGCTGTTTTCACAACACCACTACGCAGCAGCGCATAAGCAGCTTGAAGCCCAAAAGTAGCAGAAGAACAAGCAACGTTCATATCAAAGGCCATGCCCTTAGCTCCAAGCGCTGCTTGCACTTCAATCGCAATAGCTGGGTAAGCACGCTGCATATTTGAACATGCAACAATAATAAGATCTACTTTATCAGCAGCTAAACTGATGCGATCAAGTGCCTGCTGAGCAGCACTTACTGCCATTTCTGCTTGAAGTGAAAGCTCTTCATCTTGACGAGCAGGCAGCACTGCCTGCATTGTATTAATGTCCAAGATGCCTTGTTTATTCATTACATAACGACTTTTAATACCAGAAGCTTTTTCAATAAATGCCTCATTAGACTCTCGCAAAGGCGTTACTTCACCAGAATTTATTTGCTCGGCATACTGTTGATTATGCTTTATAACATAACCATTATAAGAGGCGACTAGTTCTTCGTTTGAAATAGAGTAAGGTGGGGTAAACAGCCCTGTGCTACTAATAACAACTTCATTCATTTTCTTTGCCAAAGATTAATACAGCGAGGTCACATCCTAACAGCCCCTCCCTGAATCAGCAAGGCTAGCGCCTAAAATCTCCCACATCACCAAGCCCTTCACGGATAATAACTGGTTCATCACCATAAAGGTCAATAACACTGGTGGGTTCACCATGGCTGTAGCCTACGTCAACTATCAAATCAACTTGCTTAGCAAGACGCTCAACAATAATATCCGGATCTAATAGTGCTTCCTCCTCACCAGGCATAATCAATGAGGTGCTCATTAAAGGCTCACCAAACTCAGCTAATAATGCCTGACCAACTGGATTGGCAGGAATTCGCAAGCCAATTGTTTTTCGTTTAGGGTGCAATAATCTCTTAGGAACCTCACGAGTCGCTTTAAGCAAGAAAGTATAGGGTCCAGGGGTATGCGACTTAATAAGTCTAAAAATCGCTGTATTAGTGACTTTTGCGTAAGTGCCCAACTCTGATAGATCTCGACAAACCAAAGTTAAGTGATGTTTTTCATTAATACGACGAATCTGACGAATACGAGTGGCGGCCTCCTTATCACCTAAATGACAGGCAAGCGCATAACCAGAATCAGTTGGGTAGACGATAACACCTCCAGCATGCAACACTGAAACTGCCTGCTTAATGAGCCGTTGTTGAGGGTCTTTAGGGTGAATAGACAGTCGTTGCACCATAGCTTTTTAAACCAAAATCGATATAATCTCAAACACTATAAACAAATACTTATCCGGATTACAAAATTATGCAACTACTTTATGACCTGCTACCTATTATTGTCTTCTTTGTGGTCTATAAGTTCGCTGGCATTTATGCTGCAACCAGTGCGGCCATTGTCGTTTCTGTGATCCAAGTTATGGCCTACCGCCTTTATAAAGGAAAGTTTGAAAAGCTACAGCTTATCACCCTTATTTTAATTATTGTTCTGGGCGGTGCTACGCTACTTCTACATAACCCAATCTATATCAAGTGGAAGCCTTCTGTCATTAACTGGCTGTTTGGCTTAGTCTTTCTAGGCAGCCAATACCTCACCAAGAAGCCTTTAATCCGATATATGATGGAAACAAAAGTATCGCTTCCCAACCAAGTCTGGGCACGACTAAATCTAAGCTGGGTTATTTTTTTCTTTGTGTTAGGGTTTGCTAACCTTTACGTTATTTACCACTTCAGCACCAATACTTGGGTTTACTTTAAGTTATTTGGCATGCTGGGATTAACACTGATCTTTGTCATCATACAGGCATTCTACCTAGCCAAGCACGTTATCGAAGAAGATACAGGGCACTCTAATGACTAACCAACAACGTATAGCCTTAATCAAGGAGCGACTTGAAGCTGCATTTACACCTAGCTTTTTGCAAATTGACGATGAAAGCGCTGCTCATATTGGGCATCCTGGCGCACAGTCGGGCGCCGGCCATTTTGCAGTAACCATTGCTGCCCCCGAACTAGCAGAAAAAACACGCGTTACCGCACATCAACTAATCTATTCAACAGTCAATGACCTAATTCCTAAAGAAATTCATGCACTACGTATCATACTACTAGATTGCAAGGATAACTCTCTATGACAAACTGCCCTTGTTGCTCTGGCCTGTCCTATGATGAATGCTGTGCTCCTTTGATTCAACAGCAAACTCCTGCCAAAACCCCCGAGCAACTCATGCGATCTCGTTACACCGCTTATAACCAGGCCAACATTAATTACATTGCTAATACCATGAGGGGAAAAGCGGCTCTTGGTTTTAACCCTGTAGCTAGCAAACAGTGGGCTACTGAAGTGAAGTGGCTCGGTCTTACTGTTCTTCGTAGCTTTATTGTAACGTCCCACAATAATTTAGAGAAACCATCTCAACCTATTTTGCGTGAGATGGTGTCAAATAGTTAACCTTTTAGCTCATGAATTGCCTGATTAATGACATCATCCGGTATATGGTTTAAATTCATATTAGCGGCGATTAGCAACGCATGTCGCATGAGCCTATCAACATAACGAAGCCTACCTTTTGTGGCCATGTGTACTGCACGAATACCTGTTTCAGTGAATAAGCTGCTGCTCATTCCTGCCTTCTCAAAAGCAGCGTGAATAATGCTCTCAAAATCCCTGCTATCCTCAATTGCATGCCACCTAATAAAGCACTGAATTCTAGAGTTGATAGGTTCATAGGCTGGTCTCTGCAATGTTGCTAGAAGTGATGGGAGTCCACATAAGATAATCGTCATGACGTCTTTGCTGTCAAAACTGAAATTAAGGAAGTCAGGTAATCGTAGAATGAAATCATTACTAAGCTGATGCGCCTCGTCTAGGATCCAAATAGGCTGAACGTTTTTATCATGGTAGAGCGCGATCAAGCTCTGCTTCAAGTCTCTCCAAAGTTTAGAGAATCGGTAATAGTTTTCTAAACCTAGATTTTCGGCAAGCTGAGAGTACACATCAAATGACCGAAAGTGAGTGTCTGATTGATAAATGACTTGATGGGTCAGCGGGTTGAGTTTATTGCTCCAGTATCTTAGCGCCGTGGTCTTTCCTGTCCCTGAGTCGCCAGTAATCACTGCTAAGCCGCGTGTTTCTAGCAAACCATTAAGTTGCTGTTCTAGTCGCTTTGACTGCGCCAATTCAATAATGTTTGATTTACCCAATGGATCAAATTTCAAGCCAAAATGTTGAAGATACATCTTACTCATCCTCCTCAGTGATATCCAAATCCTCTTTAACTTGGTTATAAACAATCTCAACTAGCGAGGTTTTTCTTGCTGGTTGTTCCGGCATCTGAGGTCTAGCTCGGGTTCTAGAAAGGTTGTTATGTTTGTCCAGCTCTCCCACTGCACCAAGGTATTGATATTCCAATGATTCGACGTGACGGGCGGAGTCACTATGCGGATCAACCACTAAATAAACCTCTTGTTGAGCCAGTTCAAATGGAACTTCAAAGAGTCGATTATTCCAGCTTACCGTGCCATCCTTCCTGACTCGGCGCTTAATGCGATGCAGGAAGTAATCATCTAGCTTATCGGCCAAACAACCTAACGGCTGAATTTTAGTGAGGTCTTGCTGATAGCGTTGTAACGGGGTCATCTTGTCAGGCAGGGCGCTTTGCGAGGCTTGATGATAAACACGCTCAACCCAAGCCCAAAATCGATCATTCAGCGCATTGAAACTATGAATGGAATCCAGGTTGCATTCAGCTAGGAATTGCTCGCGTACTGTTCTATGCCAACGCTCTAGTTTGCCTTTGCTTTGCGGTTCATAGGGCCTGCCGTAAATCAATTGAATTTTCAAACGAGCACAAATGGTTTGCAACGTTTTAGCACGGTAGGCAGGGCCGTTGTCAATGATGAGCTTAACAGGAAGCCCACGTTTGAGTAATGCCTCTTTCAACACATGCTCAATAGTAATGGCACTCTCATCAGTACAAAATTTACTGTGACAGACCAACCTTGAGGCATCATCAAAAATACTCACCAAATAGCTTTTAACTCTTCTTTGGCCATCGTAAATCGTTGGACCATGCATGACATCGCCATACCAAATATCACAAGCTGTGAGCGCCTCAAATGAGCGGCGCTCAATTTGGTTAGAAGGTGTGACTGTTCTTTTAGACAGGCCGTGTTTTACTAATAAGCGGTGAACTGTTGCGTGAGATAATTCACCTCGTGCTACCTTCCCTTGAGTTTCTAAGAGTTTAATCACGGTCGGAATTGATCTTGAAGGGCTTTCCTGTTTAGTGGAAATAATTAACTCTTGTAGCTCTGGATTGATGTGACACTGGCCTTTGTCTCGTCGAGTTTTAGGAACTAATCCATCAATACCCTGCTTTAACCAGGCGTAATACCAATTCTCAATTGTTTTAGCACTGAGGTGAACACGCTTACTACCTGGAATGTTGTAGGTTTGCTGGGACAACCTTTTAATAATGCTCTTGAGCTCACCATGCTCAAAACTATTTCGGCTACATAGCTCACCTAAAACACTTAGGCGAAACAGTGCTGTTGGGTGAATGGGCTTGGTCATTTTGCAATTCCTGTGTGATTTAACTACTTGCAATGAGTTAATCACAACTTGAGTTGAGAATGCTACGCTCAAACTGTGTGGGGTCGTGAGGTTTACAGAAAATATCCATCTCAACTTTTTTTCACGTTAATTAATTATGGGATGCTCACTCCTGTGTTGTTAAGAAAAAGCATGATGCTCGATAAATCATGCTCACCAAGGCAGGCCAACCAAAACGCTTGTGGATCACTATGTCGCCCAAGCTGTAACCACAACGGATGTGCTTTGATATGGAAGGAGTAATCAACGAAGTGGTCAACCAACCAGTGAAACCACCTAGCAACGGTGTGTCGACTAACACCTTGCTCCTGACCTGATGAGCTAATACTTTTCCCAGGAGCACGCTCATTAACACTGCCTGCTGAACTGACCAGCAATACCAACGCTTTGGAGAAAGTATCTCAGGTAGGGTTGAACAAGTACGTTTACATTGATGACAATAAAATCTCAAAACAGGGGTGGGATTTAAAGAGCGTCCTTTACCTGGGTTCCTATCTGGTTTTCGATCATATGATCCATGTGACCATAGTCCACCTGCACCGCAATGGCTGCACTGCTCTGGCCTTAGTAGCTCTGGATTTTTTTTCAGCAGGATCAGGTAATCACTCAGGCTTTTAATCGCTTTTATGATTAGACCTTCTGCGTAACTAAGGGCAGTTCTAGAAACTAGCTAAAATTTGCTTATAATTGCCTGATTAATAATCATTCATGGAAAGGCATATGCTATTAAGCTATCAGCAACTCAGTAACCGCCCGCGTATTTTTAAAAAGTTAACTGGTTTGACCCTTGATGATTTTGAAACGATACACCAACAAGTGAAGTCATCACTTGATGATGAGTTTAGTAAGCTGGGAAGGCGCCCGAAACTCACCACGCACCATGATCGCCTTTTGCTTCTCATGATGTACTATCGCACTTATGTAACACATGAATTCTTAGGTTACTTTGTTGGTTTGGATGACAGTAATGTCTGCCGCTTATTTAAACGCTTAGAACCCTTAGTGGCCAAGCATATTCATATTAAAAAAGACAGAACCCTAACAGAAGATGCGGTTTGCGCTATATTAATGGATGTAACGGAGCAGCCTATTCAGCGCCCCAAAAAGAAGAAGCCACGTAAAGATTATTATTCTGGTAAAAAGAAAAGACATACTCAAAAGGTGGAGATAGCAATGAGTACATCCGGAAAAATAATCAACGTCTCTCAAACAATGCCTGGGAGGGTTCATGATATTAAGATCCGACAACGTGGCAGCCCACTGCCACCAGCAGAAAAATATGCTGATCTAGGATACCAAGGAATTCAACATACTGACCCCTTGGTTAACTTACCTCATAAAAAGCCCAAAGGCGGCAAATTAACTACTCAACAAAAAGAGGATAACCGTAATCACAGCAAGATCCGTATTAGGGTTGAACATCAATTCTCAAAATTTAAAAAATTCCGCATTCTTGGGGAGGTGTATAGGAATTTTCGCAGAAAACACAATATGAGATTTAATATTATTGCTGGGATTCTCAATCTTCAAGCCGGATTCTAAAACTACAAACGAGCATAAGCTCGCCCAGTATTTAGTTTCGCAGAAGGTCTATTCTGCGCATGACTAATTTCACTATAGTTTTTATATCAAGTTATTTTACCTTGATAGGTTACTAAAAACCTTGTTTATTATGAGATAAAACTAGCTCAATTCCCCTAAATAAAGATAGACGTAACACTTTATGAAAGATCAAACAACTGGCTTTGTTGAGTTTGTTGCTCGCTATCAAGTCAGGCCGGCTTCGCCGGCAACTTTCTAAGCCTCTAAGAGTTTAGTCTTTACAAAGCCACGAGTATTATTAAGTCTCAAACTAGTCAAACCTGCCCATGGAATAATAACGAATAAAAATAACACACCTGCTATAGAAATTGCTTCAGGTAGCTGAGCAATAACTCACCTACTATACGCGCTTCTCATTTTACTCTAAGAATAATGAAACGCTTTAGTATCAAACAAATCTTGGTAACCAATCAGAACTGGTGGAACTTTCACACCAAGTACAAAGATAAAATCAGAGAAGCTATTGTCATTGGCATTGTTAAGCTGCTTAGCTGCAAACATCCTATGCGTGGCCATAAAGAGTATCATTGCAGTAATTCAAACTGTTCACACGTCAAATACATCCGCCATACCTGCAAAGCTAAAAGCTGTTCATCGTGTGGTAAAAAAGCCACAGAAGTATGGATACAACAACAAATGGCAATCTTACCCAACACTGCATGGCAACACATCACATTCACCATGCCCTCTACTCTTTGGGACTGCTTTTGGACAAACAGAGAGCTTCTTAATGGGTGCTGCCTCTATATAATGTAGGCTATATTACTGCTGGCACGCCAAAATCATTAACCTTCTCCCAAAACTGATCCCATCTTCCTTTAGTCTTTACTAGTGTTCTCAAGCATAAAACAATTTTCATTCCCTTGTCTTTCCAGCGCATTCCTGATCCGCCTAATCTTTGTTTAACAATTGTTTTACATGCTGCTTCAGTGACGCCAGAGCCAATTGGTGCATTCTGCTTAATCAAATTATGATACGACATTCGCTTTTCTTTAATATTATTTTCAAAATACGTAATTGTTCCTTCTAGCTTTTCTCTAAGCGATTTATTCAGTTTTTTATTTACATGCTCTTTAAGCTCAGCAAGTATTCTACCTGCCGCACCTTTCTTGTGCTTTAAGTCATGACATCGCTCTTGGAGCCAAACATCACGCTCATCTCTTTCAGATTTTTTGGTAAATATTGCCTTTGATGCTTCACCGAGATATTCAGTTGCATGCCAAAAATCTAAAATTTGCGTATCAGTATGTTTTTTTAGAAATGGCCAATTATTTTTTGCTCCATCAGCAACGCCAATTGTTTTAGCATCAGGGTAATATTTCTTTTTCAGCTTTATTTCCTTTTCAAGCCTATTAAAGAATTCATCTTTTCCATATTCTGGTGATGCTGCAACGTAGGTTGTGTGCAGGCGTGCACCATGCTTATCATACATGGAAATAGTTCCAACCATGCTCTCTCTATAACCATCATCAACGGTGAGGACATATGCACCATCTAAGCTAATGCTTAGCATCTCAACGCCTGCATCAAGCTTTGGCTCTTCATATTCCCACTCAGCCTCTTTGGCTTGTGCAATACCGCCAACAAAATCAGTTGCCCGTTGCAAGTATGAATGTGAGATTTTACGGTTATGATTGACCTTGAGATCATCAATAACACTAGGAGCAGGTAAGTTTGAGTATTTATGTGAGATTATTTTTGCAAATCGCGGTGTTGATCCTTGGATAATTCTAGCCTTATCTTCTAAAGGACAAAAGATCTTCCCGCCTTTAGAGGTTTGATAAACATAACGCTTAACTCGAGCAACTCCATAAGGCGTTTGGTAATTTGCTTCATCTCTACTTCGTGCTGTTAGCTTTATTTTTCCAACATGGATAGGAGAGCCATCTGCATCAAACTTACTTAATGCTTTTTCAGTGGCTAATGTTCCAACCTCATTAAGCCCATCAAGAATTGCGTCCTCACATTCAAGCATAGATCCTTTTAGTGGAAGCTTGAGTTCAATAGTTAATTCATTATTTTCATCAGAGATAATTCTAGCTGACATCCAAACACCATCCTTCATCATGTTAAAGTGTATATTATGCTATATATTCTACATTATATAAAGGCAGCACCCTTCTTAATTTACTCCCACCATTAGCAGCAAAGGTGTTACTCAAGCTTGCTAAAAACAAGAGGGTTAAACCCGGTGTATTTATCGCGCTTCACACCTTTGGCAGAGATCTAAAGCGCAATGTGCATCTTCATGCGTCAATCACTCTGGGTGGTATCAACAAAGAGTTAACACAATGGAAAAGCCTGATAGAGCGTTATTTTGTCTGTAAAAACCAACTTCAGTACTTAGAAAAACCTTTAAAATTCTAAATGGCACTCTATTGTACCTGTCTCATCGCATAATATCTTAAATTAATTATGCTAATCAATCTAAAAAATTATTTATACCTCAAATTTTTCTCCTCTCAAAATAAATTATTAACTTTTAGGTAATAGCAATTATATCTCGTTAATAAGAACAAGAATGATCTATCCTAAAACCCTATGAAGCCTTATTATTCACTTCAACTTAAGTATCTAGGTGATCCGCTCCACTGGTCATCAATTTCCACTAAAACAGCTGATACGAGCCTTAGGCACGATTCAGTATTAGGGAAAATTCCAACTGTATGCGTCCTTCTTTTTACCTCTCTGTTTACGCGCTCAGCTATGTTACTGGTTCTTAATCTTTTTTGATGCGGCCTGTCAAAGTTCATCACTACTAAGCCCTCCGGTATATTCACTTCCAACCAAGAAGAAAGCTCTGGTGCTGTTTGCTGATATTTATCTACCGCCATAGCCAATAGTCTTTCCGACTCATGAATGTTTGAGGCATTAAATATAGCTGTAATCTCCTCAGCTACTGGTTCCTTCATTGAGCGCTTTGGTATGTGAGCCTGAGCATTTTGCTGCAAATGAAATTGGCAGCGTTGCCAAGGAACACTGGGGAACACAGCTCTTCTAGCGGCTTTTAGGCCAGTATGAGCGTCGCTAGTAATCAACTCAATACCATGTATACCTCGCTCAACCAACTGCTGAAGAAAATCACGCCAATGTACCTCAGCCTCTGATAACGCAACAGAAACACCTAGCACTGTTCTCTTGCCGGTTGATTCATCAAAGCCATAGGCTATCAATACCGCACAGTCTTGTACTGTGCCGCTAGTGCGCACCTTCTCATAACGTGCATCTAGCCAAAGATATTTTATCTTTCCTAACGGCTTATTTCGCCATTTCTTTAAATCTTCATCCAACAATTTAGCGCAACGGCTTACCTCTGTGCTTGAAATATCTGTTCCACAGAGTTGCTTTAGCACCTTTTCAACTTTGCGCGTGGAAACCCCATGCACATACATTTCAGCGACAGCCAGCTTAAGTGCTCTATCAGAGCGTACACCTCGCTCTAAGACTGATGGATAGAAGGCTTCATTGGAGTCTCTAACCTGCGGTATCTGTAGCTCAAGCTGACCTTGACCTGTGTTAATTAACCTTGGTTTAAAGCCGTTCGCATATCCGTTTCTATCGCCAGTTCGCTCATAAGGACTGGCATTTAAATGGCGCTCCCTTTCTATTAACATAGCCTCATTCATCAACCTGGAGACAAGCTTAGGTAAAGCTTCAAACCCCTCCATCGCTAAAACATGTATGGCTTCTTCGATTAAGTTCTCATTTTTATAGCAGCTCATTGTCATTCCTCTTTTTTGGTTAAGTTTACCTTAAAAGGAATTTCTAATCTGACTGAGTCGCCTGCTTATTTTCAGCAAGTCAATGGAATTTACAGAAAGGATGGCGCACTAGCAAAAGCCTCTACTTCCATCAACCTACACTAATGTCCATGTGGCGTTATGAGGTCATTAACCTTTTTAGAAACCACCACCAGGACAAAGGGCTTATTCTGCCAAATCAGTTAGCCTCTACACTGAACCACACTTGCAACTTTAATCAACTGCTTGATCAGCTTTACCAAAAACGATGGGTAGTACATTGCGCAAAGCCCTCAAAGAATCACAAACAAAACGTTAAATACTTAGGTCGGTACACCAAACGTCCTCCTATTGCTGAGTCAAAAATTAAAAACTTTGATGGGAGCAGCCTCAGTTTTAATTATCTTGATCACGTCTCTAAAACCTACAAGCAATTTAAATTAACCGCGGAAGAGTTTATTGCTCGATTTATTCAACACATTCCTGATGTTGGCTTTCGTATGGTGCGTTATTATGGGTTTCTTGCTAACCGGGTGCGAGGTGAGATGCTACCCAAAGTCAGACTCCTATTAGGTGAAACTGATCCAAACACACCCCAGGTCAATTACCGCACCTTAATGCAAAATAATTTTAACATTGACCCCTATGAATGTGTTCTATGCGGTAGCCAAATGTTTTTAGCTAACTGCTGGTATAGACAACCTAACCGTTACAAATTGCTATCAAAGCATCGTGAACTCGCCTTACTGAAAAAAATCTAATAACTTCCTAGGGGGGGGTAGTCCGTCCAAAACAACAAATAACAGCTAGTTTTGGCTATTGTTTGTCATAACTAACCCTGCCCCACCACTAAATCGATTTTATAAAAAATACCTGTGCTAAAATTACTCATTTTAATTGGTGGTATTTTTACCAATTGACACATTGAAATTCCTTAATATCAAGAAAATAACCAGATACACCTTATCCATGAGCTAAGCGAGTTTCATTTAATTGCCGATCGTTGGTACTATATTGATGGTGAATTGAGACCTAAACCAAACCGCAATGAGCCATGCCCCTGCGGATCACATAAAAAATTTAAACGTTGCTGTGGAGCTTAAACATATGGTCGAATCCCTTAAACGAATAATTTTAACTGGCGGTGGTAGTGCAGGCCACGTTACCCCAAACGTTGCTTTGATCACTCTGCTAAAACAGAAAAACTGGGATATTCACTACTTAGGTAGCCAATTGGGAATTGAACATCAGCTTATTACGCCACTGCAGGTAACCTATCATGCTATTCCCACAGGGAAACTACGACGTTACTTTAGCTGGCAAAATTTTATTGATCCATTTAAAGTAATTTTAGGTATCCTTAAAAGCACTTACCTTTGCTTTCGCTTAAAACCAAATGTTATTTTCTCAAAAGGAGGTTTTGTTTCTCTACCTGTTGTAATCGGTGCTTGGTTAAACGGCATACCAGTTGTTCTACATGAATCCGATCTAAGCCCAGGACTGGCTAATAAACTTTGCTTTCCTTTCGCAAAAAAAATCTGTTTAAGCTTTGCTAAAACTAAAGACTATATCAAAGCCACCTATCGAACCAAGACTCTCTACACAGGTGCTCCTATTCGTGAAAGCCTACTTCATGGAGACAAACAACAAGGCTTAGCTTATACAAAACTTAGCCCCGAAAAGCCGATTTTACTCGTTATTTGTGGCAGCCTGGGGTCACAAAAAATAAACACCTGTTTACGAGAAAGTCTACCAAAATTACTAGAGCAATTTGCCATCATTCACCTTTGCGGGAAAGGCAATTTAGCACCTGAACTAAACCAAATACCAAACTACGTTCAATTTGAGTTTGTTTCTAAACAATTAGGCAACTTATTAGCTTGTAGTGACTTAGTATTATCTCGCTCAGGCTCCAACGCACTTTATGAACTGCTGAGCCTTCACAAACCGCACCTGCTTATCCCACTACAGCAAGGGAGTCGTGGTGATCAGATTGAAAATGCCGAACACTTTGCGAAACAGGGTTTTAGCTGCGTACTAGCTGAAGACAAACTCACCAGTGAGAATTTAATTAAAAGCGTTAAAAGTTGCTTTGAACAGCGCCTTAGCCTGCAGAAAAAGCTTGATAACTTTCCTAAACAACAAGCACTAGCAACAATTATGTCTCTGCTGCAGGATTTAACTTCGCTAAATTAGCCTCTCTAATAATGCGATTTAGGTAAGGAACTAAGCCAACAGCAATTAACCCCACAATAACTGTAATAACCCCAAATAATAAAAAAGCATGACTATAAATAGGGTCAGTTAATAGCGCACCACTACTAGACTTAGGTGCAATAGTCATATTGGCCATAAACTGAGACAAAGCGCCACCCACCCCTGTTGCCAGTTGCCAAATACCCATCATCAGACCTTCTAATCGCGGCGGAACCAACTCACCAACCATAGCAAAACCAATAGGCTCAACAAATAACTCACCAAAAGTTTGCAGAAAATAACTTAAGACTATCCAAGCTGAGCTTATTTGACCTTCCGTCCCATGGAAAGCAATAGCCAAGACCAGCACTAAATAACCCAAGCCCATTGATAGCACACCGATAGCAAATTTAGCGGGGGTCGCCACTTTATAACCTCGTTGATTTATCAGCATCCAAATAATCGTAAGCAAAGGCCCTAAAACAACAATAAAGAAAGGGTTTAATGCATAATAAGTTGCGGCAGGAATAACAAAGCCTAGAAAATGCCGATCAACGTTGCGAGCAATAAAAATAGCTAGAGCACCAGGAGCAATGCTATAAAGCGCCCAAAAAGCGACTGAAATAGTTGTTAGCAACAAAAAAGCCCAAAGCTTCTTCTTATAGCATCTAGTTTCATGCATTGATAAGTAGATAACTAAAATAGCGCAAAAGGCTCCTAGCAATAGCATTAACAAATTACTTACCTTAGAAAAGTTTAACAACGTGGCGGTAAGTGGAATTGCTAACGCTACAAAGAATAAACCGTTAACGTATCCGTTCAATATCAGCATGATTTGAAAATAATTCAAAAAGTTCTTGACAGCTTTTTCGTGCAAATTTGGAAATTTTATATTGGAATCATCGTGTGTCATAAAAGCATGATGTGCGCTCTATAACAACGCTGTATGCTCGGATTATTTTTTCATCGATCAGGTTCATGGCTTAAAAATAATTTCAGCAGTACGGCCATCTGTGTGGGGAAAATTTACCTTTTCAAACCCGTGGTATACTCTTCCTATGAAAAAACAACCTGACAAATCAGTTTTAGCCGATCTCATTGAGAGATTTAATAATACTGTTACACCAACAGCACTAGAAACAGATTTTAGCAATGTATGTGAAAGTCAGGCTGAGAAAATCATAAAGCTAGAAGACAAGGTGCAATCGTTAAATAACGCATTAAATAAATATAAAGGTGAGCAAGGAAAGCCTAATGTTAGAAAGCAAACGCGCGCTAACAAGGACAAGGATCATTCCTCCGAGAAGGATAGAAAAGGAAATAAAACCAATAAAACTAGAAAGCCAAAATCAAGTCAGGCCGGCTTCGCCGGCAACTTTCTAAGCCTCTAAGAGTTTAGTCTTTACAAAGCCACGAGTATTATTAAGTCTCAAACTAGTCAAACCTGCCCATGGAATAATAACGAATAAAAATAACACACCTGCTATAGAAATTGCTTCAGGTAGCTGAGCAATAACTCACCTACTATACGCGCTTCTCATTTTACTCTATGAATAATGAAACGCTTTAGTATCAAACAAATCTTGGTAACCAATCAGAACTGGTGGAACTTTCACACCAAGTACAAAGATAAAATCAGAGAAGCTATTGTCATTGGCATTGTTAAGCTGCTTAGCTGCAAACATCCTATGCGTGGCCATAAAGAGTATCATTGCAGTAATCCAAACTGTTCACACGTCAAATACATCCGCCATACCTGCAAAGCTAAAAGCTGTTCATCGTGTGGTAAAAAAGCCACAGAAGTATGGATACAACAACAGATGGCAATCTTACCCAACACTACATGGCAACACATCACATTCACCATGCCCTCTACTCTTTGGGACTGCTTTTGGACAAACAGAGAGCTTCTTAATTTACTCCCACCATTAGCAGCAAAGGTGTTACTCAAGCTTGCTAAAAACAAGAGGGTTAAACCCGGTGTATTTATCGCGCTTCACACCTTTGGCAGAGATCTAAAGCGCAATGTGCATCTTCATGCGTCAATCACTCTGGGTGGTATCAACAAAGAGTTAACACAATGGAAAAGCCTCTACTTCCATCAACCTACACTAATGTCCATGTGGCGTTATGAGGTCATTAACCTTTTTAGAAACCACCACCAGGACAAAGGGCTTATTCTGCCAAATCAGTTAGCCTCTACACTGAACCACACTTTCAACTTTAATCAACTGCTTGATCAGCTTTACCAAAAACGATGGGTAGTACATTGCGCAAAGCCCTCAAAGAATCACAAACAAAACGTTAAATACTTAGGTCGATACACCAAACGTCCTCCTATTGCTGAGTCAAAAATTAAAAACTTTGATGGGAGCAGCCTCAGTTTTAATTATCTTGATCACGTCTCTAAAACCTACAAGCAATTTAAATTAACCGCGGAAGAGTTTATTGCTCGATTTATTCAACACATTCCTGATGTTGGCTTTCGTATGGTGCGTTATTATGGGTTTCTTGCTAACCGGGTGCGAGGTGAGATGCTACCCAAAGTCAGACTCCTATTAGGTGAAACTGATCCAAACACACCCCAGGTCAATTACCGCACCTTAATGCAAAATAATTTTAACATTGACCCCTATGAATGTGTTCTATGCGGTAGCCAAATGTTTTTAGCTAACTGCTGGTATAGACAACCTAACCGTTACAAATTGCTATCAAAGCATCGTGAACTCGCCTTACTGAAAAAAATCTAATAACTTCCTAGGGGGGTAGTCCGTCCAAAACAACAAATAACAGCTAGTTTTGGCTATTGTTTGTCATAACTAACCCTGCCCCACCACTAAATCGATTTTATAAAAAATACCTGTGCTAAAATTACTCATTTTAATTGGTGGTATTTTTACCAATTGACACATTGAAATTCCTTAATATCTAGTAAAAAAAATCTCGAAGTCTCTAATACAGTGACACTAACAATTAATCCAGATTCGTTGCACAGCGATGCTGTGCCAAATGGCTCTAAGAAAACACTTATCCAGGATATAAAAATTGCTGCTAATAACACTCTTTTTTTGCGCCAACAATATTACTCCCCTTCTGAAAACAAACACTATACAGCACCTCTGCCAACTGGTTATGAGGGCCAGTTCGGCCCTACTATTAAAAGCTGGACAAGCTTCCTAAATACTCAAGGTGGTATGACGCTAGAAAGCCTTGAGACATTTTATAAAACCGCCAACATAGATATTAGTAAATCAACCATCCATAGCTTCACAATTAAAACACCTACGATACTTGAGCCCGAGAAGGTAGAAGTTGTGAAGGCAGGTTTACAATCCACGAACTACCAGCACCTAGATGACACCAACGCTAGAGAGGATGGGAAAAACCGTTATGTTAATGTATTGGGTAATGAGTATTATTCAGCTTACTTTACGCTGACCAGTAAAAGTCGATTAAGCGTCATTGAAATGTTAAGCAAAGACCACTTTGGGTTCACATTAAATGAGGCCGCTTTTAATTTACTGGCTACTATGAACTCAATGGCATTCGGTTAACGTGATTTTATGCTATTCTCTTGCTCCCTTGAATAACTAGCGGTGAATTTAACCGAAGGAGCGGAGCAGGTATGCAGGACTTTTGGATCCAGTTGCACGCAATATTAGCAGACTGTTGTGCAAAATTTGATGAAACCTGGCAGCAAAGAAAACGAGCAATAACGACTGAAATTCTAGTTGTTTTCATTTTAAAACTAGTACTGAGTAAAAATAATCAGGGTTATCAAATTTTATTAAACGAGCTTTGGGAGTCATCAGAATTGGCCTGTATTCAGGAAAAGCCGTTCGCTGCTTCATCCATATGTGAGGCTCGCCAAAAGATGCCGGAAGTGATATTTACCGACCTCAATCGTGCTGTTTTATTGGCGCGAGAAAAGCAGGAGCCATTACCTTTATGGCAAGGACATCGTGTTTTTGGCGTTGATGGCTCCAAAATAAATCTACCTCATGAATTACTCGCCGCTGGTTACATGGCACCTAATAAAGGCCAATACTACCCACAAGGAATTATGAGCGCATTATATCATTTAGGTAGTGGCTATATTTATGATATTACTCTCAATGCAGAACGAAGCGAACGGCATATTTTATTGGCGCACATGGAGACGATGCAACCTGGTGATGTCTTGGTTCTTGACCGAGGGTATTTCAGCTATTTGATTTTAGTAAAAGCGATGGAAAAAGGCATCCACCTTATTTGTAGAATGCAGAGTGGCACTGTAAATACAGCCGTAAAACGTTTTTGGGAAAGTGATAGTCAAGATGAAATCATTACTTATAAGCCGTCAGTAGCTGTAAAGTACGAAAGTCGAAAGCAGGGTTATGAACTCGATATAAAACCGGTGAGGTTGCGATTAATTAAATATACTATTGGTGATGAAACTTATGTTTGTAGCACCACGTTGTTGGACCAAAAAAAATACCCGCTGGATGAATTTCCTAGTGTATATCATGGTCGCTGGGGAATTGAGGAGCTTTATAAAATATCCAAGGTGTTTATTGATATTGAAGAATTTCACAGTAAGTCAGAGCTTGGTGTAAAGCAAGAATGCTATGCGCATGCGCTAATCATAAACTTCGCACGAATTTTTGAGTCTGAGGCTAATAATCAGCTTCCACCACCCTCACCGAAGGGAAAGAATAAACCTGAAAAGCAAGATGGCTATTGGCAAGATTTTGTTGGGGAAATAAAAAATATTAAAACTAATTTCAAAAACACATTACTGGTTATCGGTCGAAGTTTAGAAAAATTATTGTTGCCAGAAAATGATTCTGGTTTTCTTTGTATCCCGCTCATGCTTGGCAGCATTGCTCGCGTACGTCAAAAAATAAGAAGGGGTAGGCATTCACCACGGCAATCTAGAAAGCCGGTTACAAAATGGTTAAATATTAGTGGAGGATCTGCCAAATATGCTTAACCGAATGCCATTGACTATGAACTTACCCCACAAGGTAATCGAAAGCTTAAAGGTATTTCACTCATCGACTATCTTAAACAGTAAGGAGCTGGAAGTTATTCTTGATAAGGTATTAGGTGATAAAAAATTTCCAAAATATAGAAAGCTGATTACTGATGCGGCAGCTATCTCAACATATAGAAAGAGTCCTTATGCGATAGAAACACTCATTACCGATGATGCGCCACAGTTTAAGCTCATTACTGAATCACTCGCCTTGTGCTGGGTTCATGAGGGTAGGCATTATAAAAAGCTGACGCCAATTTTTAAGAAGCACCAAGACTCTGTTGACAGCTTCTTGGATAGGTTTTGGGATTATTATCATAAGCTCATTGAATATAAAAAGAACCCAGGGCAAGATGAGATAGATAAGCTATCCAATGAGTTTACTGAGTTATTCTCAACAATCACTGGCTACGAGAAACTAGATAAACAAATTGAGCTCACCTTAAAAAAGAAAAGGCAGCTATTGTTAGTGCTGGAAAAGCCAGAGCTTCCTCTACATAACAATCCAGCAGAGTTGATGGCTCGGAAGCAGGCTAGAATGCGCGATGTACACCTTCATACTATGAGTGAAGAAGGAACGAAAGCTAAGGATACAATGGTTACAATTACTGAGACATGTAAAAAGCTAGCAGTTAATGTCTTCGATTATATATATGACAGAATTACAAAAAACTATTCTATGCCTTCGCTAGCGGAATTAATTACCATCCGCTCATCACAGGCGCAGTAAACTAAAGAGAGCGCAGCATGAGCATCATGCTGAAATAAGACGGATACCCGTTAACTCTCTCACTACGTGTCTTTTTTAAACGCTCCTTAGCACGAATCACATCAACCTGACCACTAACGCGTCTATTAAAGTAATGGCGATAATATATAAAGAAGAACAGGGTAATCAATGTAAATGCGCCCCCAATAAAGAATGCAACACTGTAGCCAAATTTATTAGCAATAAAGCCCGAAATGGCAGAAGCAAAAAAACTTCCTACATTCATTCCGATATATGCAATAGTAAAACCACTATCGCGGCGCGGATCATCAGTACTTTCATGTAATCGACCCAATAAAACAAACAGACAAGGGACCATAATCCCTGTCGCTACTACAAAAAAGGCCAACCCCCAATACAGGGCCATCAGCTTAGGAATAACCAAAATAAAAAGCCCTATTGAAGCTAGCACAATACTTAAACTAACTGCATAACGATACCCCAGGTAACGCTCACCTAAATAGCCTCCGAAGACTGAGCTCGCAAAAACTAATGCATTATAAGCTGCCAGCAAGGTGTAAGCTTGACTATCATCCATACCAAGTGTGCGCGTACAGTACAAAACTAATAGCGCCAGCAACATGGTAAAACCGACCATGCTTAATAACTGCAAAAGAAACATGGCAAATACCCCAGCGGGGTACTTTGAACTTTGTTCTATATTTTTAGCTAAAGCCATTTTTATTCCTCAACACATTAAATTTTAATAAAAATTGTCTCATCCCAAGCTCGCTTAGCAGCAACGCTTGCCAAATAACCAGCTTTAGGAATAAAAGTCTCTACTAACCAACTGTCTACTGGCCTATCAAGTAAATTAAACTCCACACCAAAACGATCCTGCAATGCCTCAACCGGCACAGAGAAATCTTGTAAAGGAAAGGATAAACCAGACCCTTCAGCTTTAATAAAGGCTTCTTTACGGGTCCAAACCCGAAAAAATGCTCGTTGCAGCTCGGCCCCAGAAAGCTGCATAAGCCTACTAACTTCTTGTGGTGCAAAAAAGCGTTGCGCTAACTCTTTTGCATGAACCTGACGAGAAATAGCCTCTACATCAACCCCAACCTCTTGGTTTAGTGCAAAAGCATAGAGCACCACCCCAGTTGAATGAGTTAAATTGAAATTTAAAGAGGGGTAATCAGGTAAATACAACTTACCAAAAGTGGTTTTAGCCAACTCTAATGTACCCGGCTCTACTTTTAATAGTTGGCCAATCAAGCGTTTTAAATAGATGCGTGCAGTAAGAAACTGATTACGATCTTTAGAAAAATGAAATCGATCTGCCCGCTCTTTTTCAATAATGGTTAATAATCTCAAGTCACCTTCGTCAGTCTGGTCACAACTATTTTGATCAAGCATTACCACTACTAGTTGACCAGGGTTTAATTCAAATAAAGAGCCTGACTGCCACTCAGTAATTAAATGATCCATATCAGCCTCTAAAATACAATGACAAGCTTGTACGTCATGTAGACAGCGATAATAGCTAATAGTGTCACGTAAAGCTTTTTATTAAGTTGTTCACTAAATAAAGTTACCAACTTCGCGCCAATTGGTGCAAAAATCATGGCGGTAGGAAAAACACATAAAAAACCCAACCAGTGCACCAAGCCTAAGGCATGATCAGGCGTGCCTTGGTAGCCTCCTCCAAACAAGGTCATAAAAATAGCCCCTGTTAAGCCAATAACAATTCCCCCTGCAGAAGAAATAGCTACAGCCTGCCTATAGGGATAGTGAAGTAACTTCATAAAAGGAACGGTCAAAGCGCCACCACCTATCCCCAGTAAAACAGAAAAACAGCCCGTAAAAGCACCATAACCACCAAAGTACGCTGGCTTTATCTCCTTAATAACGACTTCTTCTTGCTCTTTTTTTAAGAACAGAAAAATCAAACTCATATAAAGAAATAAGTTAAATAGAATCTTAAGCACGATACCTGAAACAAAATGAATTAATATTGACCCGACCAATGCACCAATAAAGACAAATCCCACCCAACGTAAAGCAAGCTTAACTTTAAGGTTACCTAACTTGTATTGACGATAAACTGCTACGATTGAGCTCGGAACAACTAATGACAGTGAAGTTGCTACAGCAACATGGAAGTTTGCTGAGCCGCCATGGGGGTTAATAAAATCAAAAATAGTTAGGAAAACAGGCACATAAAGCACGCCACCACCAAGCCCAAACAGCCCAGCTAATAGACCACCCAAACAGCCCACTAAAAGAAACGTAATAACGAGCAAAATTTCCGCAGAAAAGCTTAGCATATAACATCCTTTATTCAGCCAATGCAAAAGCTAACCTTTATACCGCGTTCTTCAGCCTATGTCATCAAGAGAGTTTTTACTCCCAGTCAGATAATAAGGTCTCTAAAAAACCCCATTTGATTCACAAATATCACGTAACTGTCCTAAGGCCTCCACTTGAATTTGCCTTACTCTCTCACGAGTAACGCCAAGTAGATGACCAATTTCTTCTAAAGTTTGCCGCTCATCAAAATCGCCAAAACCAAACCTACGCAAAATCACATCACGATGTTTTTCCTTAAGCTGCTCAACCCAGGTGGTTAAATAGTTAGTAATATCCGCCTCTCCTAATACCTCTTCTGGGTTATGGTGGTGACCATCAGGAACAATATCTAGTAGCGTTTTACTTGAATCTTCTGCTAGAGGTGAGTCAAAAGAAACTGTTAGATCGTTAGCATGGAGTATTTTTTTTATTTCTTGTAATGGCTTATCCAAAAAAACTGCGATCTGTTCAGGCGTTGATTTTGACCATTTATCTGCTCTAGCTGACGTGCTGCTTTTAAATAACCGCTTAACTCCTTAATCATATAAACAGGCAAACGAACTGTACGAGCTTGATTCATAATCGCCCTTTCAATAGTTTGCCTAATCCACCAAGTAGCATAGGTAGAAAAACGAAATCCCCTATCTGGATCAAACTTCTCAACAGAGTGAATTAACCCTAAATTACCCTCTTCAATTAAATCTAAAAAAGCCACGCCTCGATTGACATAACGACTAGCAATTTTAACTACAAGACGTAAATTGCTTTCAATAATGTGATTACGTGCAGACTGATCCCCCGCCCTTGCTAAACGGCCATAATGTATTTCTTCTTCGTGAGTTAGAATTGGTCGATAGCCAATTTCATTAAGGTATAACTTTGTTGGGTTAGCAATAAACTCTTGCTTATAGATATCAAGGTTAGTAGCTGAAGTCATACTTTCATCAACTGGACACTCAATAGCAGTTAGTTCTTTTTCTTTATTCGCCATATTCCATGACCCCTTGAAAAGCATTCCTTTGCAAAGCGTATGGGAGAGGTGACCACAACCACTTTTATTATTTGTGAAATATTTAGTCAGCTTGAAGATAGTACGCTTTAAATCCTTAAAGTTTTACTAGCAGCCCCTTCAAGACTCTTGACTTAAAATAACAAATTAAATAACACAAAACTAGGGGTTTTCACTAGCAGAGTAGATACTTACCATGATGCAAAAAAGATATTGAGGTTAACCACCTTGATAAACAAGGATTTAATCAAGTATCATTTAGACCCATTTATAAAATAAAGATAAAAATGAACAACAATAGAACAGCTCTTTGGTCTATGAGCCTACTTATCACTGGTAACGTTTTAGGTGTTGGTGTACTCGCCCTTCCCATTAAAACGGGCCTAAGTGGTTATGGCCCTACCATGTTAAGCATTATTGGCATCTGGGCGCTAATGTGCTTTACCGCTTTAATTATTGCTAAACGCATCACACCGGTCGAAGGAAAACTACACTTTGATATCCCTTCCTTCTTCACTAAGGAAATTGGCCACTTTAGTAAATGGATTGTCATTATCGCCAACTTATTAATTCTCTATGGCGTTATCACTGCTTACCTCAGTATGGTAGGTGTCATGATTGCCCACCTTTTTCCAACGTTGCTTTCAACTAAAAAACTTATTCTTATTTATTTTTTCTTATTACTGCTTTTTATTGTCTTTGGGATGCGCTTACTACAGCACAGCAGTACATTAGTCGTTATAGCAATCTGGCTAAGCTTTGCTATTCTAATTGTCCTTTCAGTAAAAGCTTTTACCCCTAGTCATCTAACTTTTACTAACTGGGCAGTGCTTCCTTTTGGCTTGCCTGTTATTGTATCTGCTTTTCACTTTCACAATATCGTTCCAACTGTTTGTCGCCAACTTGACTTTGATTACCCTCTTATACGTCGAGCAATTATTCAAGGCACAGCAATTGGACTCGTCATTAATTTAATCTGGGTTACTATCGTTTTAGGTGCCCTACCTGTACATGGCATCGGCCACCTCACTCTAGCTTACTCCGCAGCACATGGTGAACCAGCTACTGTTCCTTTAGCTTTCGAATTACATTCACGTCTATTCGTCTTTTTTAATTTAATTTTTGCCTTGCTTGCCGTAACAGCATCTTATATGGCGAATGGTACTGGGTTGTTAGGCTTTATACGGGACCTAACTTCTACTTATTTAAAAACTAGCAACCGCTTGCTCATTTGGTTATTAGCCTTTGCCCCCCCACTAATTATTGCGCTAATTGACCCTTCAATATTCCTACGCGCCATTGGTTTCGTTGGTGGCGTTGGCGAGATCATCCTCTTTGCACTACTACCCGCTATAATTTTATTAAAGGGGTTTAAAACAAAACAAGAAACCTCAATTGTTAAACAATGGCTAGCTTACTTAATTATTATTATTTCACTTTTTATACTGGTTATAGCGCTTTACCAACAGTTTTAATCTAAAGGCTGAATTTAAGAATCTCTGTACTTAGGAATGTAGTAGCCTTGACAGAGCAATGTAGCCTTGACGAAGCGCAGCGCAGTCAAGGGCTAAGTGTACTTAGAAAAACTTGCCCTTGATTTCATTCGGCGTTGCCAAACTGCATCAAGGCTACAACACCATTAGCTACCTACACACACATTCTGAAAGAGGGCTAAATTTAATTGACAACGACCACACCTTAGCGTTTAATGCTGGCTGAATTACGTAACCTTTTTCTGCTGAACCAGTGTGAGACAAAGGGCCCTGGATGGCTAATCAATTAAAGAGTTAATTGATTTATAAATTCACTTGCCTGTCCTGTACAGCAGGATCCCCCCTTATTCTAAGGAGGGGACGTACTAGGAGCTTTTGCGTAAGGGGAGTTGCTAGGAAGCTTCAGTCTTTGCTGCGAGGTTTGTAAAACAAAGCCCTCTTTGATTCAAAGGGTGCGGCTCGCGCAGCGAGCGGGAGATTTTCAGCAGTAAACAATTACAGCAAGATCCCCCCTTATTCTAGGGAGGGGACGTACTAGGAGCTTTTGCGTAAGGGGGAGTTGCTAGGAAGCTTCAGTCTTTGCTGCGAGGTTTTGTAAAACAAAGCCCCCTTTTTTAAAGGGGGCGGCTCGCGCAGCGAGCGGGGGATTTTCAGCAGTAAACAATTTAATATACCGAGTTATGCGCCCGTAGCTCAGCTGGATAGAGTATCTGGCTTCGAACCAGACGGTCGGGAGTTCGAATCTCTCCGGGCGCGCCATTTTCCAATGCTTTAGTTCCAACCCTACTCTCTTCGATTAGTACATAATAACCAGCACGCTACTATTAACTTCCCCCATACATCGGATTAAGCGTCGTCGAGCCTCGTCGTGGATCATCAAATGCTCTTCCTGAAGCAAACACAGTTTGATCAACCTGGTGTCTACCCGTTGTTGGCGTCATCGGGCCTGCGCCAACCCTAGGTGATGAAGCGGCTGCTGCCGCTGCGCCTGCAGCTTGCTGTAAACTTTGTGCACCACCGGCAAATAAACTGGAACTAAAAGTCGATGATCTTCTTGAACGTTGTCCTCTGCCTGTCGCTGCGGATGACGGCGCTGCTGAACCAGCTGCTAGCGTTATCGCTTCTTCTCCCGTTGCTCGTGCATGAACAGGCAGTGTTACGTCTATCTTTATCTGAAAACTACCCAAAATTTAAATCAGCAAAATAATGCTGAAATATTGTGTAAAAATGACTATGCTTTGTCTTTTTAACAAGACTAACGAGATGAGTATAAATGTTAAACTTCGCCGATTACGCTGCCCCTCTTTTTTCAAAATTAACTGGGAAAGTTGTTTTAAAAAAATCTATCGACGATTGTAGGAAAGCTATTAACTGAAGGTAGTTGTAAGTTGTTCAGTTCATCAAAAGATAACAATGAGTATAAAAAGATGATTCGTACACTTACCGGTGAAAATAAAAGCACCGATTTAGATCCAATAAAAACAAATGATGTATTGCTAGAACAGAGCTGTGAAAAACTTTCACACGCCAGTAAAATTGATGTTCTTCATGATCCTTCTGATATTAGAAAGCCACATAGCAAGCAAACTGAAAATCTAGGTAAAGTAAGGAGTCTGGACGGGGATATTATCAATGGTTACAGCACGCATAACGCAGTTGCATTAGTACCTGGTGATAAGGCTGTGCATCTACTATCGCATGTAAGCTACAGCAATAAAGACCCTAAGTTTTTAAAAGCTGAGCATATTAAGAAAATAGAGGCTGGAAAGCCATTTGAGGGAGATAAAGAGGCCAAGAGTCTTTATGAATCTGGTGATTACTTTAATAAAAAGCTGCTGTCTATTCGTGAAATAGAAAAAATAGGAATCTGCCTAAAATCAAAGAATGAAGATGCAACCATTACCCATATTCTAGATAGAGAGTTTGATGATAATGACTATCTCTCACTAATTGATACAAACCTAGATCAAGACTTTATTATTCGCTCAAAAATAACAAGAACAATAGAAGGTAGAGGTGATGATGGTAAAAAGCTTAAGCTGATTAACGCTGATTTTGATGCTCAAGGCGAAAAGCAATTCCAAAAGTTAACAGTTGGAAAGAATTGCGTACAAGACGGAAAAATAACTATTTATTTTGGAGAGTTTGAGAACATCAATGCAATTAAAATCCAAATTACAGGCAGAGATGGTAGGAGAATTTTTAAGAATGACATGCTGCTATTAACTAATAAAAAAGTAACGACTTTTGATGAGGCGTATGAGGTATACATAGCCTATCTATCTCGTGCGAAAATTGAATATGTTTTTAAATTTCTCAAGGAAGGACTAGGCTGGGAAAATATGCAGATAAAAAATTTTAAAGGGATACAAAATCTACTGGCTGTATGTTTTTATGTGGCCTCATATTTGTATGAGATAGGTAAGGAAAAAGCTTATGACGATTACGCAATTATGCTAGCTAAATTAGGAGATGGTAAGGGCAAGGTGACACGACACTTTATTGCGAAGGGTATTAGAAAACTTCTAACGTATCACTTAGTAGAGCAATTTTTTAAAGAAAATAGTGTTTCTCAAGAAGAACAAAAAGAATTATCGAATTCAGTTCAGGTAGGGAGATAACAATTTTGGGTAGTTCTCAGTTTATTTAGGGGAATTGAGCTAGTTTTATCTCATAATAAACAAGGTTTTTAGTAACCTATCAAGGTAAAATAACTTGATATAAAAACTATAGTGAAATTAGTCATGCGCAGAATCATAAAAGCGATTAAAAGCCTGAGTGATTACCTGATCCTGCTGAAAAAAAATCCAGAGCTACTAAGGCCAGAGCAGTGCAGCCATTGCGGTGCAGGTGGACTATGGTCACATGGATCATATGATCGAAAACCAGATAGGAACCCAGGTAAAGGACGCTCTTTAAATCCCACCCCTGTTTTGAGATTTTATTGTCATCAATGTAAACGTACTTGTTCAACCCTACCTGAGATACTTTCTCCAAAGCGTTGGTATTGCTGGTCAGTTCAGCAGGCAGTGTTAATGAGCGTGCTCCTGGGAAAAGTATTAGCTCATCAGGTCAGGAGCAAGGTGTTAGTCGACACACCGTTGCTAGGTGGTTTCACTGGTTGGTTGACCACTTCGTTGATTACTCCTTCCATATCAAAAGACCTTCTGCGTAACTAAGGGCAGTTCTAGAAACTAGCTAAAATTTGCTTATAATTGCCTGATTAATAATCATTCATGGAAAGGCATATGCTATTAAGCTATCAGCAACTCAGTAACCGCCCGCGTATTTTTAAAAAGTTAACTGGTTTGACCCTTGATGATTTTGAAACGATACACCAACAAGTGAAGTCATCACTTGATGATGAGTTTAGTAAGCTGGGAAGGCGCCCGAAACTCACCACGCACCATGATCGCCTTTTGCTTCTCATGATGTACTATCGCACTTATGTAACACATGAATTCTTAGGTTACTTTGTTGGTTTGGATGACAGTAATGTCTGCCGCTTATTTAAACGCTTAGAACCCTTAGTGGCCAAGCATATTCATATTAAAAAAGACAGAACCCTAACAGAAGATGCGGTTTGCGCTATATTAATGGATGTAACGGAGCAGCCTATTCAGCGCCCCAAAAAGAAGAAGCCACGTAAAGATTATTATTCTGGTAAAAAGAAAAGACATACTCAAAAGGTGGAGATAGCAATGAGTACATCCGGAAAAATAATCAACGTCTCTCAAACAATGCCTGGGAGGGTTCATGATATTAAGATCCGACAACGTGGCAGCCCACTGCCACCAGCAGAAAAATATGCTGATCTAGGATACCAAGGAATTCAACATACTGACCCCTTGGTTAACTTACCTCATAAAAAGCCCAAAGGCGGCAAATTAACTACTCAACAAAAAGAGGATAACCGTAATCACAGCAAGATCCGTATTAGGGTTGAACATCAATTCTCAAAATTTAAAAAATTCCGCATTCTTGGGGAGGTGTATAGGAATTTTCGCAGAAAACACAATATGAGATTTAATATTATTGCTGGGATTCTCAATCTTCAAGCCGGATTCTAAAACTACAAACGAGCATAAGCTCGCCCAGTATTTAGTTTCGCAGAAGGTCTAAAGCACATCCGTTGTGGTTACAGCTTGGGCGACATAGTGATCCACAAGCGTTTTGGTTGGCCTGCCTTGGTGAGCATGATTTATCGAGCATCATGCTTTTTCTTAACAACACAGGAGTGAGCATCCCATAATTAATTAACGTGAAAAAAAGTTGAGATGGATATTTTCTGTAAACCTCACGACCCCACACAGTTTGAGCGTAGCATTCTCAACTCAAGTTGTGATTAACTCATTGCAAGTAGTTAAATCACACAGGAATTGCAAAATGACCAAGCCCATTCACCCAACAGCACTGTTTCGCCTAAGTGTTTTAGGTGAGCTATGTAGCCGAAATAGTTTTGAGCATGGTGAGCTCAAGAGCATTATTAAAAGGTTGTCCCAGCAAACCTACAACATTCCAGGTAGTAAGCGTGTTCACCTCAGTGCTAAAACAATTGAGAATTGGTATTACGCCTGGTTAAAGCAGGGTATTGATGGATTAGTTCCTAAAACTCGACGAGACAAAGGCCAGTGTCACATCAATCCAGAGCTACAAGAGTTAATTATTTCCACTAAACAGGAAAGCCCTTCAAGATCAATTCCGACCGTGATTAAACTCTTAGAAACTCAAGGGAAGGTAGCACGAGGTGAATTATCTCACGCAACAGTTCACCGCTTATTAGTAAAACACGGCCTGTCTAAAAGAACAGTCACACCTTCTAACCAAATTGAGCGCCGCTCATTTGAGGCGCTCACAGCTTGTGATATTTGGTATGGCGATGTCATGCATGGTCCAACGATTTACGATGGCCAAAGAAGAGTTAAAAGCTATTTGGTGAGTATTTTTGATGATGCCTCAAGGTTGGTCTGTCACAGTAAATTTTGTACTGATGAGAGTGCCATTACTATTGAGCATGTGTTGAAAGAGGCATTACTCAAACGTGGGCTTCCTGTTAAGCTCATCATTGACAACGGCCCTGCCTACCGTGCTAAAACGTTGCAAACCATTTGTGCTCGTTTGAAAATTCAATTGATTTACGGCAGGCCCTATGAACCGCAAAGCAAAGGCAAACTAGAGCGTTGGCATAGAACAGTACGCGAGCAATTCCTAGCTGAATGCAACCTGGATTCCATTCATAGTTTCAATGCGCTGAATGATCGATTTTGGGCTTGGGTTGAGCGTGTTTATCATCAAGCCTCGCAAAGCGCCCTGCCTGACAAGATGACCCCGTTACAACGCTATCAGCAAGACCTCACTAAAATTCAGCCGTTAGGTTGTTTGGCCGATAAGCTAGATGATTACTTCCTGCATCGCATTAAGCGCCGAGTCAGGAAGGATGGCACGGTAAGCTGGAATAATCGACTCTTTGAAGTTCCATTTGAACTGGCTCAACAAGAGGTTTATTTAGTGGTTGATCCGCATAGTGACTCCGCCCGTCACGTCGAATCATTGGAATATCAATACCTTGGTGCAGTGGGAGAGCTGGACAAACATAACAACCTTTCTAGAACCCGAGCTAGACCTCAGATGCCGGAACAACCAGCAAGAAAAACCTCGCTAGTTGAGATTGTTTATAACCAAGTTAAAGAGGATTTGGATATCACTGAGGAGGATGAGTAAGATGTATCTTCAACATTTTGGCTTGAAATTTGATCCATTGGGTAAATCAAACATTATTGAATTGGCGCAGTCAAAGCGACTAGAACAGCAACTTAATGGTTTGCTAGAAACACGCGGCTTAGCAGTGATTACTGGCGACTCAGGGACAGGAAAGACCACGGCGCTAAGATACTGGAGCAATAAACTCAACCCGCTGACCCATCAAGTCATTTATCAATCAGACACTCACTTTCGGTCATTTGATGTGTACTCTCAGCTTGCCGAAAATCTAGGTTTAGAAAACTATTACCGATTCTCTAAACTTTGGAGAGACTTGAAGCAGAGCTTGATCGCGCTCTACCATGATAAAAACGTTCAGCCTATTTGGATCCTAGACGAGGCGCATCAGCTTAGTAATGATTTCATTCTACGATTACCTGACTTCCTTAATTTCAGTTTTGACAGCAAAGACGTCATGACGATTATCTTATGTGGACTCCCATCACTTCTAGCAACATTGCAGAGACCAGCCTATGAACCTATCAACTCTAGAATTCAGTGCTTTATTAGGTGGCATGCAATTGAAGATAGCAGGGATTTTGAGAGCATTATTCACGCTGCTTTTGAGAAGGCAGGAATGAGCAGCAGCTTATTCACTGAAACAGGTATTCGTGCAGTACACATGGCCACAAAAGGTAGGCTTCGTTATGTTGATAGGCTCATGCGACATGCGTTGCTAATCGCCGCTAATATGAATTTAAACCATATACCGGATGATGTCATTAATCAGGCAATTCATGAGCTAAAAGGTTAACTATTTGACACCATCTCACGCAAAATAGGTTGAGATGGTTTCTCTAAATTATTGTGGGACGTTACAGCAGTTCCGCAAACAAGGTCTGTGCATGACGACCAACCCAGATACGTTTGCCTTTACAACACCCCTTTCCGTCTCTTTTAAGCTGCTCTAATCCCAATAACTTCGTTGTGCCCTGCGTCAGCGGCGTCGCCAACCTGTCATCACTGCCGGCTACTGTTATCAACTGCTGCCATAACAACACCAAACCGTATCGAAACGCCCAATGACTTTCTTGCTTTGCCTGGGTTTGTATCGCTTGGAGCTGCGCTCGCAGTTTATCCGGGGACGATTGATCCAACGACCCAATCTGTTGTTCCAACGTCACTAACTTCAAATACCATCCTTGCGGCGCATTACGCCAAAAGTCTCTCAAAATCTGAAACATGCCCACTGGCGATAACAGTTTCTTCAGCACATGACCAGCAACATCTCCCCACGTCGATCGATCCTGGATACTCAGCATCGCTTCTCGGGCAGATAATAAACGATGATAAACTTCCACCCGACCCAACTGAATTCGAGCCAACGATTCAAACAGCCTCGGGCTCACTTCATCACATAAATCATGCAGCTTAGTCAGCGTTTCTTCTTTGTATTTATCACTCAATAACCGGCCTTTACCCGTGTGATAGACCCAGAGTAACCGTATGCTGTAGTGTAAAATCCCTGCCAACGTCCGCTGCAAAGGCAATGGCCAGGCTTCGGTTACGGCTAGCTCGGTTGCCGTTAACAGATCATCCATAAACCTAGTCTTTAGCAACATACTGGTAATGCTTTCTGCTTCCGGACCAATTTTTTGAGCATAATACCCTTGGATGCGACGTTCTAACTCCTGAAACCTCGCCTTCAACTCATCCTTATTGGTCCCCATGCCCAAGCACCTAAGCCAACGAGCCAGTTGATCAATTGAATTCGTAATCGCTGTAAAGCCTTCATCCTCTGTCATACCGGTCACCAGACTACATCGCCTCGTCGACCACTTACGCATAATCCCTTGCGCTCCTCGTTCGGCGCGTTTGATTTGTCGGTTACGATGTACCATAAATAACGTCGATATCGTCAATAAACCAAAAGCAAGACTGCCATAACCAAACAATTGCAACAGCTGTACCGAACTCAGCTGAATCGAAGTCGGATCAACATGCACAGTCAACCTCGCTCTCGCTTCACCACCATGGCCATCTCGCGCAGCAATATCTATGCCATAGGAACGTACAATCTGTGGCGGCATCCCTGATAAGGTTTTTGTTCCTTCTTCATAATGAACCCACACCGGTTTGCTCACTTCATAACTCAATGTATCTCCATCAACATCGCTAAAGTGCCCTCCCACCGAATAACTAAAGCGTTCTAGCGCTGTCAGGGTTTCATCCGCATAATCGGTGGTCAACTCAGGCACTCGATTCGGTACATGAACTTTAAACTCCGTTTGAACTGAAGCGCCTTGCGTATCCGTCGCAACCAGCACAAAGGTATAGTTGCCTTGATCCCCTGACTTCGGCACCAAATTAAAACTGTTAATACTCGATAAATGCACAGCCCAGCCTGGCAAAGGCAATCTCGTGGTACCAGGTTCAAATTGGCTTTTTCTGAACGCTGAATAGGCTAGTTCATCTCCATCGGCATCTTTAATCGCGTCTCGGGGCACAATATAGGTCTTTAAATCCCCCGCAAACGCCGTAATCACGCCTAACTCTCGATGAACGACTGGTGCTGAATTCGGAATGGATAGTGAGACCAATCGATACGCCTCGCCACCAAAACCGTCTTCACCTTTTAATTGAATTGTTATGGGTTGATGCGTGTTACTTAACGGCGTACCGAATAAAGTTGTATTATCCAAACTGATCCAAGTAGGCACCAGGTGCTCTGGGTTAGTTCTGACTAAGGAACAAGAAAGCCTATCCCCATCCGCATCAACCATAAAGCTTGTTGGTAATGCTGCACTGAACTGCTGACCAACCGGTAACGTAGTAACTGACCATGGCGTTGATAGAGCGGCTGGCTGTGTATTAACGTGAACTAATATCGTACTAGATAGAGCGTTATTTTGTCTGTAAAAACCAACTTCAGTACTTAGAAAAACCTTTAAAATTCTAAATGGCACTCTATTGTACCTGTCTCATCGCATAATATCTTAAATTAATTATGCTAATCAATCTAAAAAATTATTTATACCTCAAATTTTTCTCCTCTCAAAATAAATTATTAACTTTTAGGTAATAGCAATTATATCTCGTTAATAAGAACAAGAATGATCTATCCTAAAACCCTATGAAGCCTTATTATTCACTTCAACTTAAGTATCTAGGTGATCCGCTCCACTGGTCATCAATTTCCACTAAAACAGCTGATACGAGCCTTAGGCACGATTCAGTATTAGGGAAAATTCCAACTGTATACGTCCTTCTTTTTACCTCTCTGTTTACGCGCTCAGCTATGTTACTGGTTCTTAATCTTTTTTGATGCGGCCTGTCAAAGTTCATCACTACTAAGCCCTCCGGTATATTCACTTCCAACCAAGAAGAAAGCTCTGGTGCTGTTTGCTGATATTTATCTACCGCCATAGCCAATAGTCTTTCCGACTCATGAATGTTTGAGGCATTAAATATAGCTGTAATCTCCTCAGCTACTGGTTCCTTCATTGAGCGCTTTGGTATGTGAGCCTGAGCATTTTGCTGCAAATGAAATTGGCAGCGTTGCCAAGGAACACTGGGGAACACAGCTCTTCTAGCGGCTTTTAGGCCAGTATGAGCGTCGCTAGTAATCAACTCAATACCATGTATACCTCGCTCAACCAACTGCTGAAGAAAATCACGCCAATGTACCTCAGCCTCTGATAACGCAACAGAAACACCTAGCACTGTTCTCTTGCCGGTTGATTCATCAAAGCCATAGGCTATCAATACCGCACAGTCTTGTACTGTGCCGCTAGTGCGCACCTTCTCATAACGTGCATCTAGCCAAAGATATTTTATCTTTCCTAACGGCTTATTTCGCCATTTCTTTAAATCTTCATCCAACAATTTAGCGCAACGGCTTACCTCTGTGCTTGAAATATCTGTTCCACAGAGTTGCTTTAGCACCTTTTCAACTTTGCGCGTGGAAACCCCATGCACATACATTTCAGCGACAGCCAGCTTAAGTGCTCTATCAGAGCGTACACCTCGCTCTAAGACTGATGGATAGAAGGCTTCATTGGAGTCTCTAACCTGCGGTATCTGTAGCTCAAGCTGACCTTGACCTGTGTTAATTAACCTTGGTTTAAAGCCGTTCGCATATCCGTTTCTATCGCCAGTTCGCTCATAAGGACTGGCATTTAAATGGCGCTCCCTTTCTATTAACATAGCCTCATTCATCAACCTGGAGACAAGCTTAGGTAAAGCTTCAAACCCCTCCATCGCTAAAACATGTATGGCTTCTTCGATTAAGTTCTCATTTTTATAGCAGCTCATTGTCATTCCTCTTTTTTGGTTAAGTTTACCTTAAAAGGAATTTCTAATCTGACTGAGTCGCCTGCTTATTTTCAGCAAGTCAATGGAATTTACAGAAAGGATGGCGCACTAGCTCGTACTACTATTCGCAAGTCCGCCATAACCATCATCGGCTTGGAAGACTACTGTATATCGGCCTGCACTTTCTGGCAGCGATGTGCCAAACAAGGTTCTCGTGATGGGATTAAACGTCAAAAAGCTTGGCAACAGACCGTTACCTGAAGTGACTAATGCACGATACTGTAAGCTATCATCCTCTTGATCAATAAAGGTGTCACTCGGAAAGGTGTAACCAACCTCTTCGCCTGCCTGAACAATCGCTGGATCCGTTAAAACGATTTGTGCGACAGGGGGTAAATTTTCAATAGTTAACAAAACTGGCAGCTCGCCTACACCACCAAACGGATCCTTACCTCTTATGAGCAATTGGATAGAGCGTTATTTTGTCTGTAAAAACCAACTTCAGTACTTAGAAAAACCTTTAAAATTCTAAATGGCACTCTATTGTACCTGTCTCATCGCATAATATCTTAAATTAATTATGCTAATCAATCTAAAAAATTATTTATACCTCAAATTTTTCTCCTCTCAAAATAAATTATTAACTTTTAGGTAATAGCAATTATATCTCGTTAATAAGAACAAGAATGATCTATCCTAAAACCCTATGAAGCCTTATTATTCACTTCAACTTAAGTATCTAGGTGATCCGCTCCACTGGTCATCAATTTCCACTAAAACAGCTGATACGAGCCTTAGGCACGATTCAGTATTAGGGAAAATTCCAACTGTATGCGTCCTTCTTTTTACCTCTCTGTTTACGCGCTCAGCTATGTTACTGGTTCTTAATCTTTTTTGATGCGGCCTGTCAAAGTTCATCACTACTAAGCCCTCCGGTATATTCACTTCCAACCAAGAAGAAAGCTCTGGTGCTGTTTGCTGATATTTATCTACCGCCATAGCCAATAGTCTTTCCGACTCATGAATGTTTGAGGCATTAAATATAGCTGTAATCTCCTCAGCTACTGGTTCCTTCATTGAGCGCTTTGGTATGTGAGCCTGAGCATTTTGCTGCAAATGAAATTGGCAGCGTTGCCAAGGAACACTGGGGAACACAGCTCTTCTAGCGGCTTTTAGGCCAGTATGAGCGTCGCTAGTAATCAACTCAATACCATGTATACCTCGCTCAACCAACTGCTGAAGAAAATCACGCCAATGTACCTCAGCCTCTGATAACGCAACAGAAACACCTAGCACTGTTCTCTTGCCGGTTGATTCATCAAAGCCATAGGCTATCAATACCGCACAGTCTTGTACTGTGCCGCTAGTGCGCACCTTCTCATAACGTGCATTTAGCCAAAGATATTTTATCTTTCCTAACGGCTTATTTCGCCATTTCTTTAAATCTTCATCCAACAATTTAGCGCAACGGCTTACCTCTGTGCTTGAAATATCTGTTCCACAGAGTTGCTTTAGCACCTTTTCAACTTTGCGCGTGGAAACCCCATGCACATACATTTCAGCGACAGCCAGCTTAAGTGCTCTATCAGAGCGTACACCTCGCTCTAAGACTGATGGATAGAAGGCTTCATTGGAGTCTCTAACCTGCGGTATCTGTAGCTCAAGCTGACCTTGACCTGTGTTAATTAACCTTGGTTTAAAGCCGTTCGCATATCCGTTTCTATCGCCAGTTCGCTCGTAAGGACTGGCATTTAAATGGCGCTCCCTTTCTATTAACATAGCCTCATTCATCAACCTGGAGACAAGCTTAGGTAAAGCTTCAAACCCCTCCATCGCTAAAACATGTATGGCTTCTTCGATTAAGTTCTCATTTTTATAGCAGCTCATTGTCATTCCTCTTTTTTGGTTAAGTTTACCTTAAAAGGAATTTCTAATCTGACTGAGTCGCCTGCTTATTTTCAGCAAGTCAATGGAATTTACAGAAAGGATGGCGCACTAGCAGCAATTGAATTACTTGATGGTTATTACTATCCGGTGACCCCATTAAAGCCGTACCATTAAAGCTTAACCAGGACGGGATAAGATAACGTGGATCGTTATTCACTAACTCGTAAGTTATGGCATCACCATCTACATCAACCATTGCCGTCAATGGAATCATTGAAACAAATGCCTTGTTAATACCCTCAGCAGTTAACTCCCACTTCTGCAAATCAACCCTCGGCTGTGTGTTAATGTGGAGTTGAATCACACTGCTATTCGCAACTCCGCCATAGCTATCATCGACTTGGAAGACTACTGCATATCGGCCTGCACTTTCTGGCAGTGATGTGCCAAACAAGGTTCTCGTGATTGGGTTAAAAGTTAAGAAGTCGGGTAACCTTCCATCACCCGTTGTTGCCAAAGCTCGATACTGCAACCCATCGCCTTCAGGATCAACAAACGTATCACTGGGAAACGCGTAACTGAGCCGCTCACCAACTTGCAGAATTTCCGGATCTGGCAATTCAATTTGTGCAATCGGCGCTAAGTTCTTTATTGCTAACGCTATTGGCATTTGCCCGACACCCTCGTGCGGGTCTCTACCTTGTAATAATAACTTGATCCGCTGGTGGTTATTGGCTGTAGGGGTACCTGCTAAAGTTGTACCATTAAAACTTAGCCAAGACGGCACTAAAAATTCCGGGTTCGTCCTAACCAAGCTGAAGGTGATGGGATCATCATCCGCATCAAACATCGCTGTTGCTGGTAAGGCCCAAGCAAACGGCTTTCTGATCCCTGGCATGGTAATCACCACGTCGGTCATATTGGCTTGCGGTTGACTGTTGGCAACAATGGTTAAAGTTTGATTGGCTCGTCCAGTACTACCATCTTCAGCAAGAATACTGACATGATAAACACCTGCTGCCGGATTGGCTCTTAAAATACGAGTGGTGGAACTAAACGTAATGCCTGCCGGCAACGCACTGCCATTCGCCAGTCTCGCTGCCCAGGTAACTCGATCGCCATCCGGGTCAACAATCGTATCACTCGGAATCGCATATTGAATCCCCCCATCAACACCCAGCTGAATCGTATCAGGATTGGCTAAATCAAATTGATAATAAGGGTCTCTGTTCGGCACAATCACACGAAATAACTGCCAACCCACCTGACCACAGATCGGATTACCCCCACACTCATCCGTTGCCGTCACATTAACCGTGTAACTCCCTTGATACCCTGACAGCATGGTGGCTGACACAATACCGGTTTGCGGATTTAACACCAACCAGAGCGGTGGTTTAGGGGTTGCTGCTAAAGCAAATTGATACGTATCACCCTCCGGATCACTAAAGCCTCTCGCAACTGTTTCTAGTGAAATCAAACCATCAATGGGGATCACTAAGGTGGTATTGCCTTGATAGCTGGAGGCAGAATTGGGTATATCCACCAGTAGTTGATAACGCCAGGTTGTGTTCTTATAGTCATCAACCATTAGCTCAACGGGGTAACTGCCCCGTATTGAAACACTTGCTGTACCAGTCAGTTTATTTTGGTCTCTATTCAACGTTAACCAGCTAGGAACAGCTGGCAAGGTTAAACCATGGGTTGTATTAAAGCGCGCTTTTAAATGCAACAGGTCTAATGACAACGAACCGCCAATAGCAACGGTTTGATGTAAAGGCGTAATAAACCCTAACGGATCTGAAAACTACCCAAAATTTAAATCAGCAAAATAATGCTGAAATATTGTGTAAAAATGACTATGCTTTGTCTTTTTAACAAGACTAACGAGATGAGTATAAATGTTAAACTTCGCCGATTACGCTGCCCCTCTTTTTTCAAAATTAACTGGGAAAGTTGTTTTAAAAAAATCTATCGACGATTGTAGGAAAGCTATTAACTGAAGGTAGTTGTAAGTTGTTCAGTTCATCAAAAGATAACAATGAGTATAAAAAGATGATTCGTACACTTACCGGTGAAAATAAAAGCACCGATTTAGATCCAATAAAAACAAATGATGTATTGCTAGAACAGAGCTGTGAAAAACTTTCACACGCCAGTAAAATTGATGTTCTTCATGATCCTTCTGATATTAGAAAGCCACATAGCAAGCAAACTGAAAATCTAGGTAAAGTAAGGAGTCTGGACGGGGATATTATCAATGGTTACAGCACGCATAACGCAGTTGCATTAGTACCTGGTGATAAGGCTGTGCATCTACTATCGCATGTAAGCTACAGCAATAAAGACCCTAAGTTTTTAAAAGCTGAGCATATTAAGAAAATAGAGGCTGGAAAGCCATTTGAGGGAGATAAAGAGGCCAAGAGTCTTTATGAATCTGGTGATTACTTTAATAAAAAGCTGCTGTCTATTCGTGAAATAGAAAAAATAGGAATCTGCCTAAAATCAAAGAATGAAGATGCAACCATTACCCATATTCTAGATAGAGAGTTTGATGATAATGACTATCTCTCACTAATTGATACAAACCTAGATCAAGACTTTATTATTCGCTCAAAAATAACAAGAACAATAGAAGGTAGAGGTGATGATGGTAAAAAGCTTAAGCTGATTAACGCTGATTTTGATGCTCAAGGCGAAAAGCAATTCCAAAAGTTAACAGTTGGAAAGAATTGCGTACAAGACGGAAAAATAACTATTTATTTTGGAGAGTTTGAGAACATCAATGCAATTAAAATCCAAATTACAGGCAGAGATGGTAGGAGAATTTTTAAGAATGACATGCTGCTATTAACTAATAAAAAAGTAACGACTTTTGATGAGGCGTATGAGGTATACATAGCCTATCTATCTCGTGCGAAAATTGAATATGTTTTTAAATTTCTCAAGGAAGGACTAGGCTGGGAAAATATGCAGATAAAAAATTTTAAAGGGATACAAAATCTACTGGCTGTATGTTTTTATGTGGCCTCATATTTGTATGAGATAGGTAAGGAAAAAGCTTATGACGATTACGCAATTATGCTAGCTAAATTAGGAGATGGTAAGGGCAAGGTGACACGACACTTTATTGCGAAGGGTATTAGAAAACTTCTAACGTATCACTTAGTAGAGCAATTTTTTAAAGAAAATAGTGTTTCTCAAGAAGAACAAAAAGAATTATCGAATTCAGTTCAGGTAGGGAGATAACAATTTTGGGTAGTTCTCAGAACGGATAGGGTCGTGTATTGAACTGGCTAGTCAGCGAGCTGCTACCAATCCGGGTTGCGATGTCTGTTGTGGTATTCGGTAGAGCACCAATCGCCTGCAGTGTTTCGTTAAGCACCGTCAGGGTTGGATAAGCTGAGGCATTCACCACAAACGCCGGTTGTTTGATATCAGTAAAGCTCGAATAATCCGCATAAGACGAACTAAACCACGGATGAGCCACTCGCTCGGCAGATTGGATGACAAACTCTGAACCGCCCAGCCATAACTCACCGTTGGAGTTAAATGACAAGGCATTACCACTGCTGTATTGACCATCCCAGTGTTTGGCTAAAGCCAGACTACCGTTTGAAGCCAACTGCAATAAAAACACTTTATCGCCCGCACTGACAAAACTCTCGGCCTTACCGGTGATCCACACTGAACCTTGCGCATCAATCGCTAAGGCTTTAGCCTCATCATCAAGCGCACCCCCCAGCTCAAGGCAGCAGTCAAGTTGCCGTCAGCAGAAAATTGGGCAATCAGTGCGTCTGATTGGGTGGCATTCAAGCCTTTTGTACTACCTGCAAGGTAGAGTGATCCTTGCTCATCAAGGGCCAAGGCACTGACGTGATCGTCTAACTCACTGCCCCAACGCAAGGCTTGGGTTAACTCGCCCGATTGAGAAAATTGTGTGAGCAGAATAGAGGAAGTCTCAGAAGCGTTGACTGTCTCAACGACTGTATCGGCTGCTAGCCACACGGAACCTAACGAGTCCGCAACCAAGGAGTGAGAGGTTTTTGTTAACGTGCTATTAATCGATAACACTCGATCTAACGTGCCGTCAGAAGCTAGCTTTATCAAAAAGGAACTGTTCGAACTGCCATTAAAGCCACCACTAAAGCCCGCAACCCAAATCGAATTATTCGCTCCAATCGTTAAAGCATTCGCACTATCATCAAACTCACCGCCCCAGCGCAGTGCTTTCATTAAACCACCCATTGAAGAGAACTGCGCAATCAGTGCATCACTGCCATTCACCGCACCAAAGCTGCTCGTTTCCCCAGCTAACCAAGCAGCACCAGCACTATCAAACGCTAATGAATACGCCGCATCGAACGCAACACCACCAAACCGTCGGGCACTGAGCAATTCCCCTGATGAGGATAGGCGGGCCAAAAAGAGATCTTTGTTTGCAGCATCTCTGGTAATACCACCTGCCAACCACAAGGTCTCTTGCGCATCATGCGCCATAGCAAAAACACGCACGTCAGGAAAAACGCGAATCACTGGCTGCAGGGCACAGGAAGAGCCACTGGCAATCAATTCAAAAGACAATTGCAACTCTGAACCTGTTGGCTTAAGGGTTAGAGCAAGTCGAACCGTTTTATCATTTCCAGGCCATAATCCAGAAAGCAACCCTTTATTCGCATCATACCGTAACCAGCTTGGTAATAAGGCGCTGTTACCCTGCATAACGCTAAAACCAATTAGACTTTGCCGACCTGAGAAAGTAGTTTTTACCAAATCAATATTAAATGACACTCCCTTTACCACTTCAAATTTATTAACTTCAAGATTTACCTCATAGGATACAAAATGTCGGACTGTCGGTTGTACTACGGTCACGTTTTGAGAGAAAATAGCTGCGGTGGGAACATTGATTACCCCCCCCGTGAATCAAACTTGACAAGAAAAATATCTCTGGCACTTACACCACTTCCTCCGTTAAAACTGCTGCCTGATCCAGCAAGCCATATTTCGTTTTGCCCATCTATTACTAATGAATGGGCAGCCTCCCACCCACCACCATCCAATGTTAAGGCTTGTAATAACTTACCAGCTGAAGAAAATTGTAATAGCAATGCATTAGCAGTAGTTGAACCTGCAACCCATACCTCCCCTCTTTCATTTACCTTAAGTGAATGAACATCATCATAACCAACTTGCCCCCACATTAATGCTTTTAGTAATTCCCCATCTGAAGAAAACTTTAAAATTAAATCACCTCGATTAGAAGTACCAAAGCTATCTGTAAAACCAGCAATCCATAGGGAATCTTCTGCATCTATCACCAAGCTGGAACCCTGATCGAATTTATCACCCCCCCCAACTCAATGCTTGCAATACGCTTCCGAACGGAGATAACTTTATTAAGTAGGCATCCCCAGCCACGCCAAAGCTTGCTGTATTACCCGTAGCCCATATGTCACCTTTCGAATCTATAGCTAAGGCTCTAGCTGTTTCACCATTAGCGGCACCCCCCAGGCTACAGAAAGGAGCAGCTCAGCATCAAGTGAGAACTTTAAAAACAACGCATCGTAACTACCTGAACCAAAGCTTTGCGTATTTCCTGAAACCCACACATGGTCTTGCGAATCTATTGCTAGCCCATACCCTTTCTCAATTTGCTCTCCTCCCCAGGTTAACGCTTTCAATAGCTCACCATTTGAAGCAAACTTCAATACCAGGATATCTTCAAGACCAGCACCAAAACTATCGGTATATCCAGAAACCCATACGGATTCATTAGAGTCCACAGCCAACGCTAGGCCATGATCTGCTTTATCTGCCCCCCACTTCAATGCATGTAACAGCCCCCCTGCTGCCGAATGCCTTACAAGTAAAACATCTCTCCCAGTAGCATTAAAGCTTTCTGTGTAACTAACCAACCAAACTGAACCATCTGCTCCCATAGCAATGTCAGCGGGTGCTGCCTTTATATAATGTAGAAAATATAGCATAATATACACTTTAACTTGATTACGGATGGTGTTTGGATGTTAGCTAGAATTCTCTCTGATGAAAATAATGAATTAACTATTGAGCTCAAGCTTCCACTAAAAGGATCCATGCTTGAATGTGAGGATGCAATTCTTGACGGCCTTAATGAGGTTGGAACATTAGCCACTGAAAAAGCTTTAAGTAAGTTTGATGCAGATGGCTCTCCTATCCATGTTGGAAAAATAAAGCTAACAGCACGAAGTAGAGATGAAGCAAATTACCAAACGCCTTATGGAGTTGCTCGAGTTAAGCGTTATGTTTATCAAACCTCTAAAGGCGGGAAGATCTTTTGTCCTTTAGAAGATAAGGCTAGAATTATCCAAGGATCAACACCGCGATTTGCAAAAATAATCTCACATAAATACTCAAACTTACCTGCTCCTAGTGTTATTGATGATCTCAAGGTCAATCATAACCGTAAAATCTCACATTCATACTTGCAACGGGCAACTGATTTTGTTGGCGGTATTGCACAAGCCAAAGAGGCTGAGTGGGAATATGAAGAGCCAAAGCTTGATGCAGGCATTGAGATGCTAAGTATTAGCTTAGATGGTGCATATGTTCTCACCGTTGATGATGGTTATAGAGAGAGCATGGTTGGAACTATTTCCATGTATGATAAGCATGGTGCACGCCTGCACACAACCTACGTTGCAGCATCACCAGAATATGGAAAAGATGAATTCTTTAATAGGCTTGAAAAGGAAATAAAGCTGAAAAAGAAATATTACCCTGATGCTAAAACAATTGGCGTTGCTGATGGAGCAAAAAATAATTGGCCATTTCTAAAAAAACATACTGATACGCAAATTTTAGATTTTTGGCATGCAACTGAATATCTCGGCGAAGCATCAAAGGCAGTATTTACCAAAAAATCTGAAAGAGATGAGCGTGATGTTTGGCTCGAAGAGAGATGTCATGACTTAAAGCACAAGAAAGGTGCGGCAGGTAGAATACTTGCTGAGCTTAAAGAGCATCTAAATAAAAAACTGAATAAATCGCTTAGAGAAAAGCTAGAAGGAACAATTACGTATTTTGAAAATAATATTAAAGAAAAGCGAATGTCGTATCATAATTTGATTAAGCAGAATGCACCAATTGGCTCTGGCGTCACTGAAGCAGCATGTAAAACAATTGTTAAACAAAGATTAGGCGGATCAGGAATGCGCTGGAAAGACAAGGGAATGAAAATCGTTTTATGCTTGAGAACACTAGTAAAGACTAAAGGCAGATGGGATCAGTTTTGGGAGAAGGTCAATGATTTTGGCGTGCCAGCAGCAATATAGCCTACATTATATAGAGGCAGCACCCATGTCAGCAGCCATATCTAAAGCATCACCGCCTATAGTATCAAATAGGTACGGACTATGCGTCGCATTACTCGGCGGCAAACAATCAGCAAACTGATCCCCCTCAGCAGTAAGATAGCGTCGATACTCTTCGGTAATATCTTCAGTCTGCAAATCCGTAATCTCATGAACCTGCGCTTGATCCGTTAAATCCGTAACCTCCAAATCCATTTCCCTGACATCAAAGTCACGCGGATCCATTTCTTGAAAATCCAAATTCTCCGGCACATTGCTCCAATCGAACTCCTTTTTCGCTTCAGCTTGCAGAAGTGTCATCACTTGAAACAAGGTCAGCATCATGATGGCTGCGCCGGGGTTACGTAACAGCCGACGGAAAGTGAGAAAGAGCAATTCGAATAAACCGTATGAAGGTGTTGCCTTCTTTCCATGGCGAGCTTTGCGCTTCATCCTGTAGCGATTGTGAGGTAGCATAAAAAAATCCAATAGTAAGGTAGTAGTAATTATTAGCCGAGTAAATCCTACTCGGAAAACCTTAAGGGAAGATTAAGGAAACTTGAATCTCCTTGCGCTTGCGTGCAAATATTGCCCAACGCCTTATGGTAACACCAACGCTTAACCATCCATAGCTTAGCTCCGGCACCACAACTACCCCCTAAAAAAGCACACTAGGATAAAACTCTTTAATATTGACCAAGATCAAAAATCACTTTAATTTCCAGGCTAGTTTTTAAATAGGTTTACTAACATGCTAAAAGCACCTTTCAAAATTACCCTCTTAGTCATTATTAATATATTGGGCACAGCCTTTGCCGCTACTAGCCAACCTTGGCATCAAGGTTTCTATGCTGGAGCAGGTTTAAACTACACAGCACTAGTTAGTAGCAGCATTAGTGGTTCAAGTGCTATTTACACCGATAAAGTTTCTCTTACCCACCGAGGCTGGGGTGGCATGTTTTCTTTGGCTATCGCATTAACAAATACTTTGGCACTGAATTTGGCACTAGTATTCTAGGTCACGATGAATGGAATGGAGATAACCTACATAACGTTATGAAGATTTATCCTTCTTTTAATGTGCATGCTATTGGCCAAGCTTTTTTACCTGTTAACCGGTGGTTCTCACCTCTCACCGGGTGCTGCTTTTATATAATGTAGAATATATAGCATAATATACACTTTAACATGATGAAGGATGGTGTTTGGATGTCAGCTAGAATTATCTCTGATGAAAATAATGAATTAACTATTGAACTCAAGCTTCCACTAAAAGGATCCATGCTTGAATGTGAGGACGCAATTCTTGATGGGCTTAATGAGGTTGGAACATTAGCCACTGAAAAAGCTTTAAGTAAGTTTGATGCAGATGGCTCTCCTATCCATGTTGGAAAAATAAAGCTAACAGCACGAAGTAGAGATGAAGCAAATTACCAAACGCCTTATGGAGTTGCTCGAGTTAAGCGTTATGTTTATCAAACCTCTAAAGGCGGTAAGATCTTTTGTCCTTTAGAAGATAAGGCTAGAATTATCCAAGGATCAACACCGCGATTTGCAAAAATAATCTCACATAAATACTCAAACTTACCTGCTCCTAGTGTTATTGATGATCTCAAGGTCAATCATAACCGTAAAATCTCACATTCATACTTGCAACGGGCAACTGATTTTGTTGGCGGTATTGCACAAGCCAAAGAGGCTGAGTGGGAATATGAAGAGCCAAAGCTTGATGCAGGCGTTGAGATGCTAAGCATTAGCTTAGATGGTGCATATGTTCTCACCGTTGATGATGGTTATAGAGAGAGCATGGTTGGAACTATTTCCATGTATGATAAGCATGGTGCACGCCTGCACACAACCTACGTTGCAGCATCACCAGAATATGGAAAAGATGAATTCTTTAATAGGCTTGAAAAGGAAATAAAGCTGAAAAAGAAATATTACCCTGATGCTAAAACAATTGGCGTTGCTGATGGAGCAAAAAATAATTGGCCATTTCTAAAAAAACATACTGATACGCAAATTTTAGATTTTTGGCATGCAACTGAATATCTCGGTGAAGCATCAAAGGCAATATTTACCAAAAAATCTGAAAGAGATGAGCGTGATGTTTGGCTCCAAGAGCGATGTCATGATTTAAAGCACAAGAAAGGTGCGGCAGGTAGAATACTTGCTGAGCTTAAAGAGCATGTAAATAAAAAACTGAATAAATCGCTTAGAGAAAAGCTAGAAGGAACAATTACGTATTTTGAAAATAATATTAAAGAAAAGCGAATGTCGTATCATAATTTGATTAAGCAGAATGCACCAATTGGCTCTGGCGTCACTGAAGCAGCATGTAAAACAATTGTTAAACAAAGATTAGGCGGATCAGGAATGCGCTGGAAAGACAAGGGAATGAAAATTGTTTTATGCTTGAGAACACTAGTAAAGACTAAAGGAAGATGGGATCAGTTTTGGGAGAAGGTTAATGATTTTGGCGTGCCAGCAGTAATATAGCCTACATTATATAGAGGCAGCACCCTTCTCACCTTATATTTTTGGCGGCCTTGCTTACATCTACACGTATACCAAAGCACAAGCTCCTAACCATGTACCCAATCGTGGTCGACTAACTGGTTTTGGCTTTATCTATGGTGCGGGGCTTGAATTTAACTTTAATCAATTTGGTATCCGTACTTACTATACCCGTGTTAGCCCTTCTGGGGGAACTGGTGAAAGCACTCATGCTATCAACTATCAAGGTACAACGTTTAGTGCCGGCTCTGTTAAAAACTATATTAGCTTAGACTTTTTATGGCGATTTAATTAATCTATTCTGTGCCTTTTAAAAAAACTCTCTTTCAAAGTCTATGGGTAATGTAAGTTTTGAATTTTTGAAACCTTTATAACCAACGGATCCTGTCACGAATCGTTTCCCAAGCGTAGCCCGGATTGAGCGAAGTGAAAATCCGGGGCTAAGTGTAACTTAACCCCGGATTATCAAATGCTTCGCATTTTCAATCCGGGCTACAGCTCGATTCGCGCCACCCGTGCTTCTGCATCAATGAATAATAAAAAGTCGAAACTTACTGCCAAATATCTACCCCCATTACTTACTTACCCACACATTCTGAAAGAGATCCATAAATAATTAACTTCCTTTTAAAACTAACCCCCCTTTAAATCCCCCGCTCGCTACGCGAGCTGCCCCCTTTAAAAAAGGGGGCTTTTTTTATGGAGCTTCATAGTAACTATCAAGCTCATAGCAACTATCAAGCTTTCATAGCACGTCCCCTCCTTAGAATAAGGAGGGTCAGGGTGGATTTATTAATCAAACAACCTCCTTAACAACAAATCCCCCGCTCGCTACGCGAGCTGCCCCCTTAAAAAAGGGGGCTATTGTTTTTCAACCGCTATTTTCTGTGACTTAACACTAGGTTAAACTACTCTGCTAGAACTCATGGAGAGAATAAGCCAGTGACTGCAAATCAACTCTCTTGGCAAGCTTTGCTAAAGAAAGAGCAACAAGAAGTTTACTTCAAAACAATAGAAAGCTTTCTAGTAAATGAGGAAAGTATGGGTAAAACAATTTACCCATCAAGAACCAATTGGTTTAAGGCGCTGGAATTAACGCCTTTTAAGCAGGTGCGTGTTGTTATCCTAGGCCAAGACCCTTACCATGGCCCAAACCAAGCTCATGGCTTAGCTTTCTCTGTAAAACCAAACGTTAAGCCACCTCCTTCACTACGTAATATCTACCAAGAACTCAATCATGATCTTGGACTCCCGATAGCTCAACATGGATATTTAGACAAATGGGCAAAACAAGGTGTTTTGCTACTCAATACCTGCTTAACCGTTGAAGCAGGCAAACCACAATCCCATAGTAAAATTGGTTGGCAACACTTCACTGATCAAATTATTCAATACCTTAATGAACACCCATTTCCAATTGTTTACTTATTATGGGGAAGCTCGGCGCAAAAAAAACAAAACTTAATTGATAATAAGAAGCACTTTGTATTAACTGCTCCGCATCCTTCACCGCTTTCAGCATATCGTGGATTTATCGGCTGCGGGCACTTTTCAAAAACCAACGAACTTTTAACTCAAGCTGGACGTGGAGCTATTGACTGGGCTTTATAGCGTTAAACAAGCAAAATTTGTAGCCTTGACGAAGCGCAGCGCAGTCAAGGGCTAAGTGCACTTGGAATATCTTGCCCTTGATTTCGTTCGGCGTTGCCGAGCTGTATCAAGGTTACTTGTTCAGGAGGCAGGTTTTAATAAAAGCAGAGTTTAACGTTGCCCCCGGATTATCAAATGCTTCGCATTTTCAATCCGGGCTACAACTCTGCTGAACCACATCAAGGTTACAGTTATTGATTCGGCTTTATGAAGTTACATCTACTAAGTAATACGCTGGGTCATCACAGGGGTGAGCTGACTTTAAAGTATGAATAACAGCATCAATGATATTAAGCTGGCACAACACCTCAACTTTATACTCTTCATTAACTGCTACTGCTTGCCCTTGCTCTCGATACTGTCCTGCTCCCAATGTTTGCCAACAGCATTGATCAAACTGTGCGTAAGCACCTCCACCCGCCGCAAACACAGCCTGTTTAGTCACCTCTAAATGAGACTCAACAACATAATAAACAAGTAACTTCATTTATAGCTCCTCAGCAACAATACAATCAAATTGAACAATACTAGGCTCACCTTGACTTAATAGAACTTCTCTATCAAAACATTTCACCAATAAAGATTCCCCTTCAACAAGCAGAAACTCAACTTGCTGCTCTGATACCGCAACTTTAAGCAACCGCTTCTTAAAATTAATTGATAGACGATAAGCTTGCCACGCGATAGGTAAATAAGGCTTAAAAGATAGCTTACCCTCGTAAGCCCTCATGCCTGCAAATCCATAAGCCACACTCATCCATGTGCCAGCCATATTCGCTGCATGAATACCATCGCAGGTATTACCATGAAGGTTATCTAAATCCAGCCGTGCTGTCTCCATAAAATAGTCATAAGCTTTTTTAGTATCCGTTCAATATCAGCATGATTTGAAAATAATTCAAAAAGTTCTTGACAGCTTTTTCGTGCAAATTTGGAAATTTTATATTGGAATCATCGTGTGCCATAAAAGCATGATGTGCGCTCTATAACAACGCTGTATGCTCGGATTATTTTTTCATCGATCAGGTTCATGGCTTAAAAATAATTTCAGCAGTACGGCCATCTGTGTGGGGAAAATTTACCTTTTCAAACCCGTGGTATACTCTTCCTATGAAAAAACAACCTGACAAATCAGTTTTAGCCGATCTCATTGAGAGATTTAATAATACTGTTACACCAACAGCACTAGAAACAGATTTTAGCAATGTATGTGAAAGTCAGGCTGAGAAAATCATAAAGCTAGAAGACAAGGTGCAATCGTTAAATAACGCATTAAATAAATATAAAGGTGAGCAAGGAAAGCCTAATGTTAGAAAGCAAACGCGCGCTAACAAGGACAAGGATCATTCCTCCGAGAAGGATAGAAAAGGAAATAAAACCAATAAAACTAGAAAGCCAAAATCTAGTAAAAAAAATCTCGAAGTCTCTAATACAGTGACACTAACAATTAATCCAGATTCGTTGCCCAGCGATGCTGTGCCAAATGGCTCTAAGAAAACACTTATCCAGGATATAAAAATTGCTGCTAATAACACTCTTTTTTTGCGCCAACAATATTACTCCCCTTCTGAAAACAAACACTATACAGCACCTCTGCCAACTGGTTATGAGGGCCAGTTCGGCCCTACTATTAAAAGCTGGACAAGCTTCCTAAATACTCAAGGTGGTATGACGCTAGAAAGCCTTGAGACATTTTATAAAACCGCCAACATAGATATTAGTAAATCAACCATCCATAGCTTCACAATTAAAACACCTACGATACTTGAGCCCGAGAAGGTAGAAGTTGTGAAGGCAGGTTTACAATCCACGAACTACCAGCACCTAGATGACACCAACGCTAGAGAGGATGGGAAAAACCGTTATGTTAATGTATTGGGTAATGAGTATTATTCAGCTTACTTTACGCTGACCAGTAAAAGTCGATTAAGCGTCATTGAAATGTTAAGCAAAGACCACTTTGGGTTCACATTAAATGAGGCCGCTTTTAATTTACTGGCTACTATGAACTTACCCCACAAGGTAATCGAAAGCTTAAAGGTATTTCACTCATCGACTATCTTAAACAGTAAGGAGCTGGAAGTTATTCTTGATAAGGTATTAGGTGATAAAAAATTTCCAAAATATAGAAAGCTGATTACTGATGCGGCAGCTATCTCAACATATAGAAAGAGTCCTTATGCGATAGAAACACTCATTACCGATGATGCGCCACAGTTTAAGCTCATTACTGAATCACTCGCCTTGTGCTGGGTTCATGAGGGTAGGCATTATAAAAAGCTGACGCCAATTTTTAAGAAGCACCAAGACTCTGTTGACAGCTTCTTGGATAGGTTTTGGGATTATTATCATAAGCTCATTGAATATAAAAAGAACCCAGGGCAAGATGAGATAGATAAGCTATCCAATGAGTTTACTGAGTTATTCTCAACAATCACTGGCTACGAGAAACTAGATAAACAAATTGAGCTCACCTTAAAAAAGAAAAGGCAGCTATTGTTAGTGCTGGAAAAGCCAGAGCTTCCTCTACATAACAATCCAGCAGAGTTGATGGCTCGGAAGCAGGCTAGAATGCGCGATGTACACCTTCATACTATGAGTGAAGAAGGAACGAAAGCTAAGGATACAATGGTTACAATTACTGAGACATGTAAAAAGCTAGCAGTTAATGTCTTCGATTATATATATGACAGAATTACAAAAAACTATTCTATGGGGTGCTGCCTCTATATAATGTAGGCTATATTGCTGCTGGCACGCCAAAATCATTGACCTTCTCCCAAAACTGATCCCATCTGCCTTTAGTCTTTACTAGTGTTCTCAAGCATAAAACGATTTTCATTCCCTTGTCTTTCCAGCGCATTCCTGATCCGCCTAATCTTTGTTTAACAATTGTTTTACATGCTGCTTCAGTGACGCCAGAGCCAATTGGTGCATTCTGCTTAATCAAATTATGATACGACATTCGCTTTTCTTTAATATTATTTTCAAAATACGTAATTGTTCCTTCTAGCTTTTCTCTAAGCGATTTATTCAGGTTTTTATTTAGATGCTCTTTAAGCTCAGCAAGTATTCTACCTGCCGCACCTTTCTTGTGCTTTAAGTCATGACATCTCTCTTCGAGCCAAACATCACGCTCATCTCTTTCAGATTTTTTGGTAAATACTGCCTTTGATGCTTCGCCGAGATATTCAGTTGCATGCCAAAAATCTAAAATTTGCGTATCAGTATGTTTTTTTAGAAATGGCCAATTATTTTTTGCTCCATCAGCAACGCCAATTGTTTTAGCATCAGGGTAATATTTCTTTTTCAGCTTTATTTCCTTTTCAAGCCTATTAAAGAATTCATCTTTTCCATATTCTGGTGATGCTGCAACGTAGGTTGTGTGCAGGCGTGCACCATGCTTATCATACATGGAAATAGTTCCAACCATGCTCTCTCTATAACCATCATCAACGGTGAGAACATATGCACCATCTAAGCTAATACTTAGCATCTCAATGCCTGCATCAAGCTTTGGCTCTTCATATTCCCACTCAGCCTCTTTGGCTTGTGCAATACCGCCAACAAAATCAGTTGCCCGTTGCAAGTATGAATGTGAGATTTTACGGTTATGATTGACCTTGAGATCATCAATAACACTAGGAGCAGGTAAGTTTGAGTATTTATGTGAGATTATTTTTGCAAATCGCGGTGTTGATCCTTGGATAATTCTAGCCTTATCTTCTAAAGGACAAAAGATCTTCCCGCCTTTAGAGGTTTGATAAACATAACGCTTAACTCGAGCAACTCCATAAGGCGTTTGGTAATTTGCTTCATCTCTACTTCGTGCTGTTAGCTTTATTTTTCCAACATGGATAGGAGAGCCATCTGCATCAAACTTACTTAAAGCTTTTTCAGTGGCTAATGTTCCAACCTCATTAAGGCCGTCAAGAATTGCATCCTCACATTCAAGCATGGATCCTTTTAGTGGAAGCTTGAGCTCAATAGTTAATTCATTATTTTCATCAGAGAGAATTCTAGCTAACATCCAAACACCATCCGTAATCAAGTTAAAGTGTATATTATGCTATATTTTCTACATTATATAAAGGCAGCACCCATTCTATGCCTTCGCTAGCGGAATTAATTACCATCCGCTCATCACAGGCGCAGTAAACTAAAGAGAGCGCAGCATGAGCATCATGCTGAAATAAGACGGATACCTTTTTTATGATAACCAACCTCACTTGCCATAATAGAATAACAACAAGGCGACAGTGAAGAATCATGAGTAGTAATAGGCTCATAGTAATCATAATCACGACGCTTGTCTGCCAAAGTTATTTTATCCCCCAACCAAAAGTCTGCCATCAATACATCAGCTTGTTTACAAACCTGATAGCGATATAAAACCAGGGGATGATAGTGAAGCAATAAGGGATAGTTTTCCTTAGGGGTATTCTCAAAATCCCAATGTTGTTTTTGTAAAAAAGTATCATCTTGCGGGTGTATATTGAGTCTATCGTCATAAGGGATATACATCTTGTCTGCCGCCCGCTGCCAACGCTGAATCTCTTCAGAGTTTAAAGCAAGCTTTGTTACTAAACCCTGATAAGCTTTAGAATAGTTAGACTGCAGTAAGGCTTGCACATCACAAGCATATTGCAGATTCATCCGTGCCATCATATTGGTATAAAAATTATTATTAACAATGGCGGTATACTCATCTGGACCAGTAACGCAATTAATACAAAACTGCCCACCTTTGCTATCGATAAAGTCACCAAGGTCTGCCCATAACCGCTCTGTTTCAAAAACGATTTCTGCACCATGGCCTATTAAAAATTCAAAATCCTCACTAGCTTCCATATAGAGCTTTAATGCATGCACAATATCTGCATTAATATGATACTGCGCCGTACCCGCAGGAAAAAATGCTGAGCACTCTTCACCATCAATTGTGCGCCAAGGATAAAGTGCACCTTTTTGATGAGACATTTGCCGAGCACGTTCACGTGCCTTATCTAAAGTGTGATAACGATAAAGCAACAACTGCTTGGCGATGACTGGATTAGTATAAAGAAACGTTGGCAAGACAAAGGCAGCGGTATCCCAAAAATAGTGCCCTTCATAACCCTCTCCCGTTAAACCCTTTGAAGCCATACTGGTACGTCCATCCTTACCAACAGACTGTAACAAGTGAAACAGATTAAATCGCATACCTTGCTGCAAAGCAGGATCACCCTCTATTTCTACATCGCTTTGTTGCCAGAAGCTATCAAGAAAATTCTTTTGCTCAACTTTTAGTTTAACAAAACCACCTTCTTTAGCCTTTAGCAAAGCCTCTTCTGCAAGCTGATTGAGTGTATCTAGCCGGTAATCTTGAGTTGTGTAATAACATATCCATTTAGTTAAACAATTCAACTCTCCTTACTTAGCCTCTACAACAAAAAAGTCTTCTAAACGTTGTTCAACTTGACGGTGGCTTTTATGATAACTAGCTGTACTATTCAGCTCATTAGTCATTCCACAAACCAAAGTTAAACCAGAGCATTTTGCGTGTTGTTTTACAAAAGTTAGATTTTCGAACTGAGAACTATCGACAAGTTTAAGCACCTGCCCCTTTAACGCTGAACCTATACGAGGATCATCTTCACACTCTAAGTTCTTGACTGCTGCATCCAGTGCAGAAAACAAACGAATTTCCCCAGAAAAGTTAACAGCCTTAAACTGGTAGTTAATAGCAACCAGGTGTTTATGTGTTAAAGAAACCAAGCGCTCAATAGTTACTTCAATTTGTTTACCACTATCTGTCTCCCAAAGTAACTGCCTTACCAGCAAGCCTGTTTTCATATTAAGCTCACGATGATAGTGAAGCAATTTACCAGTAAAAAGACTAAGTCGCTCACCATCAACCTCTAGCTCAATGATGCAACCATTGGTAACGTTTAGCATGGTTTGCTTGTTCTCAGCATAGCCATAGGCTTTTTCACCATACTGAATAGGTTCTGACTCAAAGAAAACATTAAGATAAGTGCCTAGTACTGAGTGTTGCTTAGGCCCCAGATACCCTTCTTCAAAATTCCCGCGCAAACCAATGTAACCATTTCCTTGCGAAAAAATCGTTTCATTTTGAGTATTATTTTCAGTCTCAAATTTCTCCTCAATGACAGACCAAGCATCAAACGCATAGAGAGGAGATTTTGCTTCGATAGGGTTCTTCATTCTAATTCCTTTAGACTGTACAATGGCCGGCAATATAGCATGAAAGCAAGGAGCCATCCATGGCCTTTAAAGGCGCAATTTTTGATCTTGACGGCGTTATTGTTGACACCGTTCCTCTCCATTTTGAAGCTTGGCGTAAGCTATTTGAAGAGGATTATCAACTGCGCTTTGACCTACATACTTATGAACAAAAAGTTGATGGAAAACCTCGTTTAGACGGCGTTAAAGCCATGCTACCAAAATTAACTCCTGCTCAACAAGAACAAGCTGGACTAGTAAAGCAAGGCTACTATGTAGAGATGCTTCAAGCCGGTAAGTTAAAAGTTTTTGATAGCAGCTTACAGTTCATCAACGAACTGCTACAGCATGGCATTAAACTAGTTGGTGCCTCCAGCAGCCAAAATGCCCCCGATATTTTAGCCAGCATTGGCTTACTTGATCAGTTTGTTGGAGTTGTCTCAGGCAAAGAGATTCAGCAAGGCAAACCCCACCCAGAAATTTTCTTAAAAGCAGCGCAAATATTAGAACTTGCTACCAATGAGTGCGTTGTCTTTGAAGATGCTAAAGTCGGGGTAGAGGCAGCCAAGGCCGGTGGGTTTTTCTGTGTTGGTATCGACCGTCATGATCGCCAGGAGCACTTTTTACAAGCCGACATCCGCCTGAATGACTTAGCAAATCTAAAGCTCATGACTCTACAGCAGGCTTTAGCCACACCTTAACGCAAGGAAACAACCTTGACACAGGTCAATATCTGAGTATCCTAGCCACAATTAGAAAATGACAAAAAATAACCATGGCCAAGGCTTCTTGTAAAAACTGCTTCCTCGCTAATCTTTGCTTTCCGCTGCTTCTCAACTCTTCGCAGCTAGAAGCACTTGATAAAAAAATCAAGCGCCGCAAACTTATTAAGCGAGGCGAAACTTTATTTTCTCATCATGATAAGTTTACGCAGCTCTATGTTGTGCGCTCAGGTGCTTTTAAAGCTCTTAGCCCTCATAAAGATCAGCAACAAATCTGTAACTTCTACCTGCCAGGTGAGATTATTGGCTTTGATAGCGTCGCTTCTCAGCAGCACCAAACAACAACTATTGCTCTAACTGATAGCTTTGTCTGTGCCATTAGTTACAGTGACCTAGCCCAATTTGCTGCCCAACATCCAGTCATCCAACAACAACTGGTTGAGAGAATGAGCCAGGAAATCACTCTCTACGAACAAGCCTGTTATCATGGTGAAGCTGCTGACAGGCTACTACATTTTTTACGCCAAATGGCAGAGCGCTACCGCCGTCGAGGTTTATCGGCAACTGAATTTGAGCTTCCCATGTCTAAACAAGATATAGCCAACTACCTTGGCATGGCAAGCGAAACTATCAGCCGTTTATTTAGTAAATTACAAGCCCAAGGGGTATTAACGATTAATAAGCGCCTGATTCGGTTTAATTAACTTGAGCTCCTTTAACGAAACTTTTATAGCTCAGCTTAGTGCGGTAGGTCCGCCTTCGTTGGCGTAATGTGCATTAAGGCTTTTTCTACACCTTTTACCCTGCCAAGCACATCCCCTCCTTAGAATAAGGAGGGTCAGGGTGGATTATAAAAACAAGCAACTTCCTTTTAAAAGCGATCAAGCTCCCTTTAAAACTAACCATCTTTAAATCCCCCGCTCGCTATGCGAGCCGCCCCCTTTAAAAAAGGGGGCTTTTTTATGGAGCTCTTCACAGTAACTACCAAGCTCATAGTAACTACCAAACTTTCATAGCACGTCCCTTCTTTAAAATCCTGAGCAGCACACTCCCTTTACAAGAACTCTCCTAGCACATCCCCTCCTTAGAATAAGGAGGGTCAGGGTGGATTATAAAAACAGGCAACTTCCTTTTAAAAAAGGGGCTATTGTTTTTCAAGCACCTACTCTCCACAAACTGCTTACTGCTTGCTTGCCTCAAGTAAAGATTGTGAAGCATTAATTGCAGCATAGTAAGGCTCATTCGCAACTCGAGTTGCCTGACGTTCGTTATAGCCTTTTATAACCGCTGCCTGCTGACTCTTGGTTAGAGTTTTCCACTGTGATTGCGGCACACCAAATACGGTTGGTTCACACGCTGCTAACCCTAGTAAAGCTACAAACATTAGTGCCAAACAACATAATCGCTTAATCATTGAGACCCACTCCTACTGTCATACCTGAATCTGAAGAACTTCCTGAACGTGAGCAACTACCATTAGAGCAACTCCAAGGTGTCATTGAACTATGGTGAGAATGGCTTAGCTCTACACTTTTATGCAAATCAGCGGCCTGGCCAACCGCTCCCAAAGCATCAATCAACGGCTCTACTTGCGCTTCTTGCTCCTGACGCTGATTATAACCCTCTATAACCTGTTGCTTTTGTGCGTTGGACAACTGATTAAATTGTGCAGCAGGCATACCGAACTCTGTTGGCGCACAAGCTGCTAAGCCAATAGAAAGACCCACCAATAGTATCCGTTCAATATCAGCATGATTTGAAAATAATTCAAAAAGTTCTTGACAGCTTTTTCGTGCAAATTTGGAAATTTTATATTGGAATCATCGTGTGTCATAAAAGCATGATGTGCGCTCTATAACAACGCTGTATGCTCGGATTATTTTTTCATCGATCAGGTTCATGGCTTAAAAATAATTTCAGCAGTACGGCCATCTGTGTGGGGAAAATTTACCTTTTCAAACCCGTGGTATACTCTTCCTATGAAAAAACAACCTGACAAATCAGTTTTAGCCGATCTCATTGAGAGATTTAATAATACTGTTACACCAACAGCACTAGAAACAGATTTTAGCAATGTATGTGAAAGTCAGGCTGAGAAAATCATAAAGCTAGAAGACAAGGTGCAATCGTTAAATAACGCATTAAATAAATATAAAGGTGAGCAAGGAAAGCCTAATGTTAGAAAGCAAACGCGCGCTAACAAGGACAAGGATCATTCCTCCGAGAAGGATAGAAAAGGAAATAAAACCAATAAAACTAGAAAGCCAAAATCTAGTAAAAAAAATCTCGAAGTCTCTAATACAGTGACACTAACAATTAATCCAGATTCGTTGCCCAGCGATGCTGTGCCAAATGGCTCTAAGAAAACACTTATCCAGGATATAAAAATTGCTGCTAATAACACTCTTTTTTTGCGCCAACAATATTACTCCCCTTCTGAAAACAAACACTATACAGCACCTCTGCCAACTGGTTATGAGGGCCAGTTCGGCCCTACTATTAAAAGCTGGACAAGCTTCCTAAATACTCAAGGTGGTATGACGCTAGAAAGCCTTGAGACATTTTATAAAACCGCCAACATAGATATTAGTAAATCAACCATCCATAGCTTCACAATTAAAACACCTACGATACTTGAGCCCGAGAAGGTAGAAGTTGTGAAGGCAGGTTTACAATCCACGAACTACCAGCACCTAGATGACACCAACGCTAGAGAGGATGGGAAAAACCGTTATGTTAATGTATTGGGTAATGAGTATTATTCAGCTTACTTTACGCTGACCAGTAAAAGTCGATTAAGCGTCATTGAAATGTTAAGCAAAGACCACTTTGGGTTCACATTAAATGAGGCCGCTTTTAATTTACTGGCTACTATGAACTTACCCCACAAGGTAATCGAAAGCTTAAAGGTATTTCACTCATCGACTATCTTAAACAGTAAGGAGCTGGAAGTTATTCTTGATAAGGTATTAGGTGATAAAAAATTTCCAAAATATAGAAAGCTGATTACTGATGCGGCAGCTATCTCAACATATAGAAAGAGTCCTTATGCGATAGAAATACTCATTACCGATGATGCGCCACAGTTTAAGCTCATTACTGAATCACTCGCCTTGTGCTGGGTTCATGAGGGTAGGCATTATAAAAAGCTGACGCCAATTTTTAAGAAGCACCAAGACTCTGTTGACAGCTTCTTGGATAGGTTTTGGGATTATTATCATAAGCTCATTGAATATAAAAAGAACCCAGGGCAAGATGAGATAGATAAGCTATCCAATGAGTTTACTGAGTTATTCTCAACAATCACTGGCTACGAGAAACTAGATAAACAAATTGAGCTCACCTTAAAAAAGAAAAGGCAGCTATTGTTAGTGCTGGAAAAGCCAGAGCTTCCTCTACATAACAATCCAGCAGAGTTGATGGCTCGGAAGCAGGCTAGAATGCGCGATGTACACCTTCATACTATGAGTGAAGAAGGAACGAAAGCTAAGGATACAATGGTTACAATTACTGAGACATGTAAAAAGCTAGCAGTTAATGTCTTCGATTATATATATGACAGAATTACAAAAAACTATTCTATGCCTTCGCTAGCGGAATTAATTACCATCCGCTCATCACAGGCGCAGTAAACTAAAGAGAGCGCAGCATGAGCATCATGCTGAAATAAGACGGATACCACCAATAACAATACCCTAATGATGACACTCATCTTGCACTTCCTTATAAAACTTGGACCGCGATTTTAACTAATTTCATTTAAACAATCCACAGCAGAGCCCTTGCATTACAAATGAGAACCAGTATCATTGGGGGTTCGCTAGCTAATCACAAGACTCTACAACTATGACGATAACTATTGGCGCCATTGCAGTTTTTCTATTACTACAACTACTTTTGCTTTGGTTACATCGTAAAGGCTATTCGTTTAACCTTCGCACCATAGCTAGCCTAATATTAGGCATTGCCTTTGGCTTAGGCTTACAAGTTATTACTGGCTCTCATCATAACCAAGTTATAAAAGCTGCAACACCAGTAATGGTTTTATTTGGCTCTGGCTATATTGCCTTATTAAAGATGCTAGTAATCCCGCTAGTACTCACCTCGATTACTTATTCAATCATTAATCTAGGCAACTTAAGCGGCAAACTACTCAAGCAGCTTAGCATTATTTCCGTTGGCTTATTACTACTGCTAACAGCACTTGCTTCAGGCATTGGTTTAGGAATCGGTGGTCTATTCCATATTGGTCAAGGCATGAGTCTACCAGCTGGGCAGTTCCACCCACCTCATCACTACCAAGGCTTAGTAGCCACACTCCTAGGCATGCTACCAAGCAACCCTGTTGCTGCCATGTCACAAGAGAACACTATCGCTATTGTTATTTTGGCTGTCTTAATCGGCGTGGCTATCTTACTTGTCGATAAAAAAGAATATGCTGTTATGGATCCTTTCAAAACCTTCATTGCAGCAACCTTCCAGGTTAGTAAAAGTTTGGCTCGCTTTGTTATTGCTTTAACTCCTTATGGGGTCTTAGGGTTAATGGCTAACCAGGCAGCTACCCAAGGTGCCGAAGCACTACTGAACTTATTAAGCTTTATCGGTGCTATGTACCTCGCAATGCTATTGGTATTAATTTTACATACTATTACTTTGATAGCTGCGGGCAACAACCCTATTAGCTATTACAAACGCGCTTATCAGGCCTTATTAGTTGCATTCACTACGCGCTCTAGTTTTGGGACTTTGCCAGTTTCAGAAGAAACTCTAAAAAATAAATTTGGTCTACCACAAATTTCTGCTAGTTTCGTACCTGGCATGGGGGCGACTATTGGCATGAATGCTTGTGCAGGTATTTTCCCCGCCATGCTTGTGGCGATGGCCCTACATATTACTGACCAACCAATTACACCGACTATTCTCGTCTTGGTAATGTTAGCTAATATGCTTGCTTCACTTGGTGTTTCTGGTATTCCTGGCACTGCATTTGTTGCAGCGGGCGTTACTCTAACGACCCTAGGCCTACCCTACTCGGTTGTTGGTTTAGTTCAGGGCATTGACCCCATTATTGATATGGGCCGAACTGCAACCAACGTCAATGGCGTACTTACCACTGCTATCGTGACTAATCGCGTAATGCGTAAACTCGACTCCGAGGACCAGGCAGCAATTGATGAAAAAGAATCTGTAATGAGTTAAGTTAATTTACAATTTCCTTTCTTTGGATAAGTCGAGACAGAACTTAATCTCAACCCCGGATTTTCAAATGCTCCGCATTTTCAATCCGGGCTACGCGCTAATCAGTAGACAAGACTGGTTACTTTTTTTACAAAACCCTACCTTCCGTCCTCTGCCAAGCACGTCCCTTCCTTGGAATAAGGAAGGCTAGGATGGATTATAAAAACAAGCAACTTCCTTATAACCAATCAACCACCTTTAAATCCCCCGCCTCGCATTCGCGAGGCTGCCCCTTTAAAAAAGGGGGCTTTGTTTTTCAAAATCCTACCTTCCGTCCTCTGCCAAGCACGTCCCTTCCTTAGAATAAGGAAGGCTAGGATGGATTATAGAAACAAGCAACTTCCTTATAACCAATCAACCACCTTTAAATCCCCCGCCTCGCATTCGCGAGGCTGCCCCCCTTTAAAAAAGGGGGCTTTGTTTTTCAAAATCCTACCTTCCGTCCTCTGTCCTCTGTCCTCTGTCCTCTGACCTCTGACCTCTGCCAAGCACTTCCCTTCCTTAGAATAAGGAAGGCTAGGATGGATTATAAAAACAAGCAACTTCCTTATAACCAATCAACCACCTTTAAATCCCCCGCCTCGCATTCGCGAGGCTGCCCCTTTAAAAAAGGGGGGTTTTGTTTTTCAAAATCCTACCTTCCGTTCTCTGCCCTCTGCCCTCTGCCCTCTGACCTCTGACCTCTGCCAAGCACGTCCCTTCCTTAGAATAAGGAAGGCTAGGATGGATTATAAAAGCAAGCAACTTCCTTATAACCAATCAACCACCTTTAAATCCCCCGCCTCGCATTCGCGAGGCTGCCCCTTTAAAAAAGGGGACTTTGTTTTTCAAAATCCTACCTTCTGTCCTCTGACCTCTGACCTCTAATAGAAAACTTTCTTAATCAGCTTTCAGCGTTAAAATAAAATGCTTAGCTGCAATTTGGTGACGCCAGCTATGACCAAACATCGCTAAGTTAGCAAGTACCTCAGCATTAGGTTGCTTTAATACTTTGATCTGATACGCAGCCACCAGCTAGTGCGCCATCCTTTCTGTAAATTCCATTGACTTGCTGAAAATAAGCAGGCGACTCAGTCAGATTAGAAATTCCTTTTAAGGTAAACTTAACCAAAAAAGAGGAATGACAATGAGCTGCTATAAAAATGAGAACTTAATCGAAGAAGCCATACATGTTTTAGCGATGGAGGGGTTTGAAGCTTTACCTAAGCTTGTCTCCAGGTTGATGAATGAGGCTATGTTAATAGAAAGGGAGCGCCATTTAAATGCCAGTCCTTATGAGCGAACTGGCGATAGAAACGGATATGCGAACGGCTTTAAACCAAGGTTAATTAACACAGGTCAAGGTCAGCTTGAGCTACAGATACCGCAGGTTAGAGACTCCAATGAAGCCTTCTATCCATCAGTCTTAGAGCGAGGTGTACGCTCTGATAGAGCACTTAAGCTGGCTGTCGCTGAAATGTATGTGCATGGGGTTTCCACGCGCAAAGTTGAAAAGGTGCTAAAGCAACTCTGTGGAACAGATATTTCAAGCACAGAGGTAAGCCGTTGCGCTAAATTGTTGGATGAAGATTTAAAGAAATGGCGAAATAAGCCGTTAGGAAAGATAAAATATCTTTGGCTAGATGCACGTTATGAGAAGGTGCGCACTAGCGGCACAGTACAAGACTGTGCGGTATTGATAGCCTATGGCTTTGATGAATCAACCGGCAAGAGAACAGTGCTAGGTGTTTCTGTTGCGTTATCAGAGGCTGAGGTACATTGGCGTGATTTTCTTCAGCAGTTGGTTGAGCGAGGTATACATGGTATTGAGTTGATTACTAGCGACGCTCATACTGGCCTAAAAGCCGCTAGAAGAGCTGTGTTCCCCAGTGTTCCTTGGCAACGCTGCCAATTTCATTTGCAGCAAAATGCTCAGGCTCACATACCAAAGCGCTCAATGAAGGAACCAGTAGCTGAGGAGATTACAGCTATATTTAATGCCTCAAACATTCATGAGTCGGAAAGACTATTGGCTATGGCGGTAGATAAATATCAGCAAACAGCACCAGAGCTTTCTTCTTGGTTGGAAGTGAATATACCGGAGGGCTTAGTAGTGATGAACTTTGACAGGCCGCATCAAAAAAGATTAAGAACCAGTAACATAGCTGAGCGCGTAAACAGAGAGGTAAAAAGAAGGACGCATACAGTTGGAATTTTCCCTAATACTGAATCGTGCCTAAGGCTCGTATCAGCTGTTTTAGTGGAAATTGATGACCAGTGGAGCGGATCACCTAGATACTTAAGTTGAAGTGAATAATAAGGCTTCATAGGGTTTTAGGATAGATCATTCTTGTTCTTATTAACGAGATATAATTGCTATTACCTAAAAGTTAATAATTTATTTTGAGAGGAGAAAAATTTGAGGTATAAATAATTTTTTAGATTGATTAGCATAATTAATTTAAGATATTATGCGATGAGACAGGTACAATAGAGTGCCATTTAGAATTTTAAAGGTTTTTCTAAGTACTGAAGTTGGTTTTTACAGACAAAATAACGCTCTATCAGCCACCATCATACCAGTACGAACAACACCATACTGACAATGCACTAGAACCGGCAAGTTTTTTTTGTTCGCCATCAAGTTCAAGAAACGTTTTACTTGCGCTGGTGTAGGAGGCACTGAAGGTTGAATATAAATATTAATTAGATTGATGTGATAATCTTTTGCAAAATGTTGCTCCTGACCATACCAATCATGTTTATTCTTATTAATTTCTTGATGGGACCTCAAATCAACAATTGTCTTAAAACCTGAAAGGCGATGAGCCAACTCTAACCCTTGATATGATAAAGTACCACTGCGATAAAGAACTCCCGGTATCACAGGTTTATAGTGATAGAGCAAATTATTACGACGCCAGATTGCTGCTCCAATTATTAATAAAATAATCAGAAGAATAACCAAAAAGAGACTGGTTTTTTTCAAGGTAAAAAGTGATTTCATTGTTCAACCTAACTAGCAATCTATGAGCCGAGCATCATATCACAACCAAGCCTAAAAAAACGCCATATATACCAGTTCTATCAAGAAAATTGTAAGCTACCACATAGGTCGCCCACATCCATCTCCACATCTGCAAAACCAGCTAACCAGCCACGTTCTTGGTAAAAACCAAGCAAATTTAATTTTGCCTCACTATCAAGCAACGCATCGTATAAAACAACCCCGTACTCTCCGCAGGGGTCTTGAGCACCAATCCCTACTAGTTGATAAAAAATCTCTAACGTTTGTGCTGAGGCTAAAGGTGAATCTTCAACGCTCGTTAGCATTGCCGTCCTCGCCTCAGGAAAATTCATGGCCAAATAGCAGTCCACCAAATCAAGCATTGCTGGATCATTACTAATTGCTGCTGCATGGTAAATATCCCCCTCTCTATCTTTTGCTAACATCAGTGCGCTCAATGCCTTGATATCAGACAATCTTTCTTCTATTAACTTTCCTACTGTAGAAACATCCCCCTTTCTGACAAAGCCTAACAGCAAGGAATTACTAGCGGCAAAAAAGCTAAAGCGCGCAGAAGTTGTAGGCATTATGGCTAAACCAGCCTGCATCACACTCGCGTTGATTTTCACAGGACGCTGTAATTGACGTCGCCTACCCCATTGCCTGGAACTATTGCTCTTCATCACAAAAGCGGTTTGGTTTGGCACAAAACAGGGAGCAAAGCTACGGCGCTTACTTGAGGAAAAACGATAGCGCTCTAAATCAATATAAGAACTATGAGCAGCATGGAAAACAACGGCGTTTTTATGATTAGCAATATTTCGTTCCCTGTTGCTTGCCCCTTCAAAGCTAGGATAAAAATGACCTCGCTCACTTGTTGGGGGAATATGCGGATAATTACTATGACAACTAACCCTTGCGCTAACGAATAACTGTGCACTACTAGGTCGCAACAAATCAGGCATCGTTCTTTCAGGAGGTAACAATATACCCGCCTTCACTAAGGCTTTTTCTAACTTATTAACCACACCAGCTTCATGGCTACCTTCAACGCCATACATCTTACCCTCACAGCTACCGCACATGTTATAAGTAGTGTGTAGATCAAATATAACTGCATAGCACTTATAACCCACCGTGACCCCAAAAGTAGACTGCAGCTCTGCGACTAAATGAGTCGCCATTGACTCCTGATTTAAATAAGCAAAGAGCTCTTCCTCAGCATGGGCATAACTTTTATCATCGCTATAGACTAAATAACCAGGAACATTTATTGGGATTGTGACTGCTTTTAAGGTATTCAAGCCCCCACCTATATACTTATCATCTGTTATAACAAAAGTTAGCGCGGCTGTAACGTAACAGTTACTTGTAGTATCAGGTGCCATCGTTTCAATGGTAAGGGCACGACTTGAAGAAACATGCTGAGCTATAGCAAGTCGCTGATGCAAAGTTAGTCTTCTTTTATCGGCATCATTTAAAGCCTCCCATGAATCAGGCACAACGCAAGCACCTTCAACACACTCAAATGTTAAGTTCAAATCATCCACCAAACGCCTACCAGGATAAATGCCTCCCGTTAAATCCTCACGATAGTAAGCTTGCATTTGTTTAACCAGGGCGTCACGTCTGACTTGCTTTTGTCTCAGACTGTCATACTGAATCGGTCTATAACGTTTAGCATCACCAACCACTCTCTTGAAACAAGAGGTAAGGTCACAAGGTAGCTTCCCAGCTTTATTAGCTAAGTTATTAGGGACTCCTAATTCACATACAGGGGTTACAAAAAACCAAGTACCTTGCATAACAGCTAAGTGAAGAAAGGTATTACCATCAGCATCTTGATAGTTTGGATCAATTCGCATTTTAAGCTTTGGGTTAGCCAACATGGCTACGAAAGCTTTTCCATCCCCTTCGCGAATTGCTTTAGCAAACTGTTCGCAAACCGACTGATCATAAAGGGCCGCACGCCACTTTCTGGCATAAAATCTTAATCTCCAAGGTGAAATAGGCATCGTTAAAAAATCCGTTATTATAGTAATTTAAGCTTTCTTTCAGAGTGCTTTTACGACTAACAGGGCCTGCCACGAACCATTTCCCATCGTGTAACCTGGATTGAACAAAGTGAAAATCCAGGGCTGAATGCGGCTTAACCCCGGATTATCAAATGCCTCGTATTTTCAGTCCGGGCTACAGCTCGATCCGTGCCACACATTCTGAAAGAGAACCATAATTTAAAAGCAACATCATAACTTAGTTAGCACTAAGAAAGCATCTAAATGATTTACTCTATCAAAAACAACAATCAGCTTGTTTTTATGGAAAAAGTTCCTGATAGCTGAGCGTTTTTTATTTTGGCGTTATTTGGCGTAGCACTAAAGCGACCAGTTTTTGCTGTAGTAAACTTTAATAACAGGTTAAGTCCTGTTGTTGAAAGCATCGTTAAGTGAGACTGGTTAACGTGATAGCGGTCTAAATCATAAACATAGGTACCTTTACTAATTAAAGTATCAAGTTGTTGATCTACTCTATAAAGCTTATAGCGATACCCCAAACTGAATTTAGCCAATAAGTGTTTGTCATGTAAACTAGCAAGTTGGCCACTGGCCTTATTAACTGTCATCAATAAGCTCATACCAACTAAATCACCCGCGGCACCTATCTGGTTACTTGAAGTAAAAGTGGAGTCCATCGTTACACTAGCAGGAGGCGGCACCTTTCGCCCACAACCAGTTAAAACCAAAACGAGACTCGCCACAACAACTAAACTAATAGCTCTTTTCACTTACAAGCTCCTTTGTAATAGGCCATTTTCTAAAGAGTAACAATGAGCCAAGCGGTTTGCCAGTGACTCATTATGCGTCACGATAATAAAACTTGTTTGCTTAGCCTCCTGCAAAGCCAGCATAGCCTCCATCACTGCGCCAGCGGTTTTCTGATCCAAATTACCAGTCGGTTCATCAGCTAACACACATGCTGGATCAGTCACCAATGCACGCGCAATCGCTACTCGTTGACGTTCACCGCCAGAAAGCTCACTTGGCTTATGGGTAAGCCGTTCTCGTAAACCCACTTCTGTTAATAAAACCTCTGCTCGATGCAGACACTCACTCACTGGTTTATTAGCAATTAATAATGGCATTGCAACGTTTTCTATAGCGCTAAACTCAGGTAATAAATGATGGAATTGATAAACAAAGCCTAGTAGTTGATTGCGCAAATGGCAGCGTCTTCGCTCTGAAAGCGCTGCAACAGACTCCCCTTTCCAAATCACTTCTCCTGAGCTTGGCTTATCTAAACCACCTAGTATTTGCAACAATGTACTTTTACCCGAACCTGAAGCGCCTAGTATCGCTAGAGTTTGTTTAGCGCCAACAGTAAAATCTATACCGTTAAGCACCTCAATAGCCTTAGGCCCTTCTGTATAAGTTTTCTTTAGTTGTTTACAACAAAGTATCGGCGTATCACTCATAGCGCAGCGCCTCCGCAGGTTGTAGACGAGATGCTCGCCAAGCAGGATAAATTGTTGCTAACAAGCTCATTAAGAAAGCAAGTGCAGCCACCTCTACCACGTCACTAAACTGCAGTTGCGAAGGTAAATAACTGACAAAGTAAACGTTTGGGTTAAGAAACTGAATACCAAACACGCTTTGAATCCAGTTAACAATAGCAGTAACATTTAGGGATAAGATAATACCTGCAGCAACACCAAATAAAACACCTATTGCACCGATCAGACAACCTTGAATCACAAAGACTTTCATAATACTGGCAGGAGTTGCACCAAAAGTACGTAAAATAGCAATATCTGCCGCCTTATCATTAACCCCCATCATTAAACCTGAAACTAAGTTAAATGCGGCAACAGCAATAATTAACAGTAGAATAAAAAACATAATCGTTTTTTCCATCTTAACTGCATGATAGAAAGCGCCAAACTGCTCAGTCCAATCAGTCACGTTGTATTGCTCACCTAGCTGGCGCTGTAACTGCCAAGCAAACTGTGGCGCCTTAAACAAATCTTTAATACGAATTTGCAAAGCACTAACTTGTTTACCCATCATAAATAAGGTTTGCGCTTCATGCAGCGGCATAAAAGCATAAGCATTATCAAACCCGAAACCAGAACCTGTTCTGAATACGCCAACTACCTGATACTGACGAAAACGTGGTATCAACCCAACTGGTGTAGCCACTGCAGCTGGCGTGACTAAGTTAACCCTATCGCCAGCGACCACACCCAAATTAGCTGCAATACCTGCGCCCAATACTAAAGAAAAACGCTTTTCTTGCATTGCTTTCAATGAACCCTCAACCATCTTTTTATCTAAATTTAAAAAGTGGCCTTTACCAAAAGGAATAATGCCATCAATGATAGCTGGACTCGTTGCTCCGTCTTTAGTTAATAACGCTTGACCAGACACTACTGGCGTAACCGAAATCACCTCTGGATCAGCTTGAATTTTTTTAACCAGCGCCTGCCAATTTGTCAAACGATTGCTAGGTGAGGTAATTGTTACATGCGGCACCATAGTAAAAAGCTTGGCTCTAATTTGCGTATCAAAGCCATTCATTACCGATAGCACAGTAATTAGCACCATCACCCCTAACGCAATGCCGATCATAGACATCAGCGAAATAAATGACACAAAGCCACTGCGCTTTTTTGCCCTTGTATAACGCAAACCAACATAAAGCGAAAACGGCTTAAACATATCGACTTGCTCCTTTAAATAAATTAAAGTAATTTTCAGTCGTCTGCTCAGCTAACTCCTCAAAAGCAATACCTCTTAACTCAGCAATATACTCCGCCACATAACGCACATAAGCCGGTCGATTTTCTTTACCACGAAATGGAACTGGCGCCAAATAAGGCGCATCCGTTTCAATTAACAATCGATCCAAAGGCACTTGCTTTGCAACTGCTTTTACCTGGTCAGCTTTTTTAAAGGTCACAATTCCTGAAATAGAAATATAAAAGTTCAACTCTAAAGCAGCTTGCGCCATTTTCCAATCCTCGGTAAAACAGTGCATCACCCCACCAACCTGGTCAGCTCCTGATTTACGCATAACTGCTAAAGTATCAGCCTTAGCTGCACGCGTATGAATAATAAGCGGTTTAGCCACTTGTTTAGCAACGCTAATTTGATTAGCAAATGAGAGTCGCTGTTGCTCCTGTATAACACTATCATTATCTGCCAAACGAAAATAATCTAAACCTGTTTCACCAATAGCAACAACATGCGGATCACAAGCAAGCTCATGCAACGACTCAATCGTCACCACTTCACCTTCAATATCGCAAGGATGCACACCCAGCGAACAAGCAATATTAGGATTTGCTTTAGCAATTTTTAATACTTGAGGAAAGCCATCAAGCGTTACACAAACACAAAGCATATGTTTAACGTCGTATTCATTTGCCTGTTTAATGATTTCTGCTAATTCCTCACCTTGGTTAGTTCCCTCCAACATATAAAGGTGACAATGAGAATCAACTAACATTTACCTGCTCCTCCGACTAACCACTGATAACCACTGCACCAATACTTCTTCGAGTTGTAGCTGTTCATTAACGCTAATAGGCCCGGTAATTAGTGCAATTTTTTTTGTTACTAGTTCGTAAGCAGCAGTAACTCGCTGCTCAGAAAGCCCACTTGCCATGGCATTTAACTCTACACCAAAGTCACTATTCGACAACCTAGCTATATCACCTGCTACCAAAAGCCTTACTACATCAGCTAACCAACTGGCTAGCTGCATAAGCAAGCGATCCAAGGGTTCATCTTTCCATTCGGCCACTAACTGCGAAAAAGCCAATTGACCTTGCTGCCAAGCCAACCAAGAAGCAAACCATTGTTTCCTTTTAATGAGCTCATCAGACTCAAGCAAGCTTAGAGCTAATAACGGTGCCCCACCGCTTAATTGTAAAGCTAAGGAAGCTTGGTTCATATCGTTAACCTGAGTCAGCAACCATTCTTCTGCCTGCTGCTTACTGGGCGAAGAGAAATGCAACCACTGACAACGACTTCGTATTGTTGGTAATAATTTATTAGCAGCACTACTCACCAAGAAAAAGAAAGTCTCACCAGGAGGCTCTTCTAAAGACTTTAACAGCGCATTTGCTGCTGCACGATTCATTGCTTCAGCCGGGCTAAGCACTACGACTTGTCTACTAGCAATCTGCGGTGTAGTAGTGATGACTTCGTTAAGCTGACGAATACTATCAATTTTAATTGCTTTTCCAGTGGCTTCCGGTAATAAGAGCTGATAATCAGGGTGGGAGCCAGCGGTTACCAACTGACAAGACCGGCACTGCTCACAAGCAGCTAATTCATTAGGTGACTCACAAAGCAATAACTTAGCAAATGCTTTAGCAAACTCAAGTTTCCCAAGCCCTGGCAAACCTTCCAGTAAATAAGCATGTGCTAAACGTCCTTCTGTTTTGCTCGCTAACAGTTTTTGCCACTCAACAGCTTGCCACGGAAAGAATTGCATCATGAAAGTAAGCTTAAACAGTCATCCATAATTGTGGTAAGTTCCTGCTTAACTTGCGCTAAGCTTTGCGTTGCATCAATAACCCTAAACCGCGTAGGCTCTAGCTCAGCCCGCGCCAAGTAGGCACCACGCGCACGCTCAAAAAACTGTATCTGCTCAAGCTCAATACGATCTGCCATTACTCCTCTATGTTTAGCTCGGTGTGCACCCAGCTTGGCAGGGGCATCAAGTAAAATCGTTAAATCAGGTTTAAGCCCACCTTGCACCCAACGCTCCAAAGCAGCAATGTAGTCTTCAGGCATACCTCTCCCAGCCCCTTGATAAGCAAAGCTTGCATCGGTGAACCGATCACAAAGTACTAATTGTTTTTTTTTCAATGCGGGTTTAATAACATGTGCAATGTGCTGAGCTCGACTAGCAAACATTAACAGCAACTCAGTGTCTTGCGTCATAGGCTCATTATAATGCGCCAAGAGCATCTTCCGAATAACCTCAGCAATTTCTGTACCGCCAGGCTCTCGAGTCACTAGCACATCAACTTCTCTATCCTCTAGATAAGCTTGTAAAAAACGAATGGCTGTTGACTTACCAACACCTTCAATACCTTCTACTGTAATAAATAAACCTTTACTTTGTTTCATCTACCTTGTCACCCTTGCTTTCGCTATTATCTTTCCCTAATTGATACTTAGCCACTGCAGCATTTTGCTCAGCCAGTGTAACCGAAAATTGGTGGCTACCATCACCCTTTGCTACATAGTAAAGGTACGGAGTTTTTGCTGGATGTAACGCCGCATGAATAGCTAAAGCACTTGGCATAGCAATTGGCGTTGGTGGCAACCCATATTTCGTGTAGGTATTGTACGGGGTTTTCTTCTTTAAATCATTAATTGTTAAATTACCTGAAAAATGAGGCTCCAAACCATAGATAACCGTTGAATCAATTTGCAAATGCATCCAAATCTTTAAACGTTTTAAAATAATTGCAGCAATAATGGGCATTTCCCTAGGCAAAGCTGTTTCTTTTTCCACCATTGAAGCAACAATTAAGGCCTGATACGGTGAGCGATAAGGCAAACCTCTTGCTCGCCTTGGCCATTGTTCCTGAAGATAGTTTCTCATCTCCTCAACTGCTCGTGACAAAATTTCAGTATCAGGCGTATCAAGAGTAAAAAAGTAAGTATCTGGAAAAAGTAAACCTTCAGGCGAAGGATGAGGTAAATTTAAACGCTTAGCAACCTGTGCTAACGACAAGCCTTTCAAAGTATGTTTTATATAAACCCCAGTTCGGAGTTATGGCAGCCTTGGATTTAGTGAAAAACTTATATAACCTTTTGAAATTATTACTAATAATGGATGTGGTTATGATACATGAGCGCGAGGTTATAGAGTTATTTTGTCGCATAGATGATTTTGCTGAGGAATTTGCAGCACTTGAGCGCAAAGATCTACTCCCTTCATCTGCAGAAAAGATAGAGCGTTATTTTGTCTGTAAAAACCAACTTCAGTACTTAGAAAAACCTTTAAAATTCTAAATGGCACTCTATTGTACCTGTCTCATCGCATAATATCTTAAATTAATTATGCTAATCAATCTAAAAAATTATTTATACCTCAAATTTTTCTCCTCTCAAAATAAATTATTAACTTTTAGGTAATAGCAATTATATCTCGTTAATAAGAACAAGAATGATCTATCCTAAAACCCTATGAAGCCTTATTATTCACTTCAACTTAAGTATCTAGGTGATCCGCTCCACTGGTCATCAATTTCCACTAAAACAGCTGATACGAGCCTTAGGCACGATTCAGTATTAGGGAAAATTCCAACTGTATGCGTCCTTCTTTTTACCTCTCTGTTTACGCGCTCAGCTATGTTACTGGTTCTTAATCTTTTTTGATGCGGCCTGTCAAAGTTCATCACTACTAAGCCCTCCGGTATATTCACTTCCAACCAAGAAGAAAGCTCTGGTGCTGTTTGCTGATATTTATCTACCGCCATAGCCAATAGTCTTTCCGACTCATGAATGTTTGAGGCATTAAATATAGCTGTAATCTCCTCAGCTACTGGTTCCTTCATTGAGCGCTTTGGTATGTGAGCCTGAGCATTTTGCTGCAAATGAAATTGGCAGCGTTGCCAAGGAACACTGGGGAACACAGCTCTTCTAGCGGCTTTTAGGCCAGTATGAGCGTCGCTAGTAATCAACTCAATACCATGTATACCTCGCTCAACCAACTGCTGAAGAAAATCACGCCAATGTACCTCAGCCTCTGATAACGCAACAGAAACATCTAGCACTGTTCTCTTGCCGGTTGATTCATCAAAGCCATAGGCTATCAATACCGCACAGTCTTGTACTGTGCCGCTAGTGCGCACCTTCTCATAACGTGCATCTAGCCAAAGATATTTTATCTTTCCTAACGGCTTATTTCGCCATTTCTTTAAATCTTCATCCAACAATTTAGCGCAACGGCTTACCTCTGTGCTTGAAATATCTGTTCCACAGAGTTGCTTTAGCACCTTTTCAACTTTGCGCGTGGAAACCCCATGCACATACATTTCAGCGACAGCCAGCTTAAGTGCTCTATCAGAGCGTACACCTCGCTCTAAGACTGATGGATAGAAGGCTTCATTGGAGTCTCTAACCTGCGGTATCTGTAGCTCAAGCTGACCTTGACCTGTGTTAATTAACCTTGGTTTAAAGCCGTTCGCATATCCGTTTCTATCGCCAGTTCGCTCATAAGGACTGGCATTTAAATGGCGCTCCCTTTCTATTAACATAGCCTCATTCATCAACCTGGAGACAAGCTTAGGTAAAGCTTCAAACCCCTCCATCGCTAAAACATGTATGGCTTCTTTGATTAAGTTCTCATTTTTATAGCAGCTCATTGTCATTCCTCTTTTTTGGTTAAGTTTACCTTAAAAGGAATTTCTAATCTGACTGAGTCGCCTGCTTATTTTCAGCAAGTCAATGGAATTTACAGAAAGGATGGCGCACTAGCGCAGAAAAAAAGTCAGGTCCACCTTGTTGTTTAGCTTATAGCGAGATTATGACAATCATGATTTTGTTCCAAATGATCGGCTATAGAAACTTTAAATATTTTTATACTGGCTTTCTAAAAACATACTGGGGACATTACTTCCCTAATTTACCCAGTTACTCACGTTTTATTGAATTGATGCCTAGAGCGCTAATGCCACTGACAATTTTTATTACTCTTAACGGTGGCAGGCGTAGTGGCATTTACTACATTGACTCAAGTTGCCTACCAAACTGTCACATTAAACGCACTAAACGCCACCGCACATTTAAAGCGGTTGCAAAACTTGGAAAAACATCTGTTGGTTGGTTTTTTGGTCTGAAACTTCATTTAGTAATCAATGACATAGGTGAGTTAATCGCCTTTAAAGTCACGCCCGGCAATCATCATGATTTAGCTGCAGTGTAACGTCCCACAATAATTTAGAGAAACCATCTCAACCTATTTTGCGTGAGATGGTGTCAAATAGTTAACCTTTTAGCTCATGAATTGCCTGATTAATGACATCATCCGGTATATGGTTTAAATTCATATTAGCGGCGATTAGCAACGCATGTCGCATGAGCCTATCAACATAACGAAGCCTACCTTTTGTGGCCATGTGTACTGCACGAATACCTGTTTCAGTGAATAAGCTGCTGCTCATTCCTGCCTTCTCAAAAGCAGCGTGAATAATGCTCTCAAAATCCCTGCTATCTTCAATTGCATGCCACCTAATAAAGCACTGAATTCTAGAGTTGATAGGTTCATAGGCTGGTCTCTGCAATGTTGCTAGAAGTGATGGGAGTCCACATAAGATAATCGTCATGACGTCTTTGCTGTCAAAACTGAAATTAAGGAAGTCAGGTAATCGTAGAATGAAATCATTACTAAGCTGATGCGCCTCGTCTAGGATCCAAATAGGCTGAACGTTTTTATCATGGTAGAGCGCGATCAAGCTCTGCTTCAAGTCTCTCCAAAGTTTAGAGAATCGGTAATAGTTTTCTAAACCTAGATTTTCGGCAAGCTGAGAGTACACATCAAATGACCGAAAGTGAGTGTCTGATTGATAAATGACTTGATGGGTCAGCGGGTTGAGTTTATTGCTCCAGTATCTTAGCGCCGTGGTCTTTCCTGTCCCTGAGTCGCCAGTAATCACTGCTAAGCCGCGTGTTTCTAGCAAACCATTAAGTTGCTGTTCTAGTCGCTTTGACTGCGCCAATTCAATAATGTTTGATTTACCCAATGGATCAAATTTCAAGCCAAAATGTTGAAGATACATCTTACTCATCCTTGTATCTTAAATAACTGTAGAGATATGACAATATTGCTACAATCCCAAGGATGCTTGGGTAGGCGGAAGGTGAAGCCGTGTTCGTCCTTAGGATTTAATCCTGTTGAGGAGATTTAGCTCCCTTCCACCCTCATAAGTTCATGAGATCGAACGGTATCTTAGGCCATTGTGAGCCTGTATTTGCAAGGTTGATCCGAACTATGATTTCCCAAGTTTGTTAGTGTAATAAAATTTAAGAGGCTCTAGCAAATGAAAAAAAATTGTGTTGGTATTGATATTGCAAAATCTGATTTTGTTGCTGCTATCACCACTAGCGGAAAAGATCACGTTAAACATTTTAATAATAATCCTGAGGGCTTTTCTGAGTTATTAGAATGGACGCAATCTTTATCTGATCAGTCACTTCATTTTTGCATGGAATCAACAGGTAAATACGGTAATGCATTGGCTCTTTATTTACATAGTGAGAAGTGTGATGTCAGTATAATTAATCCTGCACGAATAAAGTTTTTTATGAAAGGACAGCTAATACGAAACAAGACCGACAAGGCCGATGCGGTCAGTATTAAGGACTATTCAAATCATTTTACTCCAACGCTATGGCAGCCTTTGCCAGCTAATATAGAGGCTCTAAGAGCTTTGATACAGAGATCTGAAGTATTAACCTCCCAAGTCAGCAATGAACAAAACAGGCTGGAGCTAGCGGAAGAAACAATTATTAGCTCTATACAAAATCATATCGATTATATGGAAAAAGAAATTTTACGACTGCAGGAAGAAATTAGTAAGCTGATCGCGAGTGATGATGATCTGAAGAATAACACAGAGCTGCTTAAAAGCATCCCAGGCATTGGTGATAAAACCGCTCAAACACTAACTGCTTTTTTTAATAATATTGAAAGATTTTCTGGCGCAAAACAATTGGCTGCTCATATTGGTTTAAATCCCAGCCAGTCACAATCAGGCACTTCATTGAATTCATCACGGCTCTCAAAGGTTGGTAGTGCTTGGTTGCGAAAGGCGCTTTACATGCCGGCATTAGTGGCTATAAGGCATAATCCTATTTTGAAGAAATTTTATGAAAAGCTGCTCAAAAAAGGCAAGCCAAAGAAGCTAGCCATTTGTGCTGTTATGAGAAAAATGGTGCATATGATTTATGGCATCCTAAAAACACAGCAGCCATTTTCAGCGGATGCCTAGTAAAAATTTTACAATTTATTGTTGACGTTTATGACGGTATCTCCTCAGTGATATCCAAATCCTCTTTAACTTGGTTATAAACAATCTCAACTAGCGAGATTTTTCTTGCTGGTTGTTCCGGCATCTGAGGTCTAGCTCGGGTTCTAGAAAGGTTGTTATGTTTGTCCAGCTCTCCCACTGCACCAAGGTATTGATATTCCAATGATTCGACGTGACGGGCGGAGTCACTATGCGGATCAACCACTAAATAAACCTCTTGTTGAGCCAGTTCAAACGGAACTTCAAAGAGTCGATTATTCCAGCTTACCGTGCCATCCTTCCTGACTCGGCGCTTAATGCGATGCAGGAAGTAATCATCTAGCTTATCGGCCAAACAACCTAACGGCTGAATTTTAGTGAGGTCTTGCTGATAGCGTTGTAACGGGGTCATCTTGTCAGGCAGGGCGCTTTGCGAGGCTTGATGATAAACACGCTCAACCCAAGCCCAAAATCGATCATTCAGCGCATTGAAACTATGAATGGAATCCAGGTTGCATTCAGCTAGGAATTGCTCGCGTACTGTTCTATGCCAACGCTCTAGTTTGCCTTTGCTTTGCGGTTCATAGGGCCTGCCGTAAATCAATTGAATTTTCAAACGAGCACAAATGGTTTGCAACGTTTTAGCACGGTAGGCAGGGCCGTTGTCAATGATGAGCTTAACAGGAAGCCCACGTTTGAGTAATGCCTCTTTCAACACATGCTCAATAGTAATGGCACTCTCATCAGTACAAAATTTACTGTGACAGACCAACCTTGAGGCATCATCAAAAATACTCACCAAATAGCTTTTAACTCTTCTTTGGCCATCGTAAATCGTTGGACCATGCATGACATCGCCATACCAAATATCACAAGCTGTGAGCGCCTCAAATGAGCGGCGCTCAATTTGGTTAGAAGGTGTGACTGTTCTTTTAGACAGGCCGTGTTTTACTAATAAGCGGTGAACTGTTGCGTGAGATAATTCACCTCGTGCTACCTTCCCTTGAGTTTCTAAGAGTTTAATCACGGTCGGAATTGATCTTGAAGGGCTTTCCTGTTTAGTGGAAATAATTAACTCTTGTAGCTCTGGATTGATGTGACACTGGCCTTTGTCTCGTCGAGTTTTAGGAACTAATCCATCAATACCCTGCTTTAACCAGGCGTAATACCAATTCTCAATTGTTTTAGCACTGAGGTGAACACGCTTACTACCTGGAATGTTGTAGGTTTGCTGGGACAACCTTTTAATAATGCTCTTGAGCTCACCATGCTCAAAACTATTTCGGCTACATAGCTCACCTAAAACACTTAGGCGAAACAGTGCTGTTGGGTGAATGGGCTTGGTCATTTTGCAATTCCTGTGTGATTTAACTACTTGCAATGAGTTAATCACAACTTGAGTTGAGAATGCTACGCTCAAACTGTGTGGGGTCGTGAGGTTTACAGAAAATATCCATCTCAACTTTTTTTCACGTTAATTAATTATGGGATGCTCACTCCTGTGTTGTTAAGAAAAAGCATGATGCTCGATAAATCATGCTCACCAAGGCAGGCCAACCAAAACGCTTGTGGATCACTATGTCGCCCAAGCTGTAACCACAACGGATGTGCTTTGATATGGAAGGAGTAATCAACGAAGTGGTCAACCAACCAGTGAAACCACCTAGCAACGGTGTGTCGACTAACACCTTGCTCCTGACCTGATGAGCTAATACTTTTCCCAGGAGCACGCTCATTAACACTGCCTGCTGAACTGACCAGCAATACCAACGCTTTGGAGAAAGTATCTCAGGTAGGGTTGAACAAGTACGTTTACATTGATGACAATAAAATCTCAAAACAGGGGTGGGATTTAAAGAGCGTCCTTTACCTGGGTTCCTATCTGGTTTTCGATCATATGATCCATGTGACCATAGTCCACCTGCACCGCAATGGCTGCACTGCTCTGGCCTTAGTAGCTCTGGATTTTTTTTCAGCAGGATCAGGTAATCACTCAGGCTTTTAATCGCTTTTATGATTCTGCGCATGACTAATTTCACTATAGTTTTTATATCAAGTTATTTTACCTTGATAGGTTACTAAAAACCTTGTTTATTATGAGATAAAACTAGCTCAATTCCCCTAAATAAAGATAGACGTAACAACGTTAATTAATTATGGGATGCTCACTCCTGTGTTGTTAAGAAAAAGCATGATGCTCGATAAATCATGCTCACCAAGGCAGGCCAACCAAAACGCTTGTGGATCACTATGTCGCCCAAGCTGTAACCACAACGGATGTGCTTTGATATGGAAGGAGTAATCAACGAAGTGGTCAACCAACCAGTGAAACCACCTAGCAACGGTGTGTCGACTAACACCTTGCTCCTGACCTGATGAGCTAATACTTTTCCCAGGAGCACGCTCATTAACACTGCCTGCTGAACTGACCAGCAATACCAACGCTTTGGAGAAAGTATCTCAGGTAGGGTTGAACAAGTACGTTTACATTGATGACAATAAAATCTCAAAACAGGGGTGGGATTTAAAGAGCGTCCTTTACCTGGGTTCCTATCTGGTTTTCGATCATATGATCCATGTGACCATAGTCCACCTGCACCGCAATGGCTGCACTGCTCTGGCCTTAGTAGCTCTGGATTTTTTTTCAGCAGGATCAGGTAATCACTCAGGCTTTTAATCGCTTTTATGATTCTGCGCATGACTAATTTCACTATAGTTTTTATATCAAGTTATTTTACCTTGATAGGTTACTAAAAACCTTGTTTATTATGAGATAAAACTAGCTCAATTCCCCTAAATAAAGATAGACGTAACAGCCAGGTGTCTCATTGTTTGAAGGGCTGGAGGGTTTGGCCTTCGGAGATAAAGGCTATATTGGGAAGGCTGTTTTTGAAAAACTACTTGATAGCGGTTTGAAGTTAATTACACGCAAAAGAAAAAATATGAAAAATGCGCAGCCACTTAGCGATCACGAGCAACAGTTATTAAATCAGCGAGGGATCATTGAGACTGTTTTTGGCTGCTTGAAACATAAGTTTCATATTTGGCACACCAGACATCGCTCGGTTGCAAATGCTATTACACATCTTGTTGCTGGGTTGGCTGCTTATATTATTGAGCCATTAACAATTACTGCAGTGAAAAGGTTGCCAAGCAATTAGAATTTAATTACTTGATCACTATTAACTCCGAACTGGGGTTTATATAAGGGTCAGACTCAAGTGCAGCTAAGACTTGGTAGCTATTCCACCCATTAACAATAGTAAATGCATGATGGACAATCTCACCAGCTAACATCTTGTTAATCACTTGGTTGGGCGTACTACCTGGTGGAAAAAAATACTCCCCTGCCTGCAGCTTAGCTGTTGCATGCCGCAGTCGTAACAATAGCTTAAAGAAAACCACTGAATCTAGTGTGCCCTTCTTCTTTAAATCATAGGCCAATTGAGTTACAGAAGTACCTGGCTGTAAAACATAGGTCAGGCCAGAGGGAGGTACAATGCTAGTGCGCTCAAAACGAACCCAGGCAACAGCAACTAGTAGTAAAGCCAAAAGAATAATGGCAACAATAATTGTAATGAGCTTTTTTAATCGCATTGTTTAAAGGCTAAACACCCATTGGTGCCACCAAAACCAAAAGAATTGGAGAGACAAACCTTAACCTGCCTTTGTTGCGCTGTATGAGGAACGAAGTTCAGATCACAACCTTCATCGGGGTTATCAAGATTGATCGTTGGCGGCACTATTTGATCACGCAAGCTTAATATTGAGAAAATCGCCTCAACTACACCTGAAGCGCCTAACAAATGTCCCGTCATTGATTTTGTTGAACTAACAGCTAGCTCATATGCATGGCTACCAAAACAGTTTTTGATTGCTGTTGCCTCATTGGCATCTCCTAGCGCTGTTGAAGTTGCATGAGCATTAATATAATCAACTTGCTCAGGGACAATACCAGCATCAGCCATTGCAATATTCATAGCTGATTCAGCCCCCTCAGCTAAAGGGGCCGTCATATGATAAGCATCAGCACTCATACCAAAGCCTGCGAGTTCTGCATAAATTTTTGCGCCTCGAGCTTTAGCATGCTCATAGGATTCTAAAATTAATACTCCAGCGCCATCACCAAGCACAAAGCCATCTCGATCTTTATCCCAAGGTCGGCTAGCTTTCTCAGGCTCATCATTACGAGTTGATAATGCTCGCATTCCACTAAACCCACCAACACCAAGCTGACTGGTTGCCATTTCTGCACCACCTGCAACCATTACATCAGCATCACCATAAGCAATCATTCGCGCAGCCTGGCCAATATTGTGAGTAGCTGTTGTACAAGCCGTAACGATACTAATGTTAGGGCCTTTCATGCCATATTTTATTGAAATATGACCACTAGCCATATTGATAATGGTTGCAGGAATAAAAAAAGGGGAGATTTTTTTAGGGCCTGGCTTATAGATTATTGCACTTGATTCTTCTATAACAGGCAGGCCACCAATGCCAGAACCAACCGCAACACCTACTCGATGCGGATTTTCGTCCTCCATTGATAAACCAGAGTCCAGCATGGCTTGTTCTGCCGCCGCTAAAGCATAGTGAATAAACTTATCACTACGACGTGCTTCACGAGCTGTCATATAAGCTGTTACATCAAAGTCTTTTACTGAACCCGCGATTTTGGAGCTATAGGCACTGACATCACAGCAAGTAATCTTACCAACACCGCTTTGTCCTGCTAGAGCTGCTTGCCATGAGTTTTCAACGTTATTGCCTAACGGCGAAATCATCCCTAAGCCGGTAACAACAATACGCCCTGTTTTCAAGCTACACCTCAACCTAAGTTATATAAATTCTCTGAATACTCCCAGTTAGCATAGCAACCGGGAGTCGTTCGCTGATCGCTGAAAAGCTAGAGCTAGCTAGCTTCGTTTAGATGTGCGTCGATGTGTTCGATAGCCTCTTTGATCGTTGAAATCTTCTCAGCTTCCTCATCAAGAATTTCAATTTCAAACTCATCTTCTAAGGCCATAACCAATTCAACAGTATCGAGTGAATCTGCACCTAGGTCATCGACAAAAGAAGCATCATCTTTAACATCCTCAACTTTAAGGCCTAGTTGTTCAGCAACGATTTTTTTCACTCGCTCTTCTGCTGTGCTCATGCAACGACTTCCTCTTTTACTTTAAAAATAAAGGTGTTAGTTTAGTTAAACCATCAAAAGTTGCAAGTCTTTTTTAGTAGGATAAACCTGCGCCTTTGCATAGTTTTTCCGCAATTATATCTGCTGGATAGTTAGTTTTTTACAAGCACTTAAATCAACGTTATAACCGCTGTAAAGTGCTTTAGGGTAAGCAATTAAATAACGATGAGAGGCTTTAAAGTTATAACTAAAGGTTTTAGAGCCGAAGGGTTTGCCGCTTATAGAGCAAAGTACACGAACCGTATGCTCACCTGGCGCTAACTTAATTGAGTCACCCCGCCACAAACTTGGAGACTTGCCATCAATTTTAACGATATCAAGCTGGTTATTAAGTTCATGACTAAATCCACTAAAAATAGCGCCACCAGCCCCTTTATTTTTAACAGTAAGCACAGCAACGTGAGAGCCCGTGGGCTCTTGATAACGAGGCCCTGAAGTAGCACAGCCCGCCAGAGCAAGCGTAATAGTCATTAATACCAGTAATTTAAACTTCACTTTCATCCACCTTTTTGTTTCAAAAATCTATTAAGGCATTAACATACCACCATTTACATGAATCGTTTGCCCAGTAATATACCCTGCCAATGGCGATGCAAGAAAAGCAGCACATGCTGCAATTTCTTCAGGTTCACCCATTCTCGCCATAGGAATATGATTTAAAATTGCACTTGTCTGCTGTTCGTTTAAAGCCCATGTCATGTCAGTATCAATAAACCCAGGCGCAATAACATTAGCCGTAATATGACGGCTTGCTACCTCTTGAGCTAAAGATTTCATAAAACCAATCACACCTGCTTTTGCTGCAGCATAATTTGCTTGTCCCGCATTACCCGATACACCTACAACAGAACTAATGGCAATAATCCGCCCCCAGCGTGCTTTGATCATGTCTCTCAAACACAGCTTTGTTAATCTAAATACGCTATCAAGGTTAACCGCCATCACACTGTCCCACTCATCGTCCTTCATGCGTAATAGTAAGTTATCCCGCGTAATGGCCGCATTATTAACTAACACCTCAATAGCGCCAGACTCAGCTTTTATTTGATCAAGGACTGGTTTAACTGAATCAAAATCATTTAAATTTAAAACCTTACCAAAGCCAATTAATCCATGTTCTAAAAAAAATTGGCTTATTGATTGGGCACCGGCTTCTGTCGTCGCTGTACCATATACCGTTGCTCCATGTTGAGCTAGCGCAATCGCTATTGCCTTACCAATCCCACGACTTGCCCCTGTAACCAAAGCCACTTTTCCTTGCAAAGACATGTTTCACCTCTCTAAATTAATTAGCCTTTTTGTACTACAACCCTCAACCTGCAACTACCTGGGTATACTCAAGCCCTTTAACAATACGTTTATTCAAGCTAGTTAAAACCTTACCTGGACCACATTCAACTACTTGCAACACACCCCTTGCAGCAAAAAGCTCTATGGTTTCAATCCAGCGCACTGGATTATAAAGTTGTGCCACTAACGCCTGTTTTATCTCAACAGGTGTTTGTGCAATAGCGACACTACTATTATGCACCACAGGAATATCCGGCATTTCAATGTCAACTTCTTCAAGCGCCACTGCTAGCTGCTTAGCGGCAGGTTCCATTAAAGGACAGTGCGAAGGTACACTAACTGGCAATTTAATAGCACGCTTAGCACCTGCTTGCTTAGCTAATTCAATAACGCCCTCCACTGCTAAGGCGCTTCCTGCTACAACAATCTGCCCTGGAGCATTTAAATTAGCTGCCGTCACAATAACCTCTGAAGAGCTCGCTTGCTGACATAGAAGCTCGACTTGATCAACAGACAAACCAAGCAATGCTGCCATAGCACCCTCTCCAACCGCAACGGCTGACTGCATAAACTGAGCCCGCTTCGCAACCAAATCAACAGCCGCCTCAAAACTTATTGCATTACCTGCAACCAAAGCAGCATACTCACCCAAGCTGTGCCCTGCCAACCAACCTGGTTGCTTATCGTTTTGCTCTAACCAATAGTACCAAGCGACAAGATCTGCAACTAACATTGCAGGCTGGGTATAACGTGTTTGATTAAGTTGTTCTTCAGGTCCATCCTGAATTAAAGCTAATAAGTCATAGTCCAATATCTGGTTAGCGCGAGCAAAGTAATCTTTAGTTGGTAAATAATTTTCGAGATAGAAGCTCATCATGCCAAGCTTCTGCGAACCCTGCCCAGGAAAAACAACGGCTTTTTGTTGATTAATCATGTCGATTACCCTCAACGATTTTGCTAAAAACGAAGTACCACCCCGCCCCAGGTTAAACCACCGCCAAAGGCTTCTAACAATAAAGTTTGTCCAGACTTAATTCGCCCATCAGAAATAGCTTGATCAAGCGCCAAAGGTATTGATGCACTTGAGGTATTAGCGTGCTGATCAACCGTAACAACAACTTTATCAGCTGGAATTTTTAACTTACTAATTATCATTTTAATAATACGATAGTTAGCTTGGTGCGGCACAATCCAGTCAATATCATCGACCTTCAGATTAGCTAGTGATACTAAGTCAGCCACTGACTGCGTCAGTCGATCAACAGCTAAACGAAACACTTCACGTCCCTGCATAGCAATTGTTAATTTTTTTTTCAGCTTCATAAGCAGGAAATGGCGCCCCACTAGGCAAAGACAAAATATCACCAAAATTACCATCGGCATAAAGCTTGCTAGTTAAGATACCAGGCTCCTCGCTAGCTGATAAAACTACGGCACCAGCCCCATCACCAAATAACACACAAGTAGCACGATCCTGCCAGTCAACGACACGTGATAACGTTTCACTACCTACCACTAGCACATGCTGAGCGGCACCTGTTTTAATAAAGTGATCTGCTGTTGATAGTGCATAGATAAAACCCGAGCAAGCTGCACTCATATCAAAAGCAGCGGCTTTTTTAGCGCCTAAACGTTGCTGCAAAAGGCAGGCGCTACTTGGAAACAGTTTATCAGGAGTACATGTCGCAACGATAATTAAATCAAGCTGGTCAGCATTAATAGCAGCAGGGTTAAGAGCTTTTATTGCTGCTTGTTCTGCCATAGTGACAGTCGTTTCATCCTCAGCAGCAATATGACGAACAGAAATACCTGAACGCTCAACGATCCATTCGTCCGAAGTATCAACCATTTTTTCTAAGTCGTGATTGGTAAGCGCCTTTTTAGGTAAGTAGCTACCAATACCAACAAGCTTGGTATAAGTCATAGTAAAGTATCTTGTTGCTGGCTAAGTAACTTACCTACCTCAGCGCTAATTAATTGAGGGACATCTACTCTAACGTCACGCATAGCACGCTCAATAGCAGCAACAAAACCCACCACCGTTGTACCACCATGGCTCTTAATAACCGTGCCTCGTAAACCAATAAAACGAGCACCATTATAATTAGCAGGATTAACTGCAGAACGAATATAAACAAAAATAGGCGCAGCGGCAGCAGCCATCAATTTATTAAAAATATTGCGTTTCATCGCCTGCAAGATCATATGCTTCATAAAACCAGCAAAGCCTTCAATTGATTTCAATGCAATATTTCCAGCAAAGCCGTCACAAACGATAATATCAGCAGAGTCTGTAAAGAGGTTATTGCCCTCTATAAAACCGGTATAGTTAATGTCTTCGCATGCCTCGAGCAATTTGGCAGCAGCTCTTATCTCTTCGTGCCCCTTAATATCTTCTTCACCAACGTTAAGCAAAGCGACTCGAGGTTTTTTCATATCATCAACTGCTTGGGCCAATACAGAACCCATTGCTGCAAATTGAAACAGGTGCTCTTCTGTGCAGCGAATATTCGCCCCCATATCAATTAACCGAATATAGCCTTCTTTATTGCGAGCAGGAATCATACCAAGAATAGCTGGACGATCTACACCAGGAATAGTTTTTAAAACAAAGCGAGCTGTCGCCAATAATGCACCCGTATTCCCAGCACTCACGCAAGCATCCGCTTGCTCTTCTTTAACGAGATTTATTGCTACACGCATAGAAGAATCTTTTTTGGTGCGTAAAGCAATAGCAGGAGATTCATCCATGCCTACTTCCTCACTTGCATGGTGAACTGTAATTTGAGCGTGGCGATGGGCTTTACGACGCCGCAACTTCTCATTTATGACTTTTTGCTGGCCCACTAGAATAAGTTCAAGATTAGGGTGTTTTTTTACCGCACGAATAGCCGCGGGGATGACAAGATCAACCCCCCTATCGCCACCCATCGCATCCACTGCAATAGTAATTTTTTTCAAAACAAGCACCTTCGCTCTAGTGATTAAAGGTTAGAGTTAATCTTCGTCGTCATTTACTTCGACTTGGTTAACCTCTACCACCTGGCGACCACGATAATAGCCCGTTTCTGAAACGTGGTGACGACGATGTTTTTCGCCTGTTGTGCTATCTACTGATAAAGTAGCACTACCTAGCGCATCATGTGAACGACGCATATTACGCTTAGAGCGGGTTTTGCGATTCTGTTGTACGGCCATAATAAGCTCCTATTTATTAACCTTTTTCAAATCAGCCAACTGCGCAAATGGGTTGGCTTTCTGCTCAGGCTCTAAAGCAACTTTTCCAAAGTGCCAAGACCCTTTTTTCACTTTGCATTGCTCAACTGGGTGTAATCCCACAGTAGGCATTGCTAACAACAACTCATCCTCAACTAAAGCAGCTACTCTCAATTCACCTTCAGGTAAAATTAGCGGCTCACAGTCTGCTGGTAATTGCTCTGCTTCTTGTTCACAAGCAACTACAGCAAGCTTAAACTTTGTCACTATCGGCAGCTCAAAAGACTGCATACAGCGCTGGCAAACTAATGGTAACGATGCTTTAACTTGACCTCGTAACAGTCTGAGCCCCTGCTCTAAGCTACCATGAACAACCACCTCTGCCATACCTTTAAGCTGATCAACGGCACAAACCTCTAATAAACGAGACAGCTGTGCCAAAGCAATTTTCCCAGAAATTTCCTGTTCACCACGAGTAAAACTAGAAATATCAATTAGTTGGGATTGCGGTACTGTTGTCATAAGGATCGAATTTTAACGAGACAGCTTCAATTGTCAAAGCTTTTCTGCGTTTATTGCTGATAATTTAGGCATCTTGTTTGCCGCCGCCTGCCAACCACTCCGGTAACTCGCGAATATCGTGAATCAAACCACGTACTCGCTCTCCCTGCAAACGCTCGGTATCATGCACTCCATAGCTCACTGCTAAAGCATCAACATTAGCATTCTCAGCCATTAGAAGGTCAAATTCTGTATCACCAATTACTAAGGCTTGCTCAGGTTCACTTCCTGTTTCGTCAAGCAATTGAGTTAACATAAGCGGGTCTGGCTTTGAGGCAGCCTGATCTGCTCCTCGGGTTGCGATAAATAAATCCTCAATACCTAGCAACTCTAAATCAAGCGCCAAACCACGGCTATCTTTTCCGGTCGCAATAGCTAATAAGTAACCTGTATGTCGCAAACCCTGCAAAACTTCTTTCGCACCCTCAAACAGAGTTGGCTTACAAGCATGCTCTACCAGTACCCGTCTATAAGCTTGCACTAAATTAGCCTGCTGCATTGGCGAGATATCAGGCATACTCCGCTCAATAGCCTTAGATACACTAAGCCCTATTGACTGCTTAATAAGCTCTTTATCAGGTATAGGCAAGTCAACTTGCTCTGCTGCTTTTTGTACGCATTTAACAATAAAGCAACTTGAGTCATACAAAGTACCATCCCAATCAAAGACCAACAATTCATACCTTAGCATGTTACTTTGCCTCCAAATTATCTAACACTTGCTGCAATTCAGTGGCTAATGTTGCCTTAATCACTAAACGCCCCCCTGAAACTAGCTCCAACTCTAATTGAGCCGCATGTAAAAATAAACGACTCAAGTCAAATTTTTTCATTAATTGGTTAAATGATTTAACCCCATATTTAGGATCACCCGCTAAGGCATGACCCGCTTGTTGCGCATGAACACGAATCTGATGAGTGCGCCCTGTATAAAGAGACACTTCAACCAAATCAGCCATGGGGTAAGTACGCAAGACATGAAACTCTGTTAATGATTGCTTACCCGCCTCGTCAACCTCAACCAAATGCTCACCCGATGATGGCCGGTGTTTTGTTAAAGGTTGATCGATCACCGTTACTCTTTGAGCCCAATGATCCTGGGTTAATGCAAAATAACGTTTTGTTACCGTACCTGAAATAAAAGCTTGTTGCGCTGCCAGTAGTGACTGCCTGTCTTTAGCAAGCAATAAGCAACCTGAAGTCTCTCTATCTAAACGGTGCACCAACTGCAAACCAGGTAACTGCGAATAAAGCACGCGCATAGCTTCTATCACCCCAACCGCTACTCCTGAGCCAGCATGCACAGCCAAGCCGTAAGGCTTATCAAGGCCAATAAAGTGCTCGTCCTCATAAATAACCTGCTCTTTTAATAGTTCAAGCAACTGAGAGCTTGGCTTATGCTCAGCTCGTTCACTCACTCGAAAGGGCGGCACACGCACCACATCGTCAGCTTGCAGGCGATAATTGGGTTTAACTCGGCCTTTATTTACCCGCACATTCCCGGAACGAATGGTCTTATAAATTAATGACTTAGGGACACTCTTTAACCTGGAAAATAAAAAGTTATCCAGACGTTGTCCGTGCTGCTCTGAGGTAATAGTCAGCCATTGCACTCCTGATTGATTGTTTTGCGTGTTATTGGTCAAGCCAGCCACCCTGATACTTAAGGTTCACAACAAAATCTATGGGTAAGATAAGCTTTGCATTTTTCAAAGCTTTTGCGACTAACGAGTCCTGTCACGAATCGTTTCTCAGTATGTAGCCCTGATTGACCCCGCGACTTGTTGGCGGGGGAAAATCCGGGGCTAAGTTTGGCTTAACCCCGGATTGTCAAATGCTTCGCATTTTCAATCCAGGCTACAACTCGATTCGCGCCACTCGTTCTGCAATCCTGAACAACAAAAACACAATACTCTTTGGCTGCCTACTTACCCACACATTCTGAAAGAAAACCATACTTAATAAATGACGCATACCCAACTTTGCCCTTTCTAAAATTAAACCTATCCAAATCAATGACTTACATTTTAAAAAAACGTTTAGGGTCACTACAACTTAACAAATTGTTTTTTCAGTGTGCCCAGGTTGTGAATTCATGCCTAACGATTTATAGATCACAACTTGCTCTGGAGTTGCCTTTGAGGTTCTTCTAACAGAAAGTAGTTTATTATTTTCAAGCCGCATCGTAGTCGTGATACGAACCTGAGTGCTAAAAATCTGCCGTATAGTTTGCCAGCTACTATCAATGCTCTGCAATTTAAGTTGATGGCGAATAGTGTGTAGTAAGTGATAAGCAAGAATACTAATAAACAGATGGGCATCAACTCGCTCTGGCTTTTGATGGTAGATAGGACGCAGGCCTAACTCTGATTTTAATGATCTGAATGCCGATTCAACATCAGTTAGAGTTGTATAGATTCTCCAAATTGTTTTTTCATCTAAATCCATTCTGTTACTACGCAAACAATATGCGCCCAGATTCTCAGAGTTAACTTTACTCCAACTGATTTTCGTAACCTTATCAGCCTCTGAATCAAGCGTGATAGTGTATCGACCTGAAACACGTTTATGGCGCTCCTTTATTCGACCTAAACGCAAGGTTACTTTCTCAATTGCTTTCATTCCAGTTTTTTTAGTGAGTCCATTAGCTAACTTAATTAATTCCTCTTCGAAACGAGTCTCAGCCTTACTAATCAGATTTAAGCTTTTTTCTTCCTTAGCCTGAGAATGGCAGTACAGTAAGACTTCATTTGCTTCAGTATCTTTAATTAATTGCGATGTAACCGTATTATTTACTGATTCTTTTACTAGCACTTTATCAATGTTTTCATCGACAACAGGCAATGCTCTACGGCTCACTACAATATAATGGAAACCTTTTTCAGTAAGCCATGAAATATTTTCTTCAGTTGCAAAACCAGCATCTAAGACAATTGTTGCCTCTGGCTGTGCATGAAGCTCAGTTAGCATTTCGGATAATGTTTTAGGCTCGCTAACATTCCCTTTGAAAAATTCACTGCGTTGCGGGAACCCTGAGCCATTCAGCACGAGTCCTAGAGAAACAAGCGGACAATCAGACCGCTTCTCCTTTGATCGACCATGCTGTGCGTGATCATTCTGTAATGCTCTACCCTCAAAGTAGGTATTGGTTATATCGTAGAGAGTGATCACCTGATTTAAACTAAAGAGATTTTTCTCACGTTCGAATAATTGATCTTCAATCATTTGCTTATGTTTGAGTAACTCATCAGCAGTCTTATAGAATTTCTTGAGTGATAGTTCTGAGAAATCAGTACCCAGTAATTCATCTAACGCACTTTGATTGCTTAAATAATAGTGCGTACTTAAATCACTTCCTGGGGCAACTAGCCGCCCAATGATGGTAGCAAGCATCAGGTGACATTGTTTTTGATTAAAGCCCAAAGCCCTGAACAATTCCTCAAGTTGTAATTGCCTGGCAGCATGTAAGCCCAACGCCTCAGCTCCAACGTGTCGTATGTCCGCGCTCTCAATGGAGTTAACATCCACTGTTTTAAAGTCAGGTTCTACCGCGCTTACTGAATTAACAGCGATACTTGTCTCATTGTCATCAGCAAACCTAGAGCGAATGCGTTTTACATACATTTGCGCCTGTTTTTCGAGATGTGCTGGTATTGAAATTAACGTGCCTTGACCCGTTAAAATTTCCTCAATACGGTCAGCAAGCAATTTCCAACTGTCCTTCTTTACTGAAAAATTCGCACCAAGATTTAAAATCAGTCTTTGACGTACTTTGCCGTCAGCAGTGCGATGAGTATCAACAAGTCGGTAGGTTGCGTAAGACTTACCTGTCCGAGGACTCTTTTGTGTAGAGGTTCGAATATACATAACTCAATACTCTCATCACTTCACCAGCCCATGCAACCCCTTATTGCCATTATGTGTCACTACATTCGAGAATTCACGTTTCTAGGCAAGTAAAATCAATGGGTTGAGTTAAAAATAGTGATGAAATTTTTGATTTTCAGGGTGAAATGGCCAAACTTGGGCATAGGATAACAGGTTTTTAGCAAATGCTCCCGACTTATACTTGTGCTTGCTCTATCAAAACTTGTTTGCGATAATGCCGCAACTAATTTGGGGGTTACTATGTCACTCATTCTGCTTATTGTTGTTATTGCGCTTATTGCTTGTTTAGGCTGCTTAAACTGTTATTTTCTATTGCGCAAAAGCCCCTACTTAACCGATACCCAACAAAAACTCACCGGACTTGAAAATAAACTTGAGCAACGCGCACGTCTAAGCGATAAACTTTGGCACGACAATATCAGCGAGCTACAAAACAAACTGCTTGAACGCTTGGGTGAAGCAAAGCTCTCCCAGCAACAAGGTCTTAGCGAGTTCAAGGAAGCTATATTAACAAGCTTTGGCGAGCATCGACAAAACTTCGACAAGCGTCAAGTTGAAAGCATCCAATCGCTACAAGTTAGCCTACAAAAAGGCCTAAAACTCAGCAGTGATATGATAGGTGAACGAGTTGACAAACTCACTCAAAACACCAATGACCGCTTAAAAGATATTTCCGGCCAAGTAGAAAAACGTCTAACCGAAGGTTTTGAAAAAACCAACGCTACTTTTATGGATGTCATCAAACGCCTTGCTCTCATTGATGAGGCTCAAAAGAAAATCACCGAGCTATCAGGTAATGTCGTTAACTTACAGGCTATTTTAGCTGATAAACGCAGTCGTGGTGCTTTTGGTGAAATTCAACTATCGGCTCTACTGCGCAATGCTTTGCCCGAGCAACATTTTAGTTTGCAGCATAGCCTCTCAACAGGTGCACGAGTTGACTGTATGCTGTTTTTATCGGAACCAACAGGTAACGTTGCTATTGATGCCAAGTTCCCACTGGAAAGCTTTAAGCAAATGACAGACCTAGAAACCTCTGACAACAACAAACTCACTGCTGAACGACAGTTTAAACAAGACATAAAAAAACACATTCAAGACATTGCTAATAAATACATCCTGCCTGGTGAAACTTCTGACGGCGCCATCATGTTCATTCCTGCTGAAGCAGTCTTTGCTGAAATTCATGCCCATCATCCCGACCTCGTTGAATTGGCGCAACGTAGTCACGTTTGGTTAGTGTCTCCGACTACCTTAATGGCTATCCTCACCACTGCTCGTACTGTTATTAAAGATGAGGCCACTCGCCAACAAGTTCACCTTATTCGCGAACACCTAGGCTATTTAGCGAAAGACTTCGATCGTTTTCAAGCTCGCATGAACAACCTCTCTCGCCATATCAAACAAGCTAGCCAAGATGCTGACCAAGTCCACACCTCGGCACAGAAAATTAGCGCTCGCTTTAATAAAATCGAACAGGTTGACTTGAAAGACCAGCAATCTGAAAAATTGACCATGTTACAAGAGGATTAGAGCTCACTCGAAACTTTGCTTTGAAGCAAGATTGTTGCATTGATTGCCCCGGTGTTTTGTTACCTTAAATCCTTTGCTAGAATAAGCGCATTTTACTGGGCTTTTTGAGGGAATTATGAGCAAGACTTACTCTATCGCTTCACTACTAGCAGGTGAAGCCAACGTTGGTGATCAAGTAACAATTAAAGGCTGGGTAAGAACGCGGCGTGACTCAAAAGCTGGCTTTTCTTTTATCGCCATTCATGATGGCTCTTGTTTTAGCCCTATTCAAGCGGTTGCACCGAACGACTTAGCTAATTATAGCGACGAGATCCAAAAGCTTACTGCTGGTTGTTCGGTTATTATCACCGGTGAATTAGTTGAATCTCCTGCTAAAGGTCAAAGCGTAGAAATTAAAGCAAATGAAGTTAATGTGATTGGTTGGGTTGAAGAACCTGAGACCTACCCTATGGCACCCAAAAAGCATACCATGGAACATTTGCGTGAACATGCCCATTTACGCATTCGCACCAATACCATTGGCGCAGTGAGTCGTGTTCGTAACTGCCTGGCTCAAAGCATCCATCAATACCTCAATGAACAAGGCTTTCTCTGGGTGCATACACCCATTATCACTAAAAGTGACTGCGAAGGAGCTGGTGAGTTATTTCGCGTAAGCACTTTAGACATGCACAATCCACCGCGCAATGACCAAGGCCAAGTTGATTTCAGCCAAGATTTTTTTGGTACAGAAACTTTCCTAACTGTTTCAGGACAACTCAACGTTGAAACTTACTGCCAAGCCATGTCTAAGGTCTACACATTTGGGCCAACTTTCCGCTCAGAAAACTCCAATACCAGCCGTCATTTAGCAGAATTCTGGATGGTCGAACCTGAAATTGCTTTTGCTGATTTAATCGATGCCGCTCGTCTAGCAGAAGGTCTCTTAAAACACTGCTTTGCCCAAGTACTCTCGCAACGCGCTGACGATATGGCTTTCTTTGCCCAACGCGTAGATAACGATTGCATTGAGCGCTTAGAAAACATGGTTGAAACCCCTTTTGAAATTATGGAATACTCAGAAGCTATCGACAAACTTAAGCAAGCTAAAAAAACCTTTGAATACCCAGTCGAATGGGGGCTCGACTTACAATCTGAGCATGAGCGCTATTTAGCTGAAGAGCTAGTTGGTAAACCTGTCGTTTTGATTAACTACCCTAAATCAATCAAAGCCTTTTATATGCGCTTGAATGACGACAACAAGACTGTTGCCGCTATGGATATCCTTGCACCAGGCATTGGTGAAATTATCGGTGGCAGCCAACGTGAAGAACGCTTAGAAGTCCTTGATCAACGCATGGATGAAATTGGCATTAGCAAAGAGGATTATTGGTGGTATCGTGATCTACGCCGTTATGGTACCGTCCCACATGCTGGTTTTGGTTTAGGCTTTGAGCGTCTAATTAACTACGTCACAGGTGTTAATAATATACGTGATGTTATTCCTTTTCCTCGCGCACCCAAATTAGTGGAGTTCTAATGCAAAGCAAACAACCTCTATACTTGTTATTGGCACTCGGTTTAGCTTTTACCTTAGGGACAAGCCAAGCCGACACACTGGTATTAAAACCAACTTCTTTCAACGAATTACCCGGCTGGCAGCAAACCAAGCTGACCCAAAGTCTAAAGGCCTTTAAAAGCTCCTGCCAACTTTTATTAAAAGAACCTGACAGCACCCCTGTTGGCACCCCACAACTACCTTTAACTGTCCATAACTGGCGAGCGGTTTGTCAGGCGGCCATGAAGTTACACAAACCAAGTAAACAACAAATAAAAAACTTCTTCACCACGCAGTTTAAGGCCTATGCTGTTTTTAACGGTGATAATGACCAAGGTCTTTTTACAGCCTACTATCTACCAAGCTTTCCAGGACGGCTACAACGAAGCAAGCACTATTCTGTACCAATTTATGCTCACCCTGATGACTTAGTGACCGCAAGACTTGGACTTTTTAGCGTTGAGTTACAAGGTAAAAAGATCGCTGGCAAGGTGGTTGATGGCCACCTCTATCCTTATGGCATTACCCGCGAACAAATTAACAATGGTGCTTTAGGACGTCACGCTAAAGTAATCGCCTGGGTAAAGCACCGTGCTGATCGTTATGTGTTACAAGTACAAGGCTCAGGCTATATTAAACTTGCCGATGGGAAGCGACTACTCCTTGGCTACAATGGTGATAATGGCGAAAAATACTATCCTATCGCCCGATGGTTAATAGCACATCAACAAATTTCTCGCGAACAAATGTCTACACCTAAGATCTATCAATGGCTGCTATCACACCCCAAACAAGCTTCTGTACTATTAAATAAAAACCAGGCTTTTGTCTTTTTTACTGTTCTGCCTTACCAAGCTCCCTTAGGCACTCAAGGTGTTCCTTTAACTAACGGTTACTCATTAGCTGTAGACGGGCGCATCATTCCTCTTGGCGCGCCATTATGGGTTAATACAGCATTACCTCAAGCTAAAGATCCTAAACAGCTCACGCCATTAAAGCGACTATTTATCGCCCAAGATACTGGTGGTGCCATTCGAGGCATCGTTCGAGCTGATATTTATTTAGGCGATTTACCACATGCGGGGATAATTGCTGGCCATACAAAAAGCGAGGGGCGTTACTGGTTACTGTTACCTAAAAACTTTACTCCTGTGGTATAATTGCTTCTTTGAACAACAACTAAAGACCAATGCAATTTAGCTTTATTATCCCTACTTATAATTATGCCTCTAGATTACCTGACACTCTAAACTCAGTACTTAATCAAACTGAGCATGACTATGAAATCATTGTTGTTGATGATGGCTCTAGTGATAATACTGAAGAAGTTATTAAGCCTTATCTGAAAAATAAAAACATACACTACCTAAAGCAAAGCAACCAAGGCCCTGCAGCTGCTCGCAATAACGGCATCAAGCAAGCACAAGGCAACTATATTTACCCACTAGATGCTGACGACCAACTGCTCCCCAATGCCTTAACTATTATGCGAACAGCTATCGAACAAAATCCTAAAGCTGAACTCATTATTGCTCAACCAGCTCATAAAATAGTTTGTAAACCTTGTCAGCTCAACCAAAGCAAGCAACAAAACTTTATTAACTACTTGCGAAAACGCTTTAGCGTCGCACACGGTAGCACAGTTATAAAACGATCCCTATTTAACAACCTAAACTACCCTGCTAATCTAAGAGGCCGTGAAGATATTGCCTTTTTTGCCCAAGCGCTTGCTCAAGCTAATACCATTAGCATTCCTGAAACCGTCGTAACAATCTGCAAACACCCTGATAGTTATCGCCACCAACTAGAACAACACCAGGGTGATTTACAACTAGCAGAGTATTTATTCGACCCAAAAAAATTGCCAGCCGAACTACTATGTTATAAAGATGAGTTTATCAGCCAGCTTTGCCTATCTATATTTAGAAGTCACTATCGAGCTGGTCATTACGCTACTGCAAAAAAGTGGTATTGGCGCGCCATTAAGAAATCACCACGACGATTACTTCAATGGTCTTATCTCAGTAAATTTTTACGGAGCCTTATCAAATCATGACACTTGCTTTTATTTTATTTAATTACTTCCCTTATGGCGGCCTACAACGTGACTTTCTAACTATTGCAACGCGCTGCCACCAATTGGGACATCAAATCACTGTCTTTACAATGAAATGGGAAGGTGAGCAGGCACCAGAGTGGATGGAAGTTATTCGAATTAAAACCAGCGGACTACGCAATCATAGGCGTGCTGCTCGATTTTCAGCTCAAGTTACTGCTCGCTTACAGAAAAAACATTTTGATAAAGTAATCGGGTTTAGTAAAATGCCTGGCCTTGATATTTATTATGCAGCTGACTCCTGCTTCGTAACCAAACCACAATATTATTTTAATCCATTAAAAAGACTAACCAGCCGCTATCGTCGCTATAGACAGTTAGAAAAGACTGTTTTTGCTCCCAACAGTAAAACACAGATCCTATTACTTTCCAAACCCGAAAAAATCCGTTATCAACACGTCTATAACACACCAGAAGAACGCCTACACCTACTCCCACCTGGTATTGATAAAAAGTTCATTCGCCCCACTAGCTATCAACAGCTAAGACAAACCAAACGAGAAAAACTTGGCCTAACTGATAACACATTTATGGTACTAACCGTGGCCTCTCATTTTCATACCAAAGGAGTAGACCGCACAATAAAAGCTATCAAAGCGCTGCCTGATCAACTTCGACAACGCGTTAAGCTTTTGGTAGCAGGCTCTGATCACCCCAAACAATATCTAAAATTAACAAAACCGATCGATGATCACGTTGCCTTCCTTGGACCACGTGATGATATAGAAGAGCTAATGTTTGCTGCCGACTTATTTGTTCATTTAGCACGCCACGATAATACCGGCACAGTTATTTTGGAAGCTTTAGTTGCCGGCTTACCTTCATTAGTCACTGCACGTTGTGGTTATGCTCCCTATACTATTGAAGCAAATGCTGGCCTTGTTATTCCTTACCCTTTTCATCAAGATGAAGCTAACCAAGCTCTTGAGCAAGCACTTGATATTAACCAACTTAAGCTATGGAAAGAAAGCGCCTTAGCCTACAGCAAAGCACATGATCTACATGGTTTATTTGATCAAGCTGTTAGTTTTATTGCTGAAAGCTCTACAAGCTCACCACAAATCTCAAAGACATAGCTATATAAGATAAGAGGCTGAATAAACAGATCAACTTAAGCATGGTTTACACAACAACACCAATCTCAAAGAAGAAATCAGCCTAATCCCCAACAATGCCAGACAAGGCAAGATAAAGCTTAGCCATGATAGTTGACAAACCCTTATTCCAAGCAGCTAATAAAGCTGTCGTAGTTTTTGATTGTAATGGTACTGCTTGACGAAATACTTTATCCATCAGTACTTTTGAAGACTTACTTCCTTTAAGAGATAAAATATAGCGTATCGCAATCACCCCTTTAGGCTTAGCAGAATTACGATAATCAGCATATAAAGCAACAACACTACCTTTCAAGTTGTATTCTGCTTTACTCACAGGGTGCAAAGGACTTCCAACATAACCAAATAAATGCTGCCCCATTAAGTAGTTCGCGGTAATATCGCTAATTTGTTCTGTAACTGGCACTAAGAAAACATGATAGTAATCAGAAAGGTACTGATCTTCAGAAATACGATAAATAAACTCGTTACTAGTAAAAGGAGCAAAAGCTTCTAACATATGCACATCAAGTGCTGTCGGGTTCTTGGCATCCATTTGCTGTTTGGGCAAAGGAATGTTTAGCAAATAAGTTGATTGCGGCTTGGTTTTCCCTGAAAAACAACCTGCTAGAACACTAGCTAGCACCAATAAAATTAAACAACGAATAACATACTTCATAATTGACTCGGATCTATCTGTTGTGGTTTATCAAATAAAATACTTGATGGATTAGCTGATAACTCAGAAGTTAACCCTCGTAAATTTTTACTAATGGCATCCATATTTTTAGAAGTTTGTATTACGCTTTGTTTTGAGCGCACCAAAATATTATTAACATTTTTCATTGCGTCATTCGTTGACTTAGCGACATCTTGGATATTAGTAAAAAATTGCTTGAAGTTCACATCCTTAAGGCCGTTTAAAATATTTTGTATATTATCAGCAAAGCGCGTTAATACGCTCTCCGTTGAGGGAATATAAATATGCTGAGGTTGCCATACAACGGGTAACTGATGACTTTCATTATCAGGTCTATTAAAGTTAAGCTCTAAATAAACATTACCAGTTAAATCCTGTAGAACCATTTTAACCCGCAGCCCATCCTCAACCTGCTTAGTAATAAACTGATGTAACTGACCAATGTGCCCCTCATAGCCTGCCTGACTAGGGTTAATAGAAAATAATACATAAATGTAACGTGCATACTTTGAACCACGTTTTGAAAAATGATAAACGTCACCAACAAAAGTAATACGAGTCACCTTCCCAATCGTAATCCCGCGATATTTTACTGGTGAACCAACTGTTAGACCTTGAACTGACTCGTTAAAATAAGTCTCTACCTTAATAGTACGCGAAAACCAATGCCCACCAGCAAAAATAAGTAATAGGACAATCAATAGCGCAAAAGAACATATAACAAAAACCCCTACTTTGAAATACTGTTTTTCTTCACTTCCCTTCATGAACACCCTCTTGTGTGGCTCGACGATTAAAAAAATCTGCTACAAATTGATTAGTCCGTGACTGCCTGAGCTCCTCTGGCTTCCCTGTTGCCACGATTTTTCCATCATGCAGCATTATGACCTGATCTGCAATAGCATAAATACTAGGCAATTCATGAGAAACGATAACAAAGGTTATACCTAACTGACTTGATAACTGCTTGATCAACTGATCAAGGTTAGCTGAAGTTATGGGATCTAAGCCTGCAGAAGGCTCATCTAAAAATAAGACTTTAGGGTCCAATGCCATAGCCCGTGCAATGGCCGCTCGTTTCTGCATCCCCCCACTAATCTCAGCCGGAAGAAAGTTAGCAAAGTCGCCAAGGCCTACTGCCGTTAATTTGCTTAGGGCAATCTCTGTCATTAGCTCATCAGGCAAGTCAGTTAGCTCTTCTAGAGGCAGACGAACATTTTTCAGCAAATTCATTGAGCCAAATAGAGCCCCACTTTGAAACATTACACCAATTTCTCGTAAAATTGCTTTGCGAGCTTTACCTTCAGCTTGCACAATATCCTCACCATAAAAACGAATCACGCCTGAGGCAGGCTGATAAAGCCCAATCATATGATTAAGTAAAGTCGTTTTACCACAACCTGAACCACCTAGAATAATAAACACCTCTCCCGCATTAACCTGAAAGCTAATATCATTAAGCACTGGTTTATTCGCTTGATAGCTAACCACTAAATTTTTAACTTCAATAATAGGCCTCATGCTCATTTAGATTCCTAGCGCATAAAAAGTTACTGCAAAAATACCATCAAATACCACAATCATTACAATACAACTTACAACTGCCGCCGTGGTTGAGTAACCTACGGCACTAGCACCAAAGCGTGTGCGCAAACCATGCATACAACCAATTCCCGCAATGATTAAACCGAAAAAAAAGGCCTTAAACAATCCACCAACCATATCACCAACCGTGACAGCCGTATGGATTTGATGTAAAAAAACGCCAGGCGTATAACCTAATGTCGCCATAAACAAACCACTACCTATAAGCCCAATTGCTAACATAAATAGGCTTAACAAAGGCGCCATCGCCATTACTGCCAAAACTCGTGGCACAGCTAAAAATAATAGTGGTTTTAGGCCCATGGTTTTTAACGCATCAACTTCTTGATTCACAACCATCGTGCCAATTTCTGCAGCAAATGACGAGGCCGTACGGCCCGCCAAAATAACAGCAACTAACAATGGGGCTAGTTCACGTGCTAAGGAAATACCAACAATATTAGCGATATAGATTACCGCGCCAAACTTCTGTAGCGGCACAGCAGATTGAAAAGACATAATCAGTCCCAGCAAAAAACCTAATAACAACACAATAGGCAAAGCATTAGGACCAACATCAGCCATCGTGCGCCAAACATCCCGCCAACGAACTAAAGCTGGATTAAATAAACAACGTGTTATTTCTACAGTAAGCTCACCGAGATAAATTGTATTTTCTCGCAACACTTTAACCACGGCATAAGTTTGTCGGCCTATATTTACAACAACACTCTCACGCTTGGTAATTACTGACTCAGGTTCTATTGCTCGATTGGTTAATAATGTAACTAATGGTTGAAACTGTTCTGATAAACCATGCCATTCACACTGCTGATTTTGCTCAGCCTGCCAGGCTTTTAGGCGCAATAAAAAGCCAACGCCAGCACTGTCGCAATAACTAACCTTACTTAGGTCAATATCAACCTTGCTTGGCTTGTCCTTGCGCAACAAGTTAAAGCAAGATTGCCATACTTGGTTAACAGTATCGATGCTTAATGTACCTGCAAAACTTAATTTTAATAAGCTTTGTTGGTCATCAAAGTGTTGATTCCAATCGAGTTGTTTAGCATTCACCACAGTTAAAGCTCTTACTAAAGCGATAGGTTACGATAACTGGGAATCCCTTTTTTTGCAATTTTTAGTGGCAGGTGTATAACCACCTTAAGATACATGAAGTAAATTTCACTCTTTTATCCTTACTAACTTTATGAATAATAATCAGCGAATTTGTATAAGAATAAAGGACTCCGCTAGTGCGCCATCCTTTCTGTAAATTCCATTGACTTGCTGAAAATAAGCAGGCGACTCAGTCAGATTAGAAATTCCTTTTAAGGTAAACTTAACCAAAAAAGAGGAATGACAATGAGCTGCTATAAAAATGAGAACTTAATCGAAGAAGCCATACATGTTTTAGCGATGGAGGGGTTTGAAGCTTTACCTAAGCTTGTCTCCAGGTTGATGAATGAGGCTATGTTAATAGAAAGGGAGCGCCATTTAAATGCCAGTCCTTATGAGCGAACTGGCTAGTGCGCCATCCTTTCTGTAAATTCCATTGACTTGCTGAAAATAAGCAGGCGACTCAGTCAGATTAGAAATTCCTTTTAAGGTAAACTTAACCAAAAAAGAGGAATGACAATGAGCTGCTATAAAAATGAGAACTTAATCGAAGAAGCCATACATGTTTTAGCGATGGAGGGGTTTGAAGCTTTACCTAAGCTTGTCTCCAGGTTGATGAATGAGGCTATGTTAATAGAAAGGGAGCGCCATTTAAATGCCAGTCCTTATGAGCGAACTGGCGATAGAAACGGATATGCGAACGGCTTTAAACCAAGGTTAATTAACACAGGTCAAGGTCAGCTTGAGCTACAGATACCGCAGGTTAGAGACTCCAATGAAGCCTTCTATCCATCAGTCTTAGAGCGAGGTGTACGCTCTGATAGAGCACTTAAGCTGGCTGTCGCTGAAATGTATGTGCATGGGGTTTCCACGCGCAAAGTTGAAAAGGTGCTAAAGCAACTCTGTGGAACAGATATTTCAAGCACAGAGGTAAGCCGTTGCGCTAAATTGTTGGATGAAGATTTAAAGAAATGGCGAAATAAGCCGTTAGGAAAGATAAAATATCTTTGGCTAGATGCACGTTATGAGAAGGTGCGCACTAGCGGCACAGTACAAGACTGTGCGGTATTGATAGCCTATGGCTTTGATGAATCAACCGGCAAGAGAACATTGCTAGGTGTTTCTGTTGCGTTATCAGAGGCTGAGGTACATTGGCGTGATTTTCTTCAGCAGTTGGTTGAGCGAGGTATACATGGTATTGAGTTGATTACTAGCGACGCTCATACTGGCCTAAAAGCCGCTAGAAGAGCTGTGTTCCCCAGTGTTCCTTGGCAACGCTGCCAATTTCATTTGCAGCAAAATGCTCAGGCTCACATACCAAAGCGCTCAATGAAGGAACCAGTAGCTGAGGAGATTACAGCTATATTTAATGCCTCAAACATTCATGAGTCGGAAAGACTATTGGCTATGGCGGTAGATAAATATCAGCAAACAGCACCAGAGCTTTCTTCTTGGTTGGAAGTGAATATACCGGAGGGCTTAGTAGTGATGAACTTTGACAGGCCGCATCAAAAAAGATTAAGAACCAGTAACATAGCTGAGCGCGTAAACAGAGAGGTAAAAAGAAGGACGCATACAGTTGGAATTTTCCCTAATACTGAATCGTGCCTAAGGCTCGTATCAGCTGTTTTAGTGGAAATTGATGACCAGTGGAGCGGATCACCTAGATACTTAAGTTGAAGTGAATAATAAGGCTTCATAGGGTTTTAGGATAGATCATTCTTGTTCTTATTAACGAGATATAATTGCTATTACCTAAAAGTTAATAATTTATTTTGAGAGGAGAAAAATTTGAGGTATAAATAATTTTTTAGATTGATTAGCATAATTAATTTAAGATATTATGCGATGAGACAGGTACAATAGAGTGCCATTTAGAATTTTAAAGGTTTTTCTAAGTACTGAAGTTGGTTTTTACAGACAAAATAACGCTCTATCGCGAACTGGCGATAGAAACGGATATGCGAACGGCTTTAAACCAAGGTTAATTAACACAGGTCAAGGTCAGCTTGAGCTACAGATACCGCAGGTTAGAGACTCCAATGAAGCCTTCTATCCATCAGTCTTAGAGCGAGGTGTACGCTCTGATAGAGCACTTAAGCTGGCTGTCGCTGAAATGTATGTGCATGGGGTTTCCACGCGCAAAGTTGAAAAGGTGCTAAAGCAACTCTGTGGAACAGATATTTCAAGCACAGAGGTAAGCCGTTGCGCTAAATTGTTGGATGAAGATTTAAAGAAATGGCGAAATAAGCCGTTAGGAAAGATAAAATATCTTTGGCTAGATGCACGTTATGAGAAGGTGCGCACTAGCGGCACAGTACAAGACTGTGCGGTATTGATAGCCTATGGCTTTGATGAATCAACCGGCAAGAGAACAGTGCTAGGTGTTTCTGTTGCGTTATCAGAGGCTGAGGTACATTGGCGTGATTTTCTTCAGCAGTTGGTTGAGCGAGGTATACATGGTATTGAGTTGATTACTAGCGACGCTCATACTGGCCTAAAAGCCGCTAGAAGAGCTGTGTTCCCCAGTGTTCCTTGGCAACGCTGCCAATTTCATTTGCAGCAAAATGCTCAGGCTCACATACCAAAGCGCTCAATGAAGGAACCAGTAGCTGAGGAGATTACAGCTATATTTAATGCCTCAAACATTCATGAGTCGGAAAGACTATTGGCTATGGCGGTAGATAAATATCAGCAAACAGCACCAGAGCTTTCTTCTTGGTTGGAAGTGAATATACCGGAGGGCTTAGTAGTGATGAACTTTGACAGGCCGCATCAAAAAAGATTAAGAACCAGTAACATAGCTGAGCGCGTAAACAGAGAGGTAAAAAGAAGGACGCATACAGTTGGAATTTTCCCTAATACTGAATCGTGCCTAAGGCTCGTATCAGCTGTTTTAGTGGAAATTGATGACCAGTGGAGCGGATCACCTAGATACTTAAGTTGAAGTGAATAATAAGGCTTCATAGGGTTTTAGGATAGATCATTCTTGTTCTTATTAACGAGATATAATTGCTATTACCTAAAAGTTAATAATTTATTTTGAGAGGAGAAAAATTTGAGGTATAAATAATTTTTTAGATTGATTAGCATAATTAATTTAAGATATTATGCGATGAGACAGGTACAATAGAGTGCCATTTAGAATTTTAAAGGTTTTTCTAAGTACTGAAGTTGGTTTTTACAGACAAAATAACGCTCTATCAGGACTCCAGCATGGGAATTAAAGATCAAATTAATAAAGATGGCATTCGTTACGTAGACATTTTCCGATCAGCAACAAAAGATGATTTAAGTCAGCAACACCTAAGTGCTCTTGGCACAGCGTATTTATTAGCTTACCCAACTGAAAGACATAAATTCAACTTTGGTCTATTTAAAACTGGCAAGCATAGTAATCAAGCCTTTGCTCGAGAGCTTATAAACTTCAATGAAGATCCCGAAAGCGCATGGATAACACTTGCCAATATTTATAAAAGACTCCCTAATGATAAAGGCTGCCTTGCTGTGGAAATTAAAGAGTTATTTATAAATAAATTGGGCTTAAAAACTATGCCTCCAGTCAACTCTCCTTACGGCTGTACCACTGAATACCCACAACGTTATTTAGCTGAGCATATGCTTACTCTTATTGAGCGACACTTTACGCCTAGTTATACAGCAAATATTGAACTAACTAGTCAAAACTCAAACACTGCCCCCGAACCTCTGAGTGAACAGGGTTCTGGCAGCAACCCTGCTCTTCAGTAATCAAAGCATTGTTACATAATATGCCTACTGAATCTTACCAAGCTACATTCCCTCCTTAGAATAAGTTTGTAGCTCGACTTGAACGTTAGCGATAAGCCGGAGCTGAGTATGACTTCACCCCGGATTATCAAATGCTTCGCATTTTCAATCCGGGCTACAAATCCCCCGCTCGCTTCGCGAGGCTGCCCCCCCTTTTTTTAGAAAGGCGTTGTTGCATAAATTATTTTTCACACTTTGCCTTGCTGATTTGCGTGTTGCTTCATGGCTCGCTACGCTGCGCTTTACTTACGCAAAAGCAACACACAAATCAGTTTAAGTCGAGCTAGCTAGTTTGTTCTGCTATTTATGCAACAATGCCCTTTAGAAAAGGGGGCTTTATTTTTTAAAACCCTGCATCCTGTTGCCTGCCGACTGACACCTGAATTAGCGCTTCGCTTTAAAAAACTCACGTAGCAACTGACCTGCTGGTTCAGCTAGCAGACCAGGCTGATAAACAAGTTGATGATTAAGCGCAGGATTATTTAATACCATTAAAGCACTACCACAAGCACCGCTTTTAGGATCGGAAGCCGCAACCACTAAACGCCCTACTCGCGCGTGAATGATAGCACCGGCACACATAGCACAAGGTTCTAAAGTTACATATAAAGTTGTATCGACTAAACGATAATTACCTAGCAGCTTAGCTGCTTGGCGTAATACTAACAGCTCAGCATGAGCGCTAGGATCAGACAACCCTATTGGTTGGTTATGAGCCTCAGCAAGCACTTCAGTTCCTCGGGTTAAAACAGCTCCTACCGGCACCTCACCAACCACAGCCGCCTGCTGAGCCAACTCCAAAGCACGCTGCATACATTGCTGGTCAAGGTCGCTAAACATTATTCCCACTCAATAGTTGCTGGCGGCTTACCTGAGATATCATATACAACACGCGCAACATGGGGCACTTCATTACAAATTCGCAAGGAGACTTTAGCTAAAAAGTCATAAGGTAGCTGCGCCCAACGCGCCGTCATAAAATCCATTGTTTCGACTGCACGTAAAGCAATCACATATTCATAACGCCGCGCATCACCTTTTACCGCAACGCTACGCACCGGCAAGAATACAGCAAATGCTTGGCTAACCTGATCATATAAACCATGCTCACACAGTTCGTCTATAAAGATGGCATCAGCCTCACGCAGAATCGCCGCATATTCTTCTTTAACTTCACCTAAAATTCTTACCACTAAACCAGGACCAGGAAAGGGGTGACGATAAAGCATTTCGCTCGCCAAACCAAGCTCTAAACCGACTTTACGCACCTCATCTTTAAATAGTTCACGTAATGGCTCAACCAGTTTCATGCGCATATCTTCAGGCAAGCCACCAACATTGTGATGCGATTTAATTACATGAGCAGCGTTGCCTTTTCCGGCTGACTCAATAACATCAGGATAAATTGTTCCTTGCGCCAACCAATTAACTTCTTTCAGCTGTTGCGCTTGCTCCTCAAAGATCTCAATAAACAAATGCCCGCTAATTTTCCGTTTTTCTTCTGGATCAGTAACACCCGCTAAAGCTTGATAAAAACGCTCCCCCGCATCCACTTTAATCACGTGAATACCCAAGTGCTCAGCGAAAGTTGCCATGACTTGATCGGCTTCATTAAGACGCAACAAGCCTGTATCAACAAATACGCAAGTCAATTGATCACCAATAGCTTTATGAAGCAAAACAGCCACTACAGAAGAATCAACACCACCTGATAAAGCCAATAAAACCTTTTCATCACCCACTTGCTCACGAATGGTTGCAACACTGTCTTCAATAATATTGGCAGGCGTCCATACTGACTCACAACCACAAATATCATTGACAAAACGGCTTAGTAAACGTTCACCTTGTAAGGTATGAGTCACTTCGGGATGAAATTGCAAAGCATAAAGCTGCCTTTCTTCATCAGACATGGCTGCAACAGGACAAGTCTCTGTACTAGCAGTAATATGAAAGCCTGGTGGCAACTCAACAACTTGATCACCATGGCTCATCCAAACAATTAACTTAGCTTCGTTATCTTCAAGAGTATCTTCGATACCTTCAAACAGCTTCGAATGATTATGCAGGCAAACTTTAGCTTCACCAAACTCGCGATGATTAGCCGCTTCGACCTGACCACCTAGTTGTTGCGCCATGGTTTGCATGCCGTAACAAATCCCTAGCACCGGACAACCAAGCTCAAAAACTAGCGAAGGTGCAGCGGGCGTTTCGTCACCTAATACAGTTTCAGGACCACCTGATAGAATAATGCCACTCGGCGAGAACTCCTCAACTTCATCATTAGTCATTGAATGACAGTAAATCTCGCAATACACACCTATTTCACGCACTCGACGCGCGATAAGTTGCGTATACTGCGAACCGAAATCAATAATTAAAATATGTTCAGCATGAATGTCTTTTGTTAGCATCCTTTTTCCTTCAATAAAAAATGTTAATCTCTTTGCACCTTAACCTTTCAATGCTGCAGAACGGGTGGCGCGAATCGAGCTGTAGCCCGGATTGAAAATGCGAAGCATTTGATAATCCGGGGTTAAGCCATACTCAGCCCCGGATTTTCGCTAACGCTCAATCCGGGCTACGGACTGGGAAACGATTCGTGACAGGACCCGTTGGGCGCAGGTACTTTATAATGAAGCTCAAGTTTTAAAATAACAACTATACTATCGATCATCTACCCGGTAGTTCGGCGCCTCTTTAGTAATCGTCACATCATGCACATGACTCTCACGCATACCCGCAGCAGAAACACGAACAAACTTAGCTTCCGTACGTAAGGCTTCAATCGTTCCACAACCAGTGTACCCCATACCAGAGCGTAACCCACCCAATAGCTGCTCAATAATTTTCACCAATGGCCCTTTATAAGGTACACGTCCCTCAATGCCCTCAGGCACAAACTTATCACTTGATTGTTTAGCATCTTGGAAATAACGATCACTCGAACCCTGACTCATCGCACCAAGCGACCCCATACCACGATATGACTTATAAGAGCGCCCTTGATAAAGTTCAACCTCACCAGGCGCCTCTTCAGTTCCCGCAAACAATCCACCCACCATCACACAATGTGCACCAGCGGCAATAGCCTTACAAATGTCACCTGAAAAACGAATCCCACCGTCTGCAATCACACCGACACCACTGCCTTGTAAGGCGCCAGCCACATTTGATATAGCAGTAATTTGCGGCACCCCAATACCAGTTACGATCCGAGTCGTACAAATCGATCCAGGCCCCACTCCCACTTTTACTGCATCAGCACCAGCTTTAGCTAAGGCTTCTGCTGCTTGAGCAGTAGCAATATTACCCCCAATAACTTGTACTTCTGGAAAGTTTTGCTTAGCCCAGTTTACTTGAGCTTGGACGCTCTTAGCATGGCCATGAGCTGTATCAACAACCAATACATCCACACCTGCAGCCACCAAGGCCTCAACTCGCTGTTTCTCTTTATCACTTACACCTACTGCAGCACCGACTAAAAGACGTTGCTCATTATCTTTAGCTGCAAAAGGCTTTTCTTGTGCCTTTAGAATATCTGTTACCGTCACCATCCCTTTTAAACGGAAGCCCTCATCGACAACCAACACTTTTTCAATACGATGCTGATGAAGCAACGTTTTAATTTCTTCACGCGCCGCACCTTCTTGCACCGTTACTAAACGATCTTTGGGAGTCATAATATTAGCAACAGGTTGCTCAAAATTGGTCTCAAAACGCATATCACGACTAGTTACAATCCCGACCAAGCCGCCCTGCTCACTCACTACCGGCACACCAGAAAAATTATTCGCTCGAGTAATCTCAATTAAAGCTCTAACCGTACATTCTGGCGTCACCGTAATTGGATCAGTGATTACCCCACTTTCAAACTTCTTAACTTTTCTAACTTCTGCAGCCTGACCTTCAACAGAAAGGTTTTTATGTATCACGCCCAAACCACCTTCCTGCGCCAAAGCAATGGCTAAGCGGGCTTCAGTAACCGTATCCATCGCAGAGGACAATAAAGGGATATTAAGGTTTAAGCCACCACGGGTTAACTGGGTCTGCAGGCAAGCTTCTTTAGGTAAAATAGCCGACTCTCTGGGCAACAATAATACATCATCAAAGGTCAAGGCATCGCAGGATAGACGTAACATAGAAGTAAGAACCTCGCTAACTTAAGTAGATTAAATTAGCGCGAAATCTTACCACAAATTAGCCGCTAATAGCTAGTAAAACCTAAAAAACGCCACATTTGCCTATCAGTCCTTTTCTAGAAAGTTCTATATCGACAAATTTTATCCGATTCTTCATAAACCTCTTTCATGGGCTATGAATAATGTAAGTTTCGTGTTTTTACTATTCGGTGTTGCAGAACGGGTGGCACGAATCGAGGGCTCCCAACAGCGCAGCTTGCGAGCACGTTGGGAAACGATTCGTGACAGGACCCGTTGGTCGTAAAGGTTTTGAAAAGTCGAAACTTACAATAAGAAGGCTACTATTAAACTCCCCAGCTAATGCCTACCACCCACACATTATGAAAAAGGAGTTTTCTTGTTATGTTGAGCTGAACACATTTTTCAAAGCTAACTAGCTATCGTTTTACATGATATTTGCAATATGCAAAAATGCACTACGCTTATACAATGCACTCTCAAGGAGACCCCATGAAATTTGCGATTATTCTAGCTGGCTGCGGCCAACACGACGGCTCTGAAACTCATGAAACAGTTTTAACTCTACTATCCCTAGCTCAAGAAAACATAAGCTGGGATGCCTTTGCACCAGATATCAAACAACATCACGTAACCAACCATTTAACCAACCAGGAAGAAACCAGTGAGCAACGAGACGTTCTAAAAGAATCTGCCCGTCTAGCTCGTGGTAACGTTAAACCCATTACTGAAGCTATTATTGCTGACTACGACGCGGTAATTGTTCCTGGTGGTATGGGCGCAGTAACTAACTTATGCAACTGGTTTGATAAAGGTAAAGACTTTTCATTCAATGCAGAAGTAAAAAGCTTTCTCGATCAAGCCCTAGCAGCGAATCAACCAATAGGTTTTATCTGCATAGCACCGATGATGATCCCTAAGCTAGTAACTGCAGCTAAGCTAACTATTGGTAATGACCAAACACTCGCTCAACAAATTGCTGAACTAGGTTCTGAACACATCGACTGCCTAGCAACAGATATTGTCATTGATGAAAAACATAAAATCGTTAGCACACCAGCCAATATGGTTGCCCACGGCATTGACGAAGTTTACGAAGGAATACACAAGCTAGTTCAAGCGTTGGCTACAATGGTAAAAAAGACCTCTCTTTCAGAATATGCGCATAGATAAGCAACTAATGAACTTCGTGTTTTTACCCTTCAGCGCTGCAGAACGGGTGGCACGAATCGAGGGCTCCCAGCAGCGCAGCTTGCGAGCATGCTGGGAAACGATTCGTGACAGGACCCGTTGGGCGCAAATAGCCTGTAAAACACGAGATACTCTTTGTACCCAACCCATGGATTCTGTTACGCCTCTAAAAAGCAACTCACACCACCAGGAAAGGAAATCAAACCATGACTAAAATACTAAGTCGCCATAACATGGATGAAATTATCGAACCAACCTATGGTTCACGCCACTTAATCGATGCACCACCCAAGTACAGCCTGCCAGAAAACTCCATGCCTCCTCGCGTTGCTAAAGACTTAGTACATGATACGTTAATGCTAGATGGTAATGCCCGCCTAAACCTAGCCACTTTTGTTACTACCTGGATGGAACCTGAAGCCCAAGAGTTAATGGCTGAAACTTTCGATAAAAACATGATCGACAAAGATGAGTACCCGCAGACTGCTGAGCTTGAGCAGCGTTGCGTAATGATGCTCGCCAAGCTTTGGTCTTCACCCGACCAAGCCAACAGCATTGGCTGCTCAACAGTAGGCTCAAGTGAAGCTTGCATGTTAGGCGGCATGGCAATGAAATGGAAATGGCGCAAACACCGACAGCAACAAGGCAAGCCCACTGATAAACCTAATTTAGTGATGGGTATCAACGTACAAATCTGCTGGGAAAAATTCTGTCGCTACTGGGACATTGAAATGCGCTTAGCTCCTATGGAGGAAGGCAGCTACACCTTAACACCTGAAAAAATGCGAGAACTTTGTGATGAAAACACGATTGGTGTTGTCGCTATTTTAGGTAGTACATTCACTGGTGAATACGAGCCTATCAAAGCAATCCATGATGAACTAGTCAAACTAAACGCTACCAACAATTGGGATATTCCCATGCATATCGACGGCGCCAGCGGTGGTATGGTTGCACCTTTTCTTCAACCCGAGCTTAACTGGGACTTCCGTCTACCATTAGTTAAATCAATCAATACCTCAGGGCATAAATTTGGCTTGGTCTATCCGGGTGTGGGCTGGATAGTCTGGCGCGAAAAAACGGACTTACCTGAAGAATTAATTTTTAACGTTAATTACCTAGGTGGACAACTCCCTACTTTTTCAATCAATTTCTCTCACCCCGGCAACCAGGTTGTAGCACAATACTATAACTTTATCCGCCTAGGACATGAAGGCTATCAACGCATTCATCAAGCCAGCCAGAAAGTTGCTTGTTATATTGCAAGTGAGCTTGAGAAGCTTAAAGTTTTTGACGTATTACATGATGGTCACGACTTACCTGTCGTATGCTGGCGCTTCAAACCTAGTTTAAAGCATAACTTAACCGCTTTTGATCTATCCGATCATCTACGTCAACATGGTTGGCAAGTACCTGCTTACACTTTCCCAAAGAACTTGGAAAATGTTGCTGTACTACGAGTTGTAATTAGGGAAGGCTTTCGCATGGAACTTGCTGAAATGCTCATCACCCATATTAAAAAAATCCTGACACACTTACAGCATCCTGAGATACCAATACCACCTCATCGTGCTTTTAGCCATGCTTAAAAAAGGAGGTCACAAGTGAAACGAGCTTGGCTAATTTGGTTGATTGCTGCCTGTTATTTTTTCTATGATTATATGCATCAAGTTGCACCTAGCGTAATGAGTTCAGGCTTTAGAACCAGCTTTCATGCTAACGATGTAACTATTGGCCTTATTGCTTCAGTTTATTTTTATTCTTACTCATGCCTGCAGATACCAATAGGATTAACAGTAGATCACTTTGGCCCCAGACGTCCCCTTACTATTGCAGCTCTGGTTGCAGCAAGCTTTAGCCTACTTTTTTCATTTGCAGACAACAGTGGTATGGCCTTACTGTTACGCTGCATTATCGGTGCTGGCGCGGCTTTTTCCTTTGTTTCTTGCTTAAAGCTAGTCTCGGTGTGGTTTCCTAGCCGCTTTGCAGGGTCACTAGTCGGGCTCACTAATATGGTTGGTATGATTGGAGCAATTGTGGCTGGCGCACCACTAGCAATAGCAGTACATGCTTTTGGCTGGCGAGGTACGTTACAATGGCTAGCGGGTATTGGCTTAATACTAGCTATTTTGATTTTTCTAATCATACGCGACCATCCAACTCAGGATGAACTAAAATACTCTCGCGGACTTAAGAAATCATGGGCTGACATTAAACATATCTTTACCAACCCTTTTTCGTGGCTAAATGGCTTTTATGCTGCAAGTATTAACTTAGGCTTTGCGGCTTTAGGTGTCTTATGGGGGACTAATTTTTTAGAAACGGGTGCTGCCTCTATATAATGTAGGCTATATTGCTGCTGGCACGCCAAAATCATTGACCTTCTCCCAAAACTGATCCCATCTGCCTTTGGGTGCTGCCTCTATATAATGTAGGCTATATTGCTGCTGGCACGCCAAAATCATTGACCTTCTCCCAAAACTGATCCCATCTGCCTTTAGTCTTTACTAGTGTTCTCAAGCATAAAACGATTTTCATTCCCTTGTCTTTCGAGCGCATTCCTGATCCGCCTAATCTTTGTTTAACAATTGTTTTACATGCTGCTTCAGTGACGCCAGAGCCAATTGGTGCATTCTGCTTAATCAAATTATGATACGACATTCGCTTTTCTTTAATATTATTTTCAAAATACGTAATTGTTCCTTCTAGCTTTTCTCTAAGCGATTTATTCAGTTTTTTATTTAGATGCTCTTTAAGCTCAGCAAGTATTCTACCTGCCGCACCTTTCTTGTGCTTTAAGTCATGACATCTCTCTTCGAGCCAAACATCACGCTCATCTCTTTCAGATTTTTTGGTAAATACTGCCTTTGATGCTTCGCCGAGATATTCAGTTGCATGCCAAAAATCTAAAATTTGCGTATCAGTATGTTTTTTTAGAAATGGCCAATTATTTTTTGCTCCATCAGCAACGCCAATTGTTTTAGCATCAGGGTAATATTTCTTTTTCAGCTTTATTTCCTTTTCAAGCCTATTAAAGAATTCATCTTTTCCATATTCTGGTGATGCTGCAACGTAGGTTGTGTGCAGGCGTGCACCATGCTTATCATACATGGAAATAGTTCCAACCATGCTCTCTCTATAACCATCATCAACGGTGAGAACATATGCACCATCTAAGCTAATACTTAGCATCTCAATGCCTGCATCAAGCTTTGGCTCTTCATATTCCCACTCAGCCTCTTTGGCTTGTGCAATACCGCCAACAAAATCAGTTGCCCGTTGCAAGTATGAATGTGAGATTTTACGGTTATGATTGACCTTGAGATCATCAATAACACTAGGAGCAGGTAAGTTTGAGTATTTATGTGAGATTATTTTTGCAAATCGCGGTGTTGATCCTTGGATAATTCTAGCCTTATCTTCTAAAGGACAAAAGATCTTCCCGCCTTTAGAGGTTTGATAAACATAACGCTTAACTCGAGCAATTCCATAAGGCGTTTGGTAATTTGCTTCATCTCTACTTCGTGCTGTTAGCTTTATTTTTCCAACATGGATAGGAGAGCCATCTGCATCAAACTTACTTAAAGCTTTTTCAGTGGCTAATGTTCCAACCTCATTAAGGCCGTCAAGAATTGCATCCTCACATTCAAGCATGGATCCTTTTAGTGGAAGCTTGAGCTCAATAGTTAATTCATTATTTTCATCAGAGAGAATTCTAGCTAACATCCAAACACCATCCGTAATCAAGTTAAAGTGTATATTATGCTATATTTTCTACATTATATAAAGGCAGCACCCTTAGAAACGGTTTGCCACTTAGACTCTGTCCATGCTGCATTAATTAACTCAATGGTTTTTGTTGGCGCCATTCCTGGCAGCTTATTTTTCGGCTGGTTTTCTGATTACATTAAACGCCGTAAGCTTCCCATGCTATTAGCTGCCATAGGGGCTGTTTTAATTATGGCACTAATGCTTTATGTACACCTACCCTATTGGGCTCTTTATACCACTTTTTTACTCTTAGGTTTTTTCTGTAGCGGCAATGTTGTTGCCTATGCCTATGGGCTTGATATTCGACCAGCAGGATCGGCCGGTGTATCACTAGTATTTGTTAATACGTGTCTAATTGGCGGCAGCGCCCTATCTCAACCAATTATCGGTTGGCTATTACAACATAGCCATCAAAATTTTGTTAAAGCTTTTAGCCTTGTAATCATTTGCCTAGTTATTTCACTCATCTTAGCCTGTTTTTTAAAAGAGACTCGCTGCCGCGTATTACATCCTGATGACCCGCAGTTTGAAAGTAATCAGTAGGTAGAATGTAAATTTAGATATAAAAATAAGGATCTCTTTCAGAATATATAGGTAATACAAGCTTCGACTTTTTCAACAAACTCTTTACGACTAACGGCTCCTGTCACGAATCGTTTCCCAACATGCTCATCTGTTACGACACGCTTAGTCCAAAGGCTGCCCCGGACACTGATCGACGTTATTGCATAAATCCTTTTTCACACACTGTCTTGCTGATTTGTGTGTTACTTTTACTCCATGGCTCGCTACGCTGCGCTTTACTTACGCAAAAGCAACACACAAATCAGCTTAAGTCGAGCTATCTATCCTATTCTATTATTTATGCAACAACACGATACTATTCAGCTACAAAAGCCTTTCGCCTATTAGTCGGCCAATAGTAATAGCCCGCTGCCAAAAATACGCTCACCAGGCTAAATACAACGGCAGCGAGTATAGCCATAACGTAGTGATTAACTAAAATAGTATGTGTCTTATTGAAATGGTGTCCATTTATGTTAATTAATAAACTTTCAATAGCAAAACCAACCGCAGCACCAATATAACGTGCAGAGTAAATCATCGAGGATAATAACGCATGGTCCTTCTCTTTTGTCATCTCCATTGACAATGCCAACCCAGAAGTTAATAAGGTTGGCAAGCCAATACCCAATAAAATCAAGCTAAAGAACAACCACGGAAAGCCATAATAAGCGCTCATTATCAGCAGTAAAAAACCTAACAACATCGCAACAGCACCTAATAACAAAGCACGCGCTTCTGAAACGGATTTAGCAATACGACCATGAAAAGCTGACACTAGCACCATAGGAATACCCGCAATAAAACCTAACATCCCCGCTTTAATTGGATCAAAATGCCAGTTCGTTTGCACAAAAATCATAATGAAATTAAACATCATAAATCCAGCTTGCATACAAGCTAATCCCAGCAGCAAACTATTAATACGATGATTGCGTAACAAAGAAAACTTAATAAGCGGGAACTTAACCCGTAATTGCCAGACGATAAAAGTAAGAAGCGAAACGAGCGCTATAATAAAGGCTGCTAGAATATAAACAGAGTGCCAACCATAAAGCGGCATATTCATAAAACCAAATACAATTCCAACAATCGCTATAAAAAGCAATATTAAACCAAACCAATCAATTGGTATTCGCTCCCGCTGTATCATGGGTTTTAAACAAAAAGTTAAAGCAATATAGGCAATCACCGCTACTGGAATATTCAAATAGAAAAAAAACCGCCAACTCCAATACTGGACAAACATTCCAGAAATCGTACCACCAAAAGCAAGCGCTGAAGTTGTCATGCTAATGAAAAAGCCCATGTATTCAGAGGTTTTATCAGGTGGGCTAATACGTTTTACAATGGCAATACCAACTGGAAAAATAATCGCAGAACCAATACCTTGAATACCTCGACCAATCAACTCCATCGCTGCACTGTGCGCAGCTCCACAAAAAACTGAACCAACTGCAAAAATCACAATCCCATTGAGAAAAATACGACGATAACCAATACGATTAGCAAGCTTACCCGCAATTAAAATCATACCAGCCATAACAATGATGTAGATATTCACAACCCATTGCATCTGCGAGAAACTTAGAGATAAATCAGGCTGCATCTTAGGCAGCAAAACCCCAATTCCGAGAATATCGAAAGTCACTGCAAGGTAGGCGATTAAAATCGCCAGAAAACTCCAAAACATTCCTTTCCTTGACTGTTCAACCATGGTGACTCCCTTTACCTTATCTTAAATCTTTCCTCAAACCACATAAAAAAATAAACAGTATTAATAACTTGGTATTACTATTCAACCAAACGTTTTGCACCTTACCATGTTATTGGCAACCAACTGGTCCTGTCACGAGTCGTTTCCCAGCATACTCGCAAGCTGCGCTGCTAGAAGCCCTCGACTCGCGTCACCCTTCTGCAGCATTGTAAAAAAGACACAAAACGCGAACCACTCAATAAAACTATCCCATTCCAGCACCAAGGGGTCAAGCGCCCCGCTATACCTTGCAAAAAACTTGTGAAACAAGATCAAGCCCGTTATGCTGACCCAATGAACAAACCCCTTATCCTAACCGTTACTCAACTTAACCAACAAGTTCATTACCTACTTGAACAAAGCTTTCCTTATTTAAGCATTCAAGGAGAGATTTCTAACTTGATTCGCGCCAGCTCTGGCCATTGGTATTTTTCTCTAAAAGATAGCAGCGCTCAAGTTCGCTGTGCGATGTTTCGTGGCAAAAACCTCAAAGTAAAAGCACCTATTGATAATGGCATGCAAGTATTAGTTACAGCCAAAGTAAGTCTGTATCAACCTAGAGGTGACTACCAATTAATTGTTGAGAGCTTAGAAGAACTAGGCCAAGGACAACTACAACGTGAATTTGAGCGTCTTAAACTCAAACTACAAAAAGCAGGCCTATTCGATGCAGAGCAAAAACAAGCTTTACCTCTTTTTCCTAACTGCATAGGTGTTATTACTTCGCCAACTGGTGCTGCTATTCGTGATATTTTAAGAGTTCTTAAACGCCGCATGCCCTGTATTCCTATTATTGTTTATCCAACTCTAGTACAAGGCCAGCAAGCAGCTGATCAGCTTGTTACACAGATCCAAAATGCTAACCATCACCAAAAATGCGATGTAATTATCCTTGCTCGAGGTGGTGGCTCTCTAGAAGATCTATGGCCATTTAATGAAGAACGCGTTGCTCAGGCTATTTTTAATAGCGACATTCCTATTATTGCCGGCATTGGTCATGAAATTGATTTCACTATCGCAGACTTTGTTGCTGATATCCGCGCAGCCACTCCTTCGGCTGCAGCAGAGTTAGTAAGTCCTGATCAGTTCGAGCTACAGCAAACGCTAGACCAGCACCAGCTACGCTTGATCAGACTAGTTAAACAAAGCCTACAACAAAACAAACAGCAACTAAGCTGGCTAGCAAAACGCCTGCTACAAGCACACCCTAAACAAACCATAGCTCAGCAACATGAACAACTTAATTACTATCAACAACGTTTGAACTCAGCCATCAATACACAATTACAAATAAAGCACCAAGAATTACAAACGCTCTATCACCAATTACAGATAAATAACCCAAGAGATCAGCTATATGAGCAACAACATCGATTAGTTTTACAAAAACAACAACTTAATACCGCAATCAAGCAATGCCTGGCTAACCACCAGCAACGCCTAGCTAAAAGTGCTCAAGCTCTACATCTTACTAGCCCATTAGCCACTCTTGCACGCGGCTATGGCATCATACTTAATGCGAAAACTGGCCGCGTGATTCGCGATAAAAACGACATTACTACTGGAGAAAAGATTATTGCTAAACTTGAAAAACTTGAGCTTAGCTGCACCGTTAATAGCTATCACAACACAAAAAATTAACCTTAAAAAGCCATGTATTTTATTGATAAATAACCATTCAAATGCATCAAGTATCATCTACTCTTAATTAAGCTCTATAAAAAGAAACCCCTTGAAAAACCACATCAAAACTCCATATCGATCGTTTGATTAATTACAGTAAATGATTGACGCAAACCATTGATTCGCGTTTAATCGTGCAATAAAAATTCAGGAGCGCCATACATGCCTCTCTCTAAAGACTACCATTACGGTTATCTCGCGGTATTTCTTTTGTTTCACCTAAGTTTACTTGGGTTGTTTTTTACAGGATTTCCCTTACCAGCATTGGTACTGTGCTTTGCACTATACCTTATCCGCATGTGGGGTATTACTGCAGGCTATCATCGTTACTTTAGCCACAAAAGCTTTAAAACCAACCGTGTATTCCAATTTATCCTAGCAGTAATTGCACAAAGTTCAGCACAACAAGGTGTCCTTTGGTGGGCTAATCATCACCGCCATCATCATCGCTTTTCTGATACTCCAGAGGACTATCATTCACCACGACAGAGCGGCTTTTGGTTCTCTCATGTTGGCTGGTTTTTTACTAAAAAGGTCTCTAATCGTGACTACACCATGATTGGTGACTTTCAAAAATACCCAGAGTTAGTTTGGCTAGATAAGCACCGTTATTTACCTGCTGTCTTACTAGCAGTTGGTTGTTATGCTTGGATGGGGCTAGCTGGTTTAGTAGTAGGCTTTTGCTTAAGCACTATTCTGCTCTATCACGCCACCTTTGGTATTAACTCAATTACTCATGTTTACGGTCGCCAACGCTACCATACAGGTGATGATTCTCGTAATAGCTGGATATTCTCCTTCTTAACCTTAGGAGAGGGTTGGCACAACAATCACCATTATTATGCAGCTAGTGTGAAACAAGGCTTTCACTGGTGGCAAATTGATATTACTTATTACGTATTAAAACTACTCTCATGGACAGGGTTAGTTTGGGATCTACACAAACCAAGCAAGGCTGTTATCAAACAAGAAATACCGGCACCTAAGGTACGCTTAAAGCTCAATGCTTGGCTTGATCAAGCTGGATTTAAACTCTCTACCATTACCAAAAAACTAGATAGCATACAGATACGTCTTAAGCGCTCAGAGCAAAGCTTTAGCTTAAACAAAAAGTTTGATATTGAAGTCAAACGCTTAGACAACATGCTACGCTGCCAAATTCGCCGGGTGAAAGGCTTGCCTCCTCGCTTCGCTAAAGAAACAAAGAAAAGTCTAAAATCACTACGCCGTGAGTTAAAGAAGTTACATCTTACAACGAACGTTACCAAGCAGAGCTATCTAGATTGTTTGGCACACATTCAAAGTATGCTACAAAACCTACAACCAACTGTGAGCTTGGCATAACTTGGCAGGGAAAATCCAAAAAAGCATAGAAATAGGGTGGGTGGACTTATTAATCAAGTAACTTCCTTTAATCCCCCCCCCCGCTCGCTACACGAGCTGTCCCCTTTGATTCAAAGGGGCTGTTTTTAAAATCAGCTTAGTACTGTAGGTCGGTTCCAAGCGTAGCGCGGGCCGACACTGAGCCACATCCACACTTCGTGTCGGCCTTCACTGGCGCAATATTTAGAAGAACATTAAGAACCAACCAATGCCAGCTCAGGTCCGACCTACATTTTTTAAACCTGCGCCCTATTCCCTAGCAGCTGATACCCAACCAGTACTACGTTCCCTCCTTAGAATAAGAAAGGGTAAGGTGGATTTATAAGTAAAAAGGGCCTTTCTAGCTTTAAGCTACCACTTCTTCACGAACAGCCGGTGATGTCACACTTGATTCTGAGCTCACCTCAGCTTCAATACTATCTAACAAACTCACCAAACCTTGAAGCTTTTCCTGTTGCGTGCTTTCTTGCAATCTTAGCTCTTGGTTAAGCTGTTGCAATTCTTGGTTTTCACGGGTCGCCGTACGTAGTTTAGCTCGCAAAGACTCTAGCTCATCAACCAAGCTAATCACTTTATCTTCCAAACGTTGCAGCATATCGTTCATGTTTTTCTCCTAAAACAACTTCACCTAAATTGGCCGCAGTTTACCTCAAGCGGAACCAAGACGAAATAGGGAAATAGCTTCTTAGAAAACAAATCTTAAAAAATAAGCGTTAGCGCTTATCCTTAGCATAAGGATTCGAACTTGTTTTTAGTTCTAGTCGAATTGGCGCACCTATCATCTTAAGCTTGCTACGGAAGAACTTAACTAAATAGCGCTTATAAGCACCAGGTAGAGCATCTAGCTGGTTGCCATGAATTACGATAATGGGAGGGTTGTGCCCACCAATATGTGCATAGCGCAATTTAATCCGACGCCCATTAACTAATGGCGGCTGATGTTTAGCAACGGCCTCCTCAAGCAACTTAGTAGCTTGTGGTGTTGTTAAATCACACATTGATGCCGTATAAGCTTCCTCGACAAAACGATATAAATCTCCCACTCCCGTACCATGTAAAGCTGAGATAAAGTGAATTCTAGCAAAATCAATAAATGCTAAACGTCTATGTAACTCACTCTTAACCCGCTCTCTCTCGTCAACAGTCAATCCATCCCACTTATTAACTGCAATAACAAGCGCTCGACCAGCACGTAAAATAAGCCCCAACAATTTTAAATCTTGTTCGCTAATATTTTCTCTTGCATCAATCACAAAGATTACTACGTTAGCAGCCTCAACCGCTTGCAGTGACTTAATAATCGAAAATTTTTCTAAAGCTTCGCCCACTTTACTACGACGTCGAATACCAGCCGTATCGATTAACGTGTAGGGCTTTCCGTGACGCTCATAAGGGATAAGAATACTATCGCGCGTAGTACCAGGCATGTCGCAAACTACAACTCGCTCCTCACCTAACAGACGATTAACAAGCGTTGACTTCCCTACGTTCGGTTTACCAATAGCTGCGATCTTAATGCCACGCGCCTGAACTGGCAGCTCTTCAGCCTCTTGTTTTGGTAGCTCCGCTGTTACTTTAGCTAGTAACGGCTTAATACCTCGATTATGTGAAGCGGCTATTGCTATTGGCTCCCCCAAACCTAGACTATAAAAATCAGCCAATGCGATATTAGTATCCAGCCCATCTGTTTTATTTACCACTAGATAAATAGGTTTAGAATACTCTCTTAACTTTTTGATAATTAAAGAGTCTGCTGGCGTTACACCAGCACGCGCATCAACCATAAACAGGACTGAGTCTGCTTCAACAACCGCTTGCCAAGATTGCTCAGCCATCAGCTCATCAATGCTGCCACTCGCCTCTTCTCCCACTCCCCCAGTGTCAACAACAATAAAGGGGCGACCCTGAAAGTCAGCGTAACCATATTGACGATCACGCGTCACTCCTGGCATATCAGCCACTAGAGCATCGCGTGTACGAGTAACTTGATTAAAAAGCGTCGACTTACCAACGTTAGGTCGACCAACAATAGCGATAGTTGATAACACGCCCGTTAAGCTCCTGCAGCGACAGCTATTAAATTACCCTTTGCAGTCATTACATAGAGCCGCCCTTGATAAACAATAGGCTGAGCTAAAGCGCCTTGCCCAAGGTCAACCCGAGCAACAAAAGCACCGCTACCTTGCGATAAGAAATGTAAATATCCAAAACCATCTGCAACAACAACTGCACCATGATATAGCGCAGGGCCAGTAATTTTACGGCCACTTAATTGACTTTGCTTCCAGTCAACAGCACCAGAATTCTCATCAAACGCCCAAATATGGCTGCTAGCATCAGAAACAAACACAGTAGATTGGTTAGCCGCGATACCAGCGTAAGAGGAGATTTTGTGCTGCCAAATTAACTGACCATTATCAACGCTATAAGCAGCAATTTGTCCTTGATAGGTTGCAGCATAAACAATGCCGTTAACCACCACTGGATTAACAGTTATATCAATCATTTGACTAACTGGATTATTACCTGAAGGAAAAGCAACGTGTTGCTCCCAAAGCAACCGCCCAGTTGAAAGGCTCAATACAACTAATTCACCGTTAGCAAAACCTGCCACTACTCGGTTACCAGCAATCTGAGGCTGGCCTGCCGCATGTAAAACTAACGATGGAACACTCTGATCAAAGCGCCAAATACGCTTACCGCTTTGCGCTGAATAAGCTGCCAAGCTGCCTGCAATAGTATGTACTAAAACCTTACCCTGTGTATAAAGCGGCGGTGCCAAAGCTTCATTATCTAAGCTAGACTGCCACAATAGCTGACCATTTCTCTGTGACAATGCAAGTAACTGCGCCTGGTTATTCGTCACATAAACTGCACCCCCACCCGTAGCAACTCCGCTAGAAATAGGTTGCTTAAGCTTAACAGACCAAAGGGTTTGACCTGTTTGCGCATTCACTGCGGTAATCACACCATCACGACTTGCAGCATAAATAACTTGATTCTGCGCCGCAGGGATTAAACGCAAATAAAACCCACCAGCCCCGTTACCAACGTTAGTAGACCATAATAGCTTTGCCTGCAGAGTTTGTTGAAAATTAACTAGTGGTGATGGTGGCAAGCTATTATCAGTCCCGTTACCAAAAGTATTACAGCCAGCCAATACAATTGTCATTAAAACTAATAGGCTTGTTAATACTGCTCGTTTCATTTAATACTCCTCAAATTCCTCGCTTTCGCTTAGCATGTAGCCCGGATTGAAAACGCAAAGTGTTTGATAATCCGGGAGGGCTAACATCAAACCCACACCCGGATTTTCACTTCGTTCAATCCGGGCTACAAATTCCTCCGCCTACTATAATTTACCACTCACCGGTAAGTCAGCTATTTTCATCGCTAAAATTGGTCGAGTACGATCTGGTTCAGGCAACTCCTTTAACGCTTGCTGATAAGCAGCATTCGCTTTTGCTGTTTGCTTTAACTGCAAATAAGCATCACCACGGATCTCATCAATCATCCCCAAATAAGCAGAATCATCAACCTTCGTTAATAACTGCAATGCCGCCTCAGGGTTAGCTTGTTGTAAACGAATCTGCGCCAAACGCAACCTAGCAGTTTGCCGAAGTGAGCTCATTTTAGCGTGATCTAATGTCCACTGTAACTGTGTGCTTGCTTGATCGTATTGGTGCTTGGCAACAGCCTGCTTGGCCAACCATAACGCAGCCATACTAGCATATGGCGAAGAAGCATAGTCTTTCTTCAAGCTGTTTGCTGCGGCAGTAGCGCTATCAATTTGACCACCCAATGTCCCATTAATCATGGTGGTATAAATTAATGAGGCGGCTTGTGAGCGCCTGGCCTCATGACCTTTATAGTAACGCCAACCCAGCACAACGATAATGGCAATAATAATACCGGCAACAATAGCTAGACCATACTCTTTCCAAAACTTCCGAATTCGTTCGACCTGCTCTTCTTCGGTCAAGTAATCCACACCCTACTCCTGCTCTAAAACAACAATGGTTGAGCATTATCCTTGAAAGCTAACGGTGATACAAGCTTTGGTTATACACTACAAACGACATACGACCTTGTCAGCAACTGACCAAAAATGGTTTATATAATGCCCCCTAACTAAACAGACACTGATTTGTTAGAATTCATGAACTGATAAAATGGAAATGAAATACTCAAAGGACTACCACCATGCCAAAGTTAACAGAAGTATTAGGAATTAAACATCCAATTATCTCTGCGCCAATGGGAGTGATTGCAGGAGCCAAATTGGCTTGTGCTGTTACAGAGGCTGGTGGTTTAGGTCTGATTGGTGGCGGCTATTGTGATAGAGCGTGGGTTAAACAGCAGCTAGAAAAAGCTAAGCCAGGAAAATTTGGTATAGGCTTTATCACTTGGCGCTTACACCTATTCCCTGAAGTTTTAAACCTAGCTTTAAGTTACCGCCCTAGGGCTATTATGTTATCTTTTGGTGATATCTTACCTTTTGTTAATACTATAAAAAAAGCAAACATACCTCTCATCTGCCAAGTGCAAACCCTAGAGGAAGCTATAGAGTCTAAAAAACAAGGAGCAGATATTATTGTGGCACAAGGGACAGAAGCTGGCGGGCACGGATCAAGTGAGCCTCTATTATCATTATTACCAGCCGTGCTAAATGCTATCACAGACCAAACGCCTGTTGTGGCTGCTGGTGGTTTAGTTGACGGTGACGACATCCAAAAAGTTTTTTCTTTAGGCGCACAAGGAGCGTTAATGGGGACTCGATTTTATGCCTCTGAAGAATCCGAGGGGACTAGAGAACAGAAACAACGCATTATAGAAGCATGCAGCGAAGAAACTGTAAGAACCCGCGTATTTGATTATGCTCGCGGATATAACTGGCCCCAACCCTATACAGGAAGAGCGTTAAAAAATTCTTTTTATCAAAAATGGCATGATCAAAATGATATGTTCAATAAAATAACCAACACTGAAAAGGAAGCTTACGCCAAAGCTGCTGCACACAATGATTTTGATATAGCTGGAGTTTTTGTAGGGGAAAGCGTCGGTCGTATTAAAGAAACTCTGCCCGTGGCTCAAATTATGAAAAATATCTGCGCTCAGTTAAAATAAAGCTGCGCCTTTATTTTCTGTATTTGTCAAGTCAGGCCGGCTTCGCCGGCAACTTTCTAAGCCTCTAAGAGTTTAGTCTTTACAAAGCCACGAGTATTATTAAGTCTCAAACTAGTCAAACCTGCCCATGGAATAATAACGAATAAAAATAACACACCTGCTATAGAAATTGCTTCAGGTAGCTGAGCAATAACTCACCTACTATACGCGCTTCTCATTTTACTCTAAGAATAATGAAACGCTTTAGTATCAAACAAATCTTGGTAACCAATCAGAACTGGTGGAACTTTCACACCAAGTACAAAGATAAAATCAGAGAAGCTATTGTCATTGGCATTGTTAAGCTGCTTAGCTGCAAACATCCTATGCGTGGCCATAAAGAGTATCATTGCAGTAATCCAAACTGTTCACACGTCAAATACATCCGCCGTACCTGCAAAGCTAAAAGCTGTTCATCGTGTGGTAAAAAAGCCACAGAAGTATGGATACAACAACAGATGGCAATCTTACCCAACACTGCATGGCAACACATCACATTCACCATGCCCTCTACTCTTTGGGACTGCTTTTGGACAAACAGAGAGCTTCTTAATTTACTCCCACCATTAGCAGCAAAGGTGTTACTCAAGCTTGCTAAAAACAAGAGGGTTAAACCCGGTGTATTTATCGCGCTTCACACCTTTGGCAGAGATCTAAAGCGCAATGTGCATCTTCATGCGTCAATCACTCTGGGTGGTATCAACAAAGAGTTAACACAATGGAAAAGCCTCTACTTCCATCAACCTACACTAATGTCCATGTGGCGTTATGAGGTCATTAACCTTTTTAGAAACCACCACCAGGACAAAGGGCTTATTCTGCCAAATCAGTTAGCCTCTACACTGAACCACACTTTCAACTTTAATCAACTGCTTGATCAGCTTTACCAAAAACGATGGGTAGTACATTGCGCAAAGCCCTCAAAGAATCACAAACAAAACGTTAAATACTTAGGTCGATACACCAAACGTCCTCCTATTGCTGAGTCAAAAATTAAAAACTTTGATGGGAGCAGCCTCAGTTTTAATTATCTTGATCACGTCTCTAAAACCTACAAGCAATTTAAATTAACCGCGGAAGAGTTTATTACTCGATTTATTCAACACATTCCTGATGTTGGCTTTCGTATGGTGCGTTATTATGGGTTTCTTGCTAACCGGGTGCGAGGTGAGATGCTACCCAAAGTCAGACTCCTATTAGGTGAAACTGATCCAAACACACCCCAGGTCAATTACCGCACCTTAATGCAAAATAATTTTAACATTGACCCCTATGAATGTGTTCTATGCGGTAGCCAAATGTTTTTAGCTAACTGCTGGTATAGACAACCTAACCGTTACAAATTGCGTGAGCTTGCGGCAAGCATGTGTGCATTAGGTCAGCTAGTTACTTTATCCTAAAGGACCGATAGTAAAACTATTTAGAAAGGTCCTATTATGTTTGGCAAAACATTTGATAAAAAAGTCGTTACACCCAAGTCAGCAACACCTTCAACACTAGATAATATTGCTCAATCGCTCAAGTCATGGCGTTCATCATCAAAAGAGCCATGGGAGATTCCAGAAGACCTTTGGGTGAAAATTATTGCGCTCTATCCTGCTTATACAAAAAAGGACATTACTGAACGATTATCAATCAGCTCTAAACGGCTCAACAAAAAAATTAATGAAAAAGAATTATTAGCCAGCAGTACATCAGTTGCCAATTCTGATGATGACCAAGCCGATGAATGTTTTGTTGAAGCCACTATTCAGGATTCAGTTGTGCTTTCACAGCAACTGATTAGCATTACAAGAACTGATGGCGTCGTGTTACAACTGCCTAAGCCGGAGTATGCTGAAACCATTAATCTGATTCTTACTTTTTGCAAGGGGTAGTGTATGCTGCAATTCACGCCTCAAATGAGGCTATTGTTATCAGTAGACCTTCTGCGAAACTAAATACTGGGCGAGCTTATGCTCGTTTGTAGTTTTAGAATCCGGCTTGAAGATTGAGAATCCCAGCAATAATATTAAATCTCATATTGTGTTTTCTGCGAAAATTCCTATACACCTCCCCAAGAATGCGGAATTTTTTAAATTTTGAGAATTGATGTTCAACCCTAATACGGATCTTGCTGTGATTACGGTTATCCTCTTTTTGTTGAGTAGTTAATTTGCCGCCTTTGGGCTTTTTATGAGGTAAGTTAACCAAGGGGTCAGTATGTTGAATTCCTTGGTATCCTAGATCAGCATATTTTTCTGCTGGTGGCAGTGGGCTGCCACGTTGTCGGATCTTAATATCATGAACCCTCCCAGGCATTGTTTGAGAGACGTTGATTATTTTTCCGGATGTACTCATTGCTATCTCCACCTTTTGAGTATGTCTTTTCTTTTTACCAGAATAATAATCTTTACGTGGCTTCTTCTTTTTGGGGCGCTGAATAGGCTGCTCCGTTACATCCATTAATATAGCGCAAACCGCATCTTCTGTTAGGGTTCTGTCTTTTTTAATATGAATATGCTTGGCCACTAAGGGTTCTAAGCGTTTAAATAAGCGGCAGACATTACTGTCATCCAAACCAACAAAGTAACCTAAGAATTCATGTGTTACATAAGTGCGATAGTACATCATGAGAAGCAAAAGGCGATCATGGTGCGTGGTGAGTTTCGGGCGCCTTCCCAGCTTACTAAACTCATCATCAAGTGATGACTTCACTTGTTGGTGTATCGTTTCAAAATCATCAAGGGTCAAACCAGTTAACTTTTTAAAAATACGCGGGCGGTTACTGAGTTGCTGATAGCTTAATAGCATATGCCTTTCCATGAATGATTATTAATCAGGCAATTATAAGCAAATTTTAGCTAGTTTCTAGAACTGCCCTTAGTTACGCAGAAGGTCTAGTCAGACCTGCTGATTTTAGAAAGGGTATTGATGCTTTAGTTGCGCTTTGCCAGCAACGGCTGGGTGAGGATCCATTCTCTGGTACGGTCTTTGCTTTTACGAATAGCCGCCGTACCTCAGTGAAACTTCTAGTTTATGATGGCAATGGATTCTGGCTTTGTCTAAAGCGTTTTTCGCAAGGAAAGTTACAATGGTGGCCAAACTCCCACTCAGCCACGTACCATATCGATAGCACGCAGCTAATGATTCTGCTTAACCAAGGTAACCCTATCACTAGTCATCTCGGTGAGCCATGGAGAAGGCTCGCTAGTCAACCTCCTGTAATAAGTCAAGCGGCCTCTTCATCGACCAAACCTCCTTTATCTTCAATCTGGTAATTCCATGGCAACCATAAGGAGGGATCCTTAAAAACACTTGATTTATTTTCCTGCAAGGCAACTAAGTAATCGAGTGGGTTTTCCCCGCACAATTGAGCTGTAACAATAAGAGATAATAAGATGCTACCGATGTTAGCGCCATGCTGAGTTTTATAAAACATTGCAGCTTTTCTAATGCGAATAGGAATCTTTAGTATCGCCTCGACAATGTTGTTATCTAGTGGCGCTCCTGGTGTCGTTAAGAATCGCCGAAGCTTTTTCCAGTGCTTTAACATATACTTCATCGCCTTACCAAGGTGACTATTTGGTTCTACCACTTTGTTAGATAAGCTAGTGCGCCATCCTTTCTGTAAATTCCATTGACTTGCTGAAAATAAGCAGGCGACTCAGTCAGATTAGAAATTCCTTTTAAGGTAAACTTAACCAAAAAAGAGGAATGACAATGAGCTGCTATAAAAATGAGAACTTAATCGAAGAAGCCATACATGTTTTAGCGATGGAGGGGTTTGAAGCTTTACCTAAGCTTGTCTCCAGGTTGATGAATGAGGCTACGTTAATAGAAAGGGAGCGCCATTTAAATGCCAGTCCTTATGAGCGAACTGGCGATAGAAACGGATATGCGAACGGCTTTAAACCAAGGTTAATTAACACAGGTCAAGGTCAGCTTGAGCTACAGATACCGCAGGTTAGAGACTCCAATGAAGCCTTCTATCCATCAGGGGTGCTGCCTTTATATAATGTAGAAAATATAGCATAATATACACTTTAACTTGATTACGGATGGTGTTTGGATGTTAGCTAGAATTCTCTCTGATGAAAATAATGAATTAACTATTGAGCTCAAGCTTCCACTAAAAGGATCCATGCTTGAATGTGAGGATGCAATTCTTGACGGCCTTAATGAGGTTGGAACATTAGCCACTGAAAAAGCTTTAAGTAAGTTTGATGCAGATGGCTCTCCTATCCATGTTGGAAAAATAAAGCTAACAGCACGAAGTAGAGATGAAGCAAATTACCAAACGCCTTATGGAGTTGCTCGAGTTAAGCGTTATGTTTATCAAACCTCTAAAGGCGGGAAGATCTTTTGTCCTTTAGAAGATAAGGCTAGAATTATCCAAGGATCAACACCGCGATTTGCAAAAATAATCTCACATAAATACTCAAACTTACCTGCTCCTAGTGTTATTGATGATCTCAAGGTCAATCATAACCGTAAAATCTCACATTCATACTTGCAACGGGCAACTGATTTTGTTGGCGGTATTGCACAAGCCAAAGAGGCTGAGTGGGAATATGAAGAGCCAAAGCTTGATGCAGGCATTGAGATGCTAAGTATTAGCTTAGATGGTGCATATGTTCTCACCGTTGATGATGGTTATAGAGAGAGCATGGTTGGAACTATTTCCATGTATGATAAGCATGGTGCACGCCTGCACACAACCTACGTTGCAGCATCACCAGAATATGGAAAAGATGAATTCTTTAATAGGCTTGAAAAGGAAATAAAGCTGAAAAAGAAATATTACCCTGATGCTAAAACAATTGGCGTTGCTGATGGAGCAAAAAATAATTGGCCATTTCTAAAAAAACATACTGATACGCAAATTTTAGATTTTTGGCATGCAACTGAATATCTCGGCGAAGCATCAAAGGCAGTATTTACCAAAAAATCTGAAAGAGATGAGCGTGATGTTTGGCTCGAAGAGAGATGTCATGACTTAAAGCACAAGAAAGGTGCGGCAGGTAGAATACTTGCTGAGCTTAAAGAGCATCTAAATAAAAAACTGAATAAATCGCTTAGAGAAAAGCTAGAAGGAACAATTACGTATTTTGAAAATAATATTAAAGAAAAGCGAATGTCGTATCATAATTTGATTAAGCAGAATGCACCAATTGGCTCTGGCGTCACTGAAGCAGCATGTAAAACAATTGTTAAACAAAGATTAGGCGGATCAGGAATGCGCTGGAAAGACAAGGGAATGAAAATCGTTTTATGCTTGAGAACACTAGTAAAGACTAAAGGCAGATGGGATCAGTTTTGGGAGAAGGTCAATGATTTTGGCGTGCCAGCAGCAATATAGCCTACATTATATAGAGGCAGCACCCTCCATCAGTCTTAGAGCGAGGTGTACGCTCTGATAGAGCACTTAAGCTGGCTGTCGCTGAAATGTATGTGCATGGGGTTTCCACGCGCAAAGTTGAAAAGGTGCTAAAGCAACTCTGTGGAACAGATATTTCAAGCACAGAGGTAAGCCGTTGCGCTAAATTGTTGGATGAAGATTTAAAGAAATGGCGAAATAAGCCGTTAGGAAAGATAAAATATCTTTGGCTAGATGCACGTTATGAGAAGGTGCGCACTAGCGGCACAGTACAAGACTGTGCGGTATTGATAGCCTATGGCTTTGATGAATCAACCGGCAAGAGAACAGTGCTAGGTGTTTCTGTTGCGTTATCAGAGGCTGAGGTACATTGGCGTGATTTTCTTCAGCAGTTGGTTGAGCGAGGTATACATGGTATTGAGTTGATTACTAGCGACGCTCATACTGGCCTAAAAGCCGCTAGAAGAGCTGTGTTCCCCAGTGTTCCTTGGCAACGCTGCCAATTTCATTTGCAGCAAAATGCTCAGGCTCACATACCAAAGCGCTCAATGAAGGAACCAGTAGCTGAGGAGATTACAGCTATATTTAATGCCTCAAACATTCATGAGTCGGAAAGACTATTGGCTATGGCGGTAGATAAATATCAGCAAACAGCACCAGAGCTTTCTTCTTGGTTGGAAGTGAATATACCGGAGGGCTTAGTAGTGATGAACTTTGACAGGCCGCATCAAAAAAGATTAAGAACCAGTAACATAGCTGAGCGCGTAAACAGAGAGGTAAAAAGAAGGACGCATACAGTTGGAATTTTCCCTAATACTGAATCGTGCCTAAGGCTCGTATCAGCTGTTTTAGTGGAAATTGATGACCAGTGGAGCGGATCACCTAGATACTTAAGTTGAAGTGAATAATAAGGCTTCATAGGGTTTTAGGATAGATCATTCTTGTTCTTATTAACGAGATATAATTGCTATTACCTAAAAGTTAATAATTTATTTTGAGAGGAGAAAAATTTGAGGTATAAATAATTTTTTAGATTGATTAGCATAATTAATTTAAGATATTATGCGATGAGACAGGTACAATAGAGTGCCATTTAGAATTTTAAAGGTTTTTCTAAGTACTGAAGTTGGTTTTTACAGACAAAATAACGCTCTATCTTAGATAATTGCTTATTGAGCCAACCATGCAGTTTAAGCATCAATGGTTTGCTATGCTTTCGATGATAAAGTAAGCGTTGATGTGGGTCCATTTGCTTTGTTTGCTCATCATTTCGATAAACCTCACCCAGGATTTGCATAACGTGCAAACAAGGCTCAGGATAATATTCAAGTAAATCACGAAACTTTCTAAAACCATGAGCTAAGCAATTGCAGATGATAGTTTGTAACTCTTTCGGCATGTTGGCTGCTAACGCATCACACATTTGAATCACCTTCTTTTTTTCAGCCACCCTGTTTGCTAATAGTTGTGATAAGTTTTCGCCGCCGTGATGCTCGCCTGCATAAAATAGAGCAACCTGGTGAGCACCAATAGTCTTGCTTAAAATGGCTGTTGTATACATCCCTTTTCTTGGTTTATTAAGGTCCGCCTTGTTATCAGATAGTATCGAAAGTATCTTTGCGAATGTGTCATCATGCTGAATAATATCACCGTTCGCGCCATACTGTTCTAAAACATCAAGCACACGATAGCCGATATCAGCCACCTGCTCACAAAGCTCGAACTGTGTACTTGAGGGTAACGGAAAGCCTAGTAACTCTTGGAACTTTTCTTGACGGTAAAAAGGCACGCCAATGTAATACTTTTGCAAGCACAGCATTGCTTTAAACTTAGCGTCATACTTTGGTTGCTTCCTAACATCCGTGGGTAACTGGGCAGTGATAATAAGCCCACACAAGGCGCAGCGAAGCTTTTCCAAATTATACCGTGTTGCCGTGCCTAATGAGTTGCCAGTTATACGAATAACTACACCGGCTTTTTTAACCTTATACAGTTTCCCACCACATCCTCCAGGACAGGCATCGCCACATGCATGGTCAGCAACATGGCAATAAACATCAGTGGCATTCCGGTAATCCTGATTACCTCGCCTGCCATGACCGGATTTCCCTTTCTTATCTGATTGACTATCACCTTTTTTATTGCCTGATGTATTATCGTCAGAGTTATTGCCAACACCCTCAATATTACTTTCAGATTCTTGGCCCTTATTCTCCTGATTCTTCTTGGGTGACTGATTACTGTCAGCTCCAAAAATAAGTTCACGTAATTGTTTAATTGTAATTTTCTGCTGTTGAAGCACCTCGGGCAACCAAAGAGCAAGGTCCAAACAACCACCTGCAAGCTCCTTATCCTCATCACCAAGATTGGACTGATGCAAGCGAGCACGAAATTCTGCAATTTCATGCTCTGATTTAGTCGCTATATCCGGTATTTCAGTTGCGGTTGGCATAATTATTTCACGTGATGCGTAAGAAACTGTCGTCACAATAAAATAATTTTCTTTTCTAAGTCAATAGGTTAATGAAGATAATGGATAATTATCAAGCCCAATAAAGTACTCGGCAACGAAAGTTTACCTTATCCAACTTATTGGTTCACACATACTTACCGCAAGCTCACCAAATTGCTATCAAAGCATCGTGAACTCGCCTTACTGAAAAAAATCTAATAACTTCCTAGGGGGGTAGTCCGTCCAAAACAACAAATAACAGCTAGTTTTGGCTATTGTTTGTCATAACTAACCCTGCCCCACCACTAAATCGATTTTATAAAAAATACCTGTGCTAAAATTACTCATTTTAATTGGTGGTATTTTTACCAATTGACACATTGAAATTCCTTAATATGAACCTCTTTTAGGGTAAGTAAACCCCAGTTCGGAGTTAATAGTGATCAAGTAATTAAATTCTAATTGCTTGGCAACCTTTTCACTGCAGTAATTGTTAATGGCTCAATAATAGACCTTCTGCGAAACTAAATACTGGGCGAGCTTATGCTCGTTTGTAGTTTTAGAATCCGGCTTGAAGATTGAGAATCCCAGCAATAATATTAAATCTCATATTGTGTTTTCTGCGAAAATTCCTATACACCTCCCCAAGAATGCGGAATTTTTTAAATTTTGAGAATTGATGTTCAACCCTAATACGGATCTTGCTGTGATTACGGTTATCCTCTTTTTGTTGAGTAGTTAATTTGCCGCCTTTGGGCTTTTTATGAGGTAAGTTAACCAAGGGGTCAGTATGTTGAATTCCTTGGTATCCTAGATCAGCATATTTTTCTGCTGGTGGCAGTGGGCTGCCACGTTGTCGGATCTTAATATCATGAACCCTCCCAGGCATTGTTTGAGAGACGTTGATTATTTTTCCGGATGTACTCATTGCTATCTCCACCTTTTGAGTATGTCTTTTCTTTTTACCAGAATAATAATCTTTACGTGGCTTCTTCTTTTTGGGGCGCTGAATAGGCTGCTCCGTTACATCCATTAATATAGCGCAAACCGCATCTTCTGTTAGGGTTCTGTCTTTTTTAATATGAATATGCTTGGCCACTAAGGGTTCTAAGCGTTTAAATAAGCGGCAGACATTACTGTCATCCAAACCAACAAAGTAACCTAAGAATTCATGTGTTACATAAGTGCGATAGTACATCATGAGAAGCAAAAGGCGATCATGGTGCGTGGTGAGTTTCGGGCGCCTTCCCAGCTTACTAAACTCATCATCAAGTGATGACTTCACTTGTTGGTGTATCGTTTCAAAATCATCAAGGGTCAAACCAGTTAACTTTTTAAAAATACGCGGGCGGTTACTGAGTTGCTGATAGCTTAATAGCATATGCCTTTCCATGAATGATTATTAATCAGGCAATTATAAGCAAATTTTAGCTAGTTTCTAGAACTGCCCTTAGTTACGCAGAAGGTCTAATATAAGCAGCCAACCCAGCAACAAGATGTGTAATAGCATTTGCAACCGAGCGATGTCTGGTGTGCCAAATATGAAACTTATGTTTCAAGCAGCCAAAAACAGTCTCAATGATCCCTCGCTGATTTAATAACTGTTGCTCGTGATCGCTAAGTGGCTGCGCATTTTTCATATTTTTTCTTTTGCGTGTAATTAACTTCAAACCGCTATCAAGTAGTTTTTCAAAAACAGCCTTCCCAATATAGCCTTTATCTCCGAAGGCCAAACCCTCCAGCCCTTCAAACAATGAGACACCTGCAGCTAAATCATGATGATTGCCGGGCGTGACTTTAAAGGCGATTAACTCACCTATGTCATTGATTACTAAATGAAGTTTCAGACCAAAAAACCAACCAACAGATGTTTTTCCAAGTTTTGCAACCGCTTTAAATGTGCGGTGGCGTTTAGTGCGTTTAATGTGACAGTTTGGTAGGCAACTTGAGTCAATGTAGTAAATGCCACTACGCCTGCCACCGTTAAGAGTAATAAAAATTGTCAGTGGCATTAGCGCTCTAGGCATCAATTCAATAAAACGTGAGTAACTGGGTAAATTAGGGAAGTAATGTCCCCAGTATGTTTTTAGAAAGCCAGTATAAAAATATTTAAAGTTTCTATAGCCGATCATTTGGAACAAAATCATGATTGTCATAATCTCGCTATAAGCTAAACAACAAGGTGGGCCTGACTTTTTTTCTGCAGATGAAGGGAGTAGATCTTTGCGCTCAAGTGCTGCAAATTCCTCAGCAAAATCATCTATGCGACAAAATAACTCTATAACCTCGCGCTCATGTATCATAACCACATCCATTATTAGTAATAATTTCAAAAGGTTATATAAGTTTTTCACTAAATCCAAGGCTGCCATAACTCCGAACTGGGGTGTAAGTAAGCAATGGGGGTAGATGTTTAGCAGTAAGTTTCGATTTTTTACTATTCAATGCTGCAGAACGGGTGGCGCGAATCGAGCTGTAGCCCGGATTGAAAATGCGAAGCATTTGATAATCCGGGGTTAAGCCATACTCAGCCCCGGATTTTCCCCCGCCAACAAGTCGCGGGGTTAATCCGGGCTACACGCTGGGAAACGATTCGTGACAGGACCCGTTAGTCGTAAAGAGTTTGAAAAAGTCGAAACTTACCTTACCCACACACCAGGTCTACTTCTATAAGAAAACAATAGATTATAAGCTTAAGCTACCACCATAGCCCGGGCCTGACGGACCCGCCAGTAACCCCAAAGCAAGAAAGCACCAGCAAACTTAGTGAGTATCATAAGGAAAAAACCCACCCAGTCAAGTTGGTACAGAAAGTATAAATTAACCGCACTATCAGCAGGTGAACTAATCAACGAAGACCATAAAATTCGTTGTGACAATGGACGCTTAGTAAAGGTATAAATACTCCAATCCAAAGACTCACCCACCACAAAAGCAGCCACACTCGCCAATGCTGCTTGTTGCTCAGCCAATAACCAGCTAATCAAGCACCCTGCTAACATCGCTGCAATTACCCAATGCTTAGATTCACGCTGCGCAAAATCACGCATCACATAGATCAACCCCACCACAAAATCTGCTGCAGAAATAGGTTCACCCAAAATGTTAAAGTTAGGCATATAACTAAAAATAGTATTGAGCAATACAATGAAGAGTAAATAACTGACTGTCGCCGGATAAAATTGAAAAGTTATAATTCTTTTAAGTAATTGTTTCATTAGTCACCACAACCCGATATTTTGCCTTTCCCTCGGCTACTCGTGTTAGCGCCTGATTGACTCGTCGCATAGGTTGGCATTCAACTTGCGGCACAATCTGATGGCTAGCAGCAAATTTCAACATAGCAGCAATAGTACGTTGACTACCTAACGGAACTGCCGAGATCGTTTTTTGGCCAATAATAAGTGAAAACACTGAAATAGCAAGGCTTTTTTGTGGGATACCCGCAAAGCACAATATACCATGAGGTCGTAATGCATCAACATAAGGCTGGTAATCAATATCGGCTGATAGTGTCGATAAAATAAAATCAAACCGCCCTTGCTGTGCGGCTAGCACACCAGCCTCACTGTTAATCAACAACTCTTCAGCACCAAAACCTAACGCGTCATCGCGTTTAGAAGCATTACGCTCAAAAACACTAACCTTAGGCCCCATCGCTACCGCAAACTGCACTGCCAAATGCCCCAAACCTCCCATACCAAGCACTCCAACACGACAACCTGGTTTAAGCGTATAAGAAGTTAAAGCGTTATAAACAGTTGCCCCAGCACAAAGTAAAGGCGCAACGTGACGATCAGCAATGCTATCCGGCAGCGTTAAAGCAAAACGCTCACTCACGATCACCTTATCGGCAAAGCCACCATTCACCCCCAAACACACAGCTTTTAACTCAGGGCAAAACTCCTCCTCACCTTGTAAACACCATTCACAATGCCCACAGGAACCCTGCTGCCAACTCACCCCTACACGTTGCCCTACACTAAAATGCTTCACTGCTTTACCAGTTGAAATAACACGACCAACTATTTCGTGCCCTGGTACCATAGGATAACGAGCATCACCCCAATCATTCTCAATAAAGTGCACGTCACTGCGACACACTCCGCAACAAATAATCTCAATAAGAAGTTGATCTGTCTGCAAATCGGGAGGTTGATAGTTCGCCAAACAAAGCTCATCACCTTGTTTGCGTACTGTATAGGCATTGACTTCAATAGTCATGACAAAAGAAACTTGCTATCTCAGCAAGCTTGAGTTGAGCCTGAGGTTTATCTTCACGTAAATACTTAACGGTCACACAGGCATTTGCTACTTCATCATCACCCAATACCAAAGCAATCTCAGCACCACTCTGATCTGCGCGTTTAAACTGTGATTTAAAGCTTGCTTCATCACAGTTAACCAATACCTTCATTTGCGGACATAAGTCTCGGATTTGTTTAGCCAACAACAAACCCTGCTGTCTGGCAACAACACCACTAGTGACAATAAAGACTCCGGCCTGCTGATTATCGTCAGGAAAAGGATTAAGCTCAGCACAAATTTCTAAAATACGCTCAACCCCCATTGCAAAACCAACTGCAGGCGTTGACTTACCACCAAGCTGCTCAACTAACCCATCATAACGTCCACCAGCACAAATTGTTCCTTGTGCACCTAAGGCATCGGTTACCCACTCAAATACTGTATGACAATAGTAATCCAAACCACGTACTAGCTTCGGGTTAATTTCATATTGAATACCAAGCATATCTAGTAATTCACAAACCTGATCAAAATGAGCTCGCGACTCATCGCTCAAACAATCAATCAACTTCGGAGCTTGTTCATTTAAAGCTTTCATATCAGGGTTTTTACTATCTAAGATACGCAGTGGATTTCTATGTAAGCGACGCTGACTATCCTCATCCAACTTCTCTTGATGCTGCTTATAGAAGGTTACTAACCTTTCAGCATAAGCAGCACGCTCGACCGCACTGCCAATAGTATTAATTTCTAAACGTACATGTTCAACAAGTCCAAGTTGCTTCCATAACCGATAAGTTAATGCTAACAACTCAACCTCAGCTTCGGGGGTCGGCACACCAAACCACTCAAAGCCAACTTGATAGAACTGACGATAACGCCCCTTCTGCGGACGCTCATGACGAAACAGCGGTCCTAGGTAATAAAGCTTAGGCTGTTGGTTATGCAATAGACCGTGTTGCAAAGCAGCACGCACACAACCAGCCGTGCCTTCTGGACGTAATGATAGACTATCACCATTGCGATCAGCAAAGGTATACATTTCTTTTTCAACGATATCAGTAACTTCCCCTACCCCGCGCACAAATAGTTCAGTTTTCTCCACAATAGGAAAACGAATTTCGCTAAAACCATAAGTCTCGGCCAAGTGATGAATAAAGGTTTCAAAATATTGCCACTGCGGCGTTTTATCCGGCAAAATATCATTCATGCCTCGAATGGCTTGGAACTTGTTTCCCATAGCTATGACCTTTATTTTTTAGCGGCTGTCGATGCTGGCGCACCTTTCTTAGCAAATTGTTCTGATAAGGATTGATTGTGTGTATTTCCTGTTGGCGAGTGATCACCGTTAACTAAATTTGAATTAGTCATCGGCGTTGGAGTGACCGGTGCGGCTGTATTACTACGCTGCCAAAACACCCAGACTAAAGCCAAGATAATCAATACAGCCACTATGCCCAAACTAATCCACTTAATTGACTTACGACGTCTTGGTGAAGTTTGTTCAAGCATAAGCGGCGCTTGTTGACTTGGCTTTGGTTGTTGTTCAACAGCAGTTAAGCTTTCAAAGAATGCCTCAACTTCTTCCTGAGAAACTTGGATATACTTAGCGTAAGAACGAATATAGCCACGAACAAAGACTGAATAATCCTGGTCAGCAAAATGATCAGTTTCAATCTTATTAATCATATCCTTGGTTAAGCGCAAATGCTCAGCAACTTGCCCCTGGGTTAACCCTTGCTGCTCTCTAGCCTTTTGTAATAGTTGCCCAAGTGATAACGTCATATCGAGTTGTTCAGCGCCTGCCTCTGTCATTATTTCACCCTCTTTCAATTGGCTTGAAGGAGGCGATTATAGCGTGAAACTGAGTGACAAACCACTCGGGATATCATCAAGCAGTTAAGGTCTGCGCTGACTCCTCATTTGCCCCTCCACACTAGGCCTTCCAGAATAAAAACGACATACTCTTGTAAAGAATGACACCGCTTGAGGCTCAGCATCCACTAACGCAGGAGGCGTCGATGCCATTCTCAAATCTGCTGGCGCTGATATAACAGATTGAAGCCGGCTTTCACTACCTAATTCCTCAGTATCTTCATCACTTTCATCAGAGTCCAATTCATCTCCAAAACACCGCCCAGCTGGACCGAGACATTCAGGTGAATAAGAGCCACTCCCAAGGTCCTCAGCATCTCCACAGTGATCAGGGTTATCTGCTGTACCACTAAAGCTACTATGCGCTGGGCTAGAGCCTAGGCTTAAATCTTCTGAGCTTTTATCAGAGTTACCCATAAAAGGGATCCTTATTTTATTTTCTTAACTTAATGGTCAATTATTAATCAAGGAGTATAGGAAGTAAAGAACTAACGAAATACATCCTCACCGAGGACCATTATGCAAGGACAGCTTACTTTAATATAACAAACCAGAGCAGCAGACAGCTAGCAGAAGAAGGTATCTAACCTAGCGACATCACTTCGCAGCTAAATGCCGCTCTGCACGCAGGTTAATCAAGCGCTTACGAGCGCCTTTAGTTTTATCTTGCACCTCACCGACCAACTGACCACAAGCTGCATCGATATCTTCACCACGAGTTTTACGTACCGTAGTGACTAGACCGGCTGATTTTAAAATTTCGCGAAAAGCATGAATACGATTATTAGATGAACATTGATGAGGCGTTTGTGGAAAAGGGTTAAATGGAATGAGATTAACCTTACAAGGTATACCGCGCAGAATTGAAACTAACTCGTGAGCTAGTTCGTCACTGTCATTAACGCCTGCAAGCATTACGTACTCAAAGGTTACTTTACGTCGCGGCTCCTTTGCAAAGTGGCTTTTGCATGCTGCAAGCAACTCTTTTAGTGGATACTTTTTGTTAATAGGCACTAATACATCACGCAATGCATCATTAGAAGCATGTAACGATACCGCTAACGCTACGTCACTTTGCTCTGATAGACGCTGCATCTCTGGCACCAACCCTGAGGTACTTAACGTCACTCGATATTTTGATAAACCATAAGCATGATCATCACGCATAATTGCCATCGCAGCAACCACAGCATCGTAGTTTAATAACGGCTCTCCCATCCCCATCATAACCACGTTTGTAATTTTTTTATCGTGCTGACCATCCTGCTCTGATAAAGCTCGCACAGCTAACCATACCTGGCTAATAATTTCAGCTACCGTTAAGTTACGAGAGAAACCCTGTCTCGCTGTTGAACAAAAACTACAGTTAAGCGCACAACCCACTTGCGAAGACACGCACAACGTACCACGTCCCTCTTCAGGGATATAAACTGTCTCTACACAGTTACCATCATCGAAACGCACCACCCATTTATAAGTACCATCGTTAGAGTGTTGAGCATAGGCAGTTTCAGGAAGCTTTATTTCACTAATTTCACTCAATCGCAAACGCAATGCTTTACCTAAATTAGTCATTTGTTCAAAATCAGTAACGCCATACTGATGAATCCACTTAAATACCTGTGTAGCACGAAAAGGTTTCTCACCAAGCTCGGTAAAAAACTGTTTCATACTGTCATGATCTAAGTTAAGTAAATTCGCTTTTGTTTTCATTAGTTTATCTGTCTTTACGTTTTTGTTGCGTCACAACGCAAAGCGTTGCGACGAGACCCCTTCGGCCTTCGGTGGTGTAATACTCAATGCCTATTTAAGTTAATACCAATACCACCTCAGGACCGACCTACATTTTTTAATCTCCTACAAACTGTACCCTGTCTTACTACCGAGTACGTTCACAAAGCTCATCAGCAGCGAAAAAGAAATTAATCTCAACCGCAGCTGTTTCAGCCGCATCAGAACCATGCACTGCATTTTCTTCGATACTATTAGCAAAGTCAGCACGAATCGTACCTGGCGCTGCTTCAGCAGGATTCGTTGCACCCATCACTTCGCGGTGCTTAGCAATTGCCCCTTCACCTTCTAAGACTTGCACCATAACTGGACCTGAAATCATAAACTTCACTAAATCATTAAAGAAAGGACGCTCGGCATGGACCTCATAAAAACCCTCTGCCTGCTCTTGAGTTAAGTGCATCATTTTTGCCGCAATAATTTTTAAACCAGCTTTTTCAAAGCGAGTGTAAATCTCACCAATAACATTTTTAGCCACTGCATCAGGCTTGATAATAGAAAGTGTTTGCTCAATCGCCATAACAAAATCCTTAGTACTTATTGATTAAAAAGAGCGAATTATAACCAAATCATGCGAGTTGTCACTGTTTTTCAATAACTTATCCTTGATGCGGGTTTAAGCACTCTTCCCTTTCAGCATTTTTTTCGATAAGGTTGCGAGCTTGCCACCGACAAGAGAAACAGAATGATAAAAGGGAAGAAGTCAGCTTACCCACGCGGTCTATTTTCTATGGCTTGGGTCAATGCGCTATTTATGCCCAGCCTAAGCATGACGCAGGCATTATTAGTGCTTTACTTGACCAGCCAGCTGCATATTTCCGTTAAACACGCTTATTTCATTTATGCTGCTTTTGGCTCACTATTCTTTAGCGCCTCCTTACTAGGCGGCTACTTAGGTGGACGTTATGACTACAAAGCAGCAATAATTTGTGGCTGCCTACTCGCTGGGTTTGGAGGCTGCTTAGTTGCCGTACAACATTTAGCCTTTGTACTGTGGGGCTTGCCTACTTTATTATTGGTAGTGGTCTTATCGTACCTAATGGTAACTGCATTATCGGCAAACTGTTTCGTAAAGATGATCCCTTACGTGACAGTGGTTTTACCATCGTTTATATCGGTATTAATGTAGGTAGCTTAGTTGCTGCTACCTCATCCGGTTTTATTTCAACGCACATTGGTTATGGCCCTGCTTTTATTGCCAGCTTCTTACTGCTGATTGGTTGTTTAATATTGTTTTTAATTAGCTTTAAACGCCTAGAGTTTTATTCTGCTCCAAATGTACGCCCTTACAAACCTCAAGTTAATACTCAAACTATCTTACCTATTATTATCGCGATTATAATCGCAGTGCCAATTGTGGCTTACTTACTAGACCATGCCACTATTAGCAACTGTCTACTTATGATAGTTGGTGCAGTTATGATAGCGATTATCGTTACTCTTGCGTTACGCGAAAAAGAACAAACACGTCGCAAACTTTTCGGCTTTTTAATTTTTATTATTTTTGGCGTTGCCTTCTGGGCGCTGTACTCTCTCGCCCCTTCTGCGCTGACGATCTTTATTAAAAATAACGTTGATCGCATGGTTAATGGCTTTGTGATCCCTACAGCTTCCGTCTATGGCCTAAATCCCTTCTTCATCATTACTATCGGTACATTAACAAGCTGGTTCTTTTTACACATGAGCCGCAAAGGACGCATCATGCCATTACGATTCAAGTTTGCTTTAGGTATTGCCAGCATGGGATTGGGATACGTAGTATTAAAAGTTGGAATAACACACCACAACCCACTTGGTTATATTGGCTTTGGCTGGATCGTGCTTAGTTACTTTTTCCAAACCTTTGGTGAGCTCTTTGTTGCCCCTATTGGCTATGCCATGGTCGGCACCTTAGTACCAGCTCGGCTAGAAGGCATGATGATGGGTGCTTGGCAACTCTCAACCGGTATTGCCACGGCCATCTCTGGTTTCTTAGCATCAGCAACGACTGACAGAATACCTAAAGGTCAAGTTGCACACCCCTTAGTTACCAACCCAACTTTTTCACACTATTTCGGATTGTATGGCCTTGTCGCTATTGGTGTTGGCGTGCTGATTATCTTGCTAACGCCATGGTTTAAGCGTTTGTGGGCCTAGCATCACCCTTTCTTGCTTAGCTCCTGGAAAAGCTTAATTCGCTTCTTGCTGGCTTTTCTTCCATCGCAAAAATCAAACATCCTGTTTGCTTTTGCTAACCAGGCCATCCCTGACCTGGTTACGCAAGAAAAACTGGCACAAGAAGCGCGCTTTTCTAAGTCGCCAAGTAAGAAAGGGCTCATATAAAATGAACCAATGCTAAAGGTTTGACAATCTAAAAATCCCACCAATGTTTAAGCTTAGGAATATCTTTGGTAGTTAAATCTGGTGGTAATAAGTCAACTGCTGTTGCTTGTTTAGCAAGCTGTGGATTGGGCACAACATAATATGCCTTAAACTTGTTAGAACTGTATCCTGGCGGAATCGACAGCGGAGGTAACGTTGTAGCTGTGCGATAATCATTAGAGTTGTTACGAATAAACTGGTATTTTCTTGGCAAACGCGAACACGCTGCCACAGCAACCACCAACAAGCCTAATAAGAAAATTTTAAAGAATTGTTTCACTTTCGCTGCGCACACCTGTTTCAATTAAAACCGAGTTAAGTAAAGTTTGCTTATCTTTGGACAAGGGAGTTAACGGCAAACGAATACCAGAACCTATTTTACCCATTTGCTGCAAAGCCCATTTCACGGGAATAGGGTTTGACTCAATGAATAACCCCTTATGCAAAGCCGCGATAGCTTCATCAAGCTGCTTAGCTTTTTCACCCTCACCTGCTAAAGCAGCAGTAAAAATATCACTCATCTGCTTTGGTACCACGTTAGCAACAACAGAGATTACTCCATTGCCACCCGCTAAAACAAAATCAACGCCCGTTGCATCATCACCGCTTAACAAAACAAACTCATCGCCACAAGTTTGTCGTAAATTAGTAACACGGGCAACGTCACCACTAGCCTCTTTGATACCTATTATATTTTTAACTTGCGATAGCCTAGCAATCGTTTCATCAGAAAGGTCCGTAATCGTACGACCTGGTACATTATAAAGTAACTGCGGTATCGCCACCGCTTCTGCTACTGCTTTAAAATGCTCATACAAACCTTGCTGAGTTGGTTTATTGTAATAAGGCACCACTAACAAAACAGCATCAGCGCCTAAAGTTTTTGCTTGCTGAGTTAACTCTATTGTATGTGTCGTTGAGTTAGAACCTGCCCCGATAATAACTGGGTAACGACCTGCAGAATGCTTGACAGCTAGACGAATAAGCTGCTCACGTTCTTGCGAGGATAGCGTTGGCGACTCGCCTGTTGTACCTAGCACAACCACACCACTGGTACCACTGCTTTGATGCCAATCTAATAGCTGCTCAAAAGCTGCATAATCAATACTACCGTCATTCTGCATGGGAGTTACTATGGCAACTAAACTTGCTTGGATTTTCATCAATATTAGTCCTAATAAACCAGCGGCTATATTACTGATGATCATCTGGAATTACAACTGAAAGTCTCTTCCAATGCAAGATGAGCCTGAAATAGCCCCCACTTTCCAATGCAAAGTGGGCCTGAAGTTGTTGCGTGATCGTTCATCCTATATGGATGAATATCAATATGAACGACATAGAATTAAACACACTTGCCCAGATTGAGCAATTTCTATCCTCATCAACCCAGCTTACCTTTGAAGCTACATCACGAGCAGAATCTTACCTATGGGTTACGAACACATTAAAAAAATTTGCTTATTGCGGTATGTGCAAAAAGGACAAAGGATTGATTCGTGATTACCTGCAACGAATGACTGGTTACTCACGTTCACAAATTACTAGGCTAATTGCTCAGTATCAAAAGTCAGGAAAAGTTGTTGTTAAGCAACGATCACCTAGAAATAAGTTTAGCTTAATCTACTGAGAACTACCCAAAATTGTTATCTCCCTACCTGAACTGAATTCGATAATTCTTTTTGTTCTTCTTGAGAAACACTATTTTCTTTAAAAAATTGCTCTACTAAGTGATACGTTAGAAGTTTTCTAATACCCTTCGCAATAAAGTGTCGTGTCACCTTGCCCTTACCATCTCCTAATTTAGCTAGCATAATTGCGTAATCGTCATAAGCTTTTTCCTTACCTATCTCATACAAATATGAGGCCACATAAAAACATACAGCCAGTAGATTTTGTATCCCTTTAAAATTTTTTATCTGCATATTTTCCCAGCCTAGTCCTTCCTTGAGAAATTTAAAAACATATTCAATTTTCGCACGAGATAGATAGGCTATGTATACCTCATACGCCTCATCAAAAGTCGTTACTTTTTTATTAGTTAATAGCAGCATGTCATTCTTAAAAATTCTCCTACCATCTCTGCCTGTAATTTGGATTTTAATTGCATTGAAGTTCTCAAACTCTCCAAAATAAATAGTTATTTTTCCGTCTTGTACGCAATTCTTTCCAACTGTTAACTTTTGGAATTGCTTTTCGCCTTGAGCATCAAAATCAGCGTTAATCAGCTTAAGCTTTTTACCATCATCACCTCTACCTTCTATTGTTCTTGTTATTTTTGAGCGAATAATAAAGTCTTGATCTAGGTTTGTATCAATTAGTGAGAGATAGTCATTATCATCAAACTCTCTATCTAGAATATGGGTAATGGTTGCATCTTCATTCTTTGATTTTAGGCAGATTCCTATTTTTTCTATTTCACGAATAGACAGCAGCTTTTTATTAAAGTAATCACCAGATTCATAAAGACTCTTGGCCTCTTTATCTCCCTCAAATGGCTTTCCAGCCTCTATTTTCTTAATATGCTCAGCTTTTAAAAACTTAGGGTCTTTATTGCTGTAGCTTACATGCGATAGTAGATGCACAGCCTTATCACTAGGTACTAATGCAACTGCGTTATGCGTGCTGTAACCATTGATAATATCCCCGTCCAGACTCCTTACTTTACCTAGATTTTCAGTTTGCTTGCTATGTGGCTTTCTAATATCAGAAGGATCATGAAGAACATCAATTTTACTGGCGTGTGAAAGTTTTTCACAGCTCTGTTCTAGCAATACATCATTTGTTTTTATTGGATCTAAATCGGTGCTTTTATTTTCACCGGTAAGTGTACGAATCATCTTTTTATACTCATTGTTATCTTTTGATGAACTGAACAACTTACAACTACGTTCAGTTAATAGCTTTCCTACAATCGTCGATAGATTTTTTTAAAACAACTTTCCCAGTTAATTTTGAAAAAAGAGGGGCAGCGTAATCGGCGAAGTTTAACATTTATACTCATCTCGTTAGTCTTGTTAAAAAGACAAAGCATAGTCATTTTTACACAATATTTCAGCATTATTTTGCTGATTTAAATTTTGGGTAGTTTTCAGTAATCTATACGCATGAGGATATTTGGTTGTTAGCTGAAACGGATCAGGTTCATCAAACGCTTAGCGGGCCTACCACAAAAAAACTTTGCGAGAGAGCCTTTCATTTGTTTGGAGATAAGCGTTATGCGCGTCTTGCTTTTATCTCAGTCTCTCATCTTTACAATCTTCGACAAACTGAAACCTACCAGCGCAAACGGCGACACTTTAATAAAACTAAAGCAACGCAGGTTTCTATTGGTGAAAGGCGAAAACCAACTCCAGAGGGTAGGCCTGGCTTTATACGTATTGATACAGTGCACCAAGGAGATATGGATAAAATCAAGGGTGTTTATCATATTAATGCTGTTGACGAGGTGACACAGATGGAAGTAGTCTGCGCTGTTGAAAAAATTAGTGAGGCTTACTTAATCCCTGTCTTAGAGCAAATAATCGATAGCTTTCCATTTAAAGTGTTAGGCCTACATGCTGATAATGGCTCAGAGTACATTAATCAGCAGATAGAGCGTTATTTTGTCTGTAAAAACCAACTTCAGTACTTAGAAAAACCTTTAAAATTCTAAATGGCACTCTATTGTACCTGTCTCATCGCATAATATCTTAAATTAATTATGCTAATCAATCTAAAAAATTATTTATACCTCAAATTTTTCTCCTCTCAAAATAAATTATTAACTTTTAGGTAATAGCAATTATATCTCGTTAATAAGAACAAGAATGATCTATCCTAAAACCCTATGAAGCCTTATTATTCACTTCAACTTAAGTATCTAGGTGATCCGCTCCACTGGTCATCAATTTCCACTAAAACAGCTGATACGAGCCTTAGGCACGATTCAGTATTAGGGAAAATTCCAACTGTATGCGTCCTTCTTTTTACCTCTCTGTTTACGCGCTCAGCTATGTTACTGGTTCTTAATCTTTTTTGATGCGGCCTGTCAAAGTTCATCACTACTAAGCCCTCCGGTATATTCACTTCCAACCAAGAAGAAAGCTCTGGTGCTGTTTGCTGATATTTATCTACCGCCATAGCCAATAGTCTTTCCGACTCATGAATGTTTGAGGCATTAAATATAGCTGTAATCTCCTCAGCTACTGGTTCCTTCATTGAGCGCTTTGGTATGTGAGCCTGAGCATTTTGCTGCAAATGAAATTGGCAGCGTTGCCAAGGAACACTGGGGAACACAGCTCTTCTAGCGGCTTTTAGGCCAGTATGAGCGTCGCTAGTAATCAACTCAATACCATGTATACCTCGCTCAACCAACTGCTGAAGAAAATCACGCCAATGTACCTCAGCCTCTGATAACGCAACAGAAACACCTAGCACTGTTCTCTTGCCGGTTGATTCATCAAAGCCATAGGCTATCAATACCGCACAGTCTTGTACTGTGCCGCTAGTGCGCACCTTCTCATAACGTGCATCTAGCCAAAGATATTTTATCTTTCCTAACGGCTTATTTCGCCATTTCTTTAAATCTTCATTCAACAATTTAGCGCAACGGCTTACCTCTGTGCTTGAAATATCTGTTCCACAGAGTTGCTTTAGCACCTTTTCAACTTTGCGCGTGGAAACCCCATACACATACATTTCAGCGACAGCCAGCTTAAGTGCTCTATCAGAGCGTACATCTCGCTCTAAGACTGATGGATAGAAGGCTTCATTGGAGTCTCTAACCTGCGGTATCTGTAGCTCAAGCTGACCTTGACCTGTGTTAATTAACCTTGGTTTAAAGCCGTTCGCATATCCGTTTCTATCGCCAGTTCGCTCATAAGGACTGGCATTTAAATGGCGCTCCCTTTCTATTAACATAGCCTCATTCATCAACCTGGAGACAAGCTTAGGTAAAGCTTCAAACCCCTCCATCGCTAAAACATGTATGGCTTCTTCGATTAAGTTCTCATTTTTATAGCAGCTCATTGTCATTCCTCTTTTTTGGTTAAGTTTACCTTAAAAGGAATTTCTAATCTGACTGAGTCGCCTGCTTATTTTCAGCAAGTCAATGGAATTTACAGAAAGGATGGCGCACTAGCAATCAGCATGTAGCTAAACTATTGCAAAAGTTATTTATTGAACTCACTAAATCGAGGCCAAGGCATAGTAATGACAACGGTTTGGTGGAAAGTAAAAATGGCTCGGTTGTTAGAAAGCATTTTGGCTACATACATATTCAACAACGTTTTGCCCCGCAAATTAATGAATTCTATAACCAGCATTTTAACGACTATATTAATTTTCACAGACCTTGTTACTTCCCTGTAACCAGCATTAATAGCAAGGGTAAGCAAACTAAACTTTACCCTTACGAGGCCATTATGACTCCTTACGAAAAGTTCAAATCAATTGAAAATGCTGAGCAGTATTTAAAGGAAAATGAAACCTTTGAACGACTAGATAAATTAGCGTATTCTCTGACTGATCATGAATCTGCACAAAAGATGCAGGAAGCAAAGAAGACGTTATTTGAGAAAATAACAAAAGAGCAAATAGCTGATACTATCAGCACTGAAGACTAACCGATGGACCATCATGGTGACATCTGTTCAGATGCTGCTTCAGGCTCATCTTACGATTGGAATATACTCTGAAGGTATCCGTCTTATTTCAGCATGATGCTCATGCTGCGCTCTCTTTAGTTTACTGCGCCTGTGATGAGCGGATGGTAATTAATTCCGCTAGCGAAGGCATAGAATAGTTTTTTGTAATTCTGTCATATATATAATCGAAGACATTAACTGCTAGCTTTTTACATGTCTCAGTAATTGTAACCATTGTATCCTTAGCTTTCGTTCCTTCTTCACTCATAGTATGAAGGTGTACATCGCGCATTCTAGCCTGCTTCCGAGCCATCAACTCTGCTGGATTGTTATGTAGAGGAAGCTCTGGCTTTTCCAGCACTAACAATAGCTGCCTTTTCTTTTTTAAGGTGAGCTCAATTTGTTTATCTAGTTTCTCGTAGCCAGTGATTGTTGAGAATAACTCAGTAAACTCATTGGATAGCTTATCTATCTCATCTTGCCCTGGGTTCTTTTTATATTCAATGAGCTTATGATAATAATCCCAAAACCTATCCAAGAAGCTGTCAACAGAGTCTTGGTGCTTCTTAAAAATTGGCGTCAGCTTTTTATAATGCCTACCCTCATGAACCCAGCACAAGGCGAGTGATTCAGTAATGAGCTTAAACTGTGGCGAATCATCGGTAATGAGTGTTTCTATCGCATAAGGACTCTTTCTATATGTTGAGATAGCTGCCGCATCAGTAATCAGCTTTCTATATTTTGGAAATTTTTTATCACCTAATACCTTATCAAGAATAACTTCCAGCTCCTTACTGTTTAAGATAGTCGATGAGTGAAATACCTTTAAGCTTTCGATTACCTTGTGGGGTAAGTTCATAGTAGCCAGTAAATTAAAAGCGGCCTCATTTAATGTGAACCCAAAGTGGTCTTTGCTTAACATTTCAATGACGCTTAATCGACTTTTACTGGTCAGCGTAAAGTAAGCTGAATAATACTCATTACCCAATACATTAACATAACGGTTTTTCCCATCCTCTCTAGCGTTGGTGTCATCTAGGTGCTGGTAGTTCGTGGATTGTAAACCTGCCTTCACAACTTCTACCTTCTCGGGCTCAAGTATCGTAGGTGTTTTAATTGTGAAGCTATGGATGGTTGATTTACTAATATCTATGTTGGCGGTTTTATAAAATGTCTCAAGGCTTTCTAGCGTCATACCACCTTGAGTATTTAGGAAGCTTGTCCAGCTTTTAATAGTAGGGCCGAACTGGCCCTCATAACCAGTTGGCAGAGGTGCTGTATAGTGTTTGTTTTCAGAAGGGGAGTAATATTGTTGGCGCAAAAAAAGAGTGTTATTAGCAGCAATTTTTATATCCTGGATAAGTGTTTTCTTAGAGCCATTTGGCACAGCATCGCTGGGCAACGAATCTGGATTAATTGTTAGTGTCACTGTATTAGAGACTTCGAGATTTTTTTTACTAGATTTTGGCTTTCTAGTTTTATTGGTTTTATTTCCTTTTCTATCCTTCTCGGAGGAATGATCCTTGTCCTTGTTAGCGCGCGTTTGCTTTCTAACATTAGGCTTTCCTTGCTCACCTTTATATTTATTTAATGCGTTATTTAACGATTGCACCTTGTCTTCTAGCTTTATGATTTTCTCAGCCTGACTTTCACATACATTGCTAAAATCTGTTTCTAGTGCTGTTGGTGTAACAGTATTATTAAATCTCTCAATGAGATCGGCTAAAACTGATTTGTCAGGTTGTTTTTTCATAGGAAGAGTATACCACGGGTTTGAAAAGGTAAATTTTCCCCACACAGATGGCCGTACTGCTGAAATTATTTTTAAGCCATGAACCTGATCGATGAAAAAATAATCCGAGCATACAGCGTTGTTATAGAGCGCACATCATGCTTTTATGACACACGATGATTCCAATATAAAATTTCCAAATTTGCACGAAAAAGCTGTCAAGAACTTTTTGAATTATTTTCAAATCATGCTGATATTGAACGGATACCTCTGAAGCTTCGTTTTATAGCTCCCTTCAGAGCGTGTGAGCAAGCTAGGTTTTGTATTTTTAAAATCTTTTCGACTAACGGATCCTGTCACGAATCGTTTCCCAGCATGCTCGCAAGCTGCGCTGCTGGGAGCCCTCGATTCGCGCCACCCGTTCTGCAGCATTGAGCAACAGAAATACGAAACCCAACTTGCTCACACATTCTACAAGAGCGCCTAGCCCGGCTTGAGCGTTAGCGATAAGCCGGGAAAGCAGACCTCACTCAACCCCGGATTTTCAAATGCTTTGCATTTTCAATCCGGGCTACCTGTTACCTTTGCTTTCACAGTTAAGCTGATTTACCCTTAGCAAACTACTTAGTCAGGAAAAAGTACTTTGAAACCACTACGATACCTACTCGGCATTTTATTAATCAGCCTTATCAGCCAATTAGCTACTGCTTATGAATTACCACAGCTTGGCAAGCCCGGCTATGACGGCCTAACTCTAGTACAAGAAGCAGAACTTGGCATTCAATTCATGAACAGCATCCGCCGTTATATGCCATTAGTACAGGACCCGCTCGTACTACAATACGTGCAACAACTTGGCTATCGACTTGCTAAACATAGCAGTATGCCCGCCAACTCATTTCGATTTTTTGTTGTTAAAGACAGTAGCATTAATGCCTTTGCAGCTCCTGGCGGCTATATCGGCATTAATAGCGGCTTAATTAATGCGGCACACTCAGAAGGGGAGCTTGCCAGTGTAATGGCACATGAAATTCCCCACGTTACCCAGCGCCATATCGCGCGCAGTATTGCCTCAATGAAGAAACTTCAACTCGTCAATATCGCAGCCATGCTTGCTGCTGCAGCTTTAGGTGGCAGTAGTCCACAAGCAGCTCAAGGCTTAGCTGCTGCAGGTGTTGCCGGCAGCCACCAATCCCTACTAACCCATACCCGTGAACATGAATAAGAAGCCGACCGAGTGGGCATGAAAATTTTAGCAAAATCAGGTTACTCACCTACTGATATGACAACGTTTTTCAACCGGCTATTAGAGCAAGCTCGACTTAATCAAAGCTCTCAAATGCCAGAATTTCTAAGCACCCACCCTGCCACTAAAAATCGTATCGCTGAAAGCGAAAATCTTGGTAGAACCTATCACGTAACAAGACCAAGAAAAAACAACCCCACTTTTTATTTCATTCAAGCACGTACTTTGGTGGATAGCACAACAGCAATTACCAAACTTACTCGACAATTAAAAGCAAAGGCCAAGCAATCCAATAAGCTAGCTACCCGCTATGCTTATGCGCTAGCTTTAGCTAAAACCAACCAATTAACTACTGCGCTTAGCTTACTACAACAACTTCAGAAACAAGCTCCTAACAACTTGTTTATCACCTTAAGTAAAGCACGATTACTTGCTGCTACAGGGCATATTAAACAATCCTTACAAGTCTTCGCCAAACTTCATAATGATAACACCCACAACTTAGCCGTTACGCTGTACTATGCACAACAGCTGTTACTTGCCAAACAGGCTAATAAAGCGGCTCAGCTATTAAAACATACTGCTGGCGACACATCAGGCAATGAGCTTTATCTAAGTTTGCTAGCACGGGCCCAAGGCAAAGCAGGCAACCTGGGTGAAGCTTACCTAGCACGAGCCCAGCTTGGGTGCTGCCTTTATATAATGTAGAAAATATAGCATAATATACACTTTAACTTGATTACGGATGGTGTTTGGATGTTAGCTAGAATTCTCTCTGATGAAAATAATGAATTAACTATTGAGCTCAAGCTTCCACTAAAAGGATCCATGCTTGAATGTGAGGATGCAATTCTTGACGGCCTTAATGAGGTTGGAACATTAGCCACTGAAAAAGCTTTAAGTAAGTTTGATGCAGATGGCTCTCCTATCCATGTTGGAAAAATAAAGCTAACAGCACGAAGTAGAGATGAAGCAAATTACCAAACGCCTTATGGAGTTGCTCGAGTTAAGCGTTATGTTTATCAAACCTCTAAAGGCGGGAAGATCTTTTGTCCTTTAGAAGATAAGGCTAGAATTATCCAAGGATCAACACCGCGATTTGCAAAAATAATCTCACATAAATACTCAAACTTACCTGCTCCTAGTGTTATTGATGATCTCAAGGTCAATCATAACCGTAAAATCTCACATTCATACTTGCAACGGGCAACTGATTTTGTTGGCGGTATTGCACAAGCCAAAGAGGCTGAGTGGGAATATGAAGAGCCAAAGCTTGATGCAGGCATTGAGATGCTAAGTATTAGCTTAGATGGTGCATATGTTCTCACCGTTGATGATGGTTATAGAGAGAGCATGGTTGGAACTATTTCCATGTATGATAAGCATGGTGCACGCCTGCACACAACCTACGTTGCAGCATCACCAGAATATGGAAAAGATGAATTCTTTAATAGGCTTGAAAAGGAAATAAAGCTGAAAAAGAAATATTACCCTGATGCTAAAACAATTGGCGTTGCTGATGGAGCAAAAAATAATTGGCCAATTCTAAAAAAACATACTGATACGCAAATTTTAGATTTTTGGCATGCAACTGAATATCTCGGCGAAGCATCAAAGGCAGTATTTACCAAAAAATCTGAAAGAGATGAGCGTGATGTTTGGCTCGAAGAGAGATGTCATGACTTAAAGCACAAGAAAGGTGCGGCAGGTAGAATACTTGCTGAGCTTAAAGAGCATCTAAATAAAAACCTGAATAAATCGCTTAGAGAAAAGCTAGAAGGAACAATTACGTATTTTGAAAATAATATTAAAGAAAAGCGAATGTCGTATCATAATTTGATTAAGCAGAATGCACCAATTGGCTCTGGCGTCACTGAAGCAGCATGTAAAACAATTGTTAAACAAAGATTAGGCGGATCAGGAATGCGCTGGAAAGACAAGGGAATGAAAATCGTTTTATGCTTGAGAACACTAGTAAAGACTAAAGGCAGATGGGATCAGTTTTGGGAGAAGGTCAATGATTTTGGCGTGCCAGCAGCAATATAGCCTACATTATATAGAGGCAGCACCCCCCAGCTTTATTTATTGCTTCATAACAACCAAGCAGCTCTGACTCAGCTAAAACAAGGATTAAAGTTTACTCGTGACCGTTATACCAAAGCTCGTTTAGTGCACGAAATAAAACGATTACAACAAGAAATAGCTTTTAATAAACGCTTGCGGTAGAATCCACACCAGCTTGTTACAGGAGTTTTGTTATTTTGAGGCAACTGATTACCACCCTTCAACGGATCAAACGACTTACTTTATTTCTTGCCATTCTTATTGTTGCCTGCGCCAGTCTAACAAGCTGTGCACCACCACCGCCTAAACATATCGATAATATCTGCAGCATCTTCAGGGAATACCCAAACTGGTATTGGGACGCCAGCGCTACTCGCAAAAAATGGCACTTACCCATTAGTGTACTAATGGCCATCATTTACCAAGAGTCACACTTCCGTGCTAATGCTGCCCCCCCTCGCGAACGAATCCTGTGGATTATTCCTTGGAAACGTCCAACCAGCGCCTATGGCTATTCACAGGCTGTAGATGGCACCTGGGATGCCTACAAACAAGATACTGATCATCACTGGAGTAGTCGCGATGCCTTTGGTGATGCAGCTAACTTTATAGGCTGGTTTGCACATCGTGCTCATGAACGAGCAGGTATTTCCATGACTAATGCCTATGCCCAATACCTTGCTTATCACGAAGGTATTGGCGGCTATCTGGCTCGCACCTATCGTAGCAAGCAATGGTTAATTGATATTGCCCATAGTGTACAACGACGTGCGTGGGTATATCGTTCACAACTGTTGCGCTGTGAAAGCAGTCTCCCACAAAAACCTTGGTGGCACATTTGGTAAATTTCCTGCAACTTTAACATTCGATATTAAAATTGCAGGGTAAAACGGCCCATTTCAACAAAAAACCCGTAATATTAATATCCGATGTTATTAATATTACTGGGTAAAGTTTTTTTACTACGATAAAAAACCTGTATCCTGATACCTGCTTACTGAATCCTGACTCAATACTCAAGTGGCAGGTGAACGGTTTTATCATCTCGCGCTGATAAGTAAGCTGCGATTAATAACTCCAATGAATGCAAGCCTGAACGTCCATCGGTCTCAGAGCGAGCTTCGCCACGCATAACCTCAATGACATTTTGATAATAGAGTGGATGGCCAAACCCATAGACTGAGTCAGTTTCATAGTTAGCTGAATCAATCGTCTCATCTTCTGGGCGTTTATCTGCAAACTCCCAGTGTTCAATTTTATTAAGAGCAACACCACCTACTTTGGCCGTACCGTTTTCACCAATAATAGTAATAGAGCCTTCATAATCCTTGGGATAAGTTAAGGTTGTCACATTAACAGAACCCATAGCTCCCGAACGCCACCTTACATTTAACACACCAGCATCTTCAGTTGAGATTTTACGCGCTAAAGTACCCATCATGGCATGAATCGACTCAACTGGACCAATAAGCCAATGCAACAAATCAATATAGTGGCTAGCCTGGTTCATAAAGGCACCACCATCATACTCCCAAGTACCACGCCAAGGCGCTTGGTCATAGTACTCTTGAGTACGCGTCCAAAAGACATTGATATTAACCATATAAATCTTGCCAAAACGATCTTGTTCAATGGCTTGTTTAAGTGCCTGCAACGTCGCATTACGACGGTTCTGCTTGACAACAAATAAAAATACTTCTGCCTTATCACAAGCATCAAGCATTGCAACGCCATCACGCCAACGTGTTGCCATTGGCTTTTCCGTAATAACGTGTTTACCAGCCTTAGCAACTTTAACTGCTTGGGCCGAGTGGGCGCCTGAAGGAGTACAAAGCGTCACGATATCTAAATCAGCCTCAGCAAGCATTTGATCAAGTGATTGATAACCTTGCACACCTTGCTCAACGCAAACTCGATCAAGGCTTTCTTTGTTGGTATCACAAATAGCGACTAATTCGAGGTTATTTTGATGTTCTTTAATTGCTGCCAAGTGAGTTGCTGCAATACGACCACATCCGACCATACCAACACGAATTTTTCTATCACGAATAGGTTCAAAATAAAACATTTAAGCACTCCTATGCTTTTCACATTCTAAAAAGATGGATTAATTTCAGAATATATGGGGAGCCAACCGATGACATTGTAGCCTTGACGCAGCTGCGCTTACGCTCCGTCAAGGCTACAAACCTCACCACATTTATCCCATAGCTTCCAAAAAAAGCCCTAAAAAATGAAACAATTTCAGAGCGTATAGCTAACTAAACTTTACCCTATAAACTTTGAAATTACTTCATCAACAAAGCGCCGCCAATATAGCAGAAATCCCATCTGCTTGCGAGCAGTCAGCCCTGTTGTCAATTGCCAGTATTTCTTAAATCACAGGTATTAAAATGGTATCCGTCTTATTTCAGCATGATGCTCATGCTGCGCTCTCTTTAGTTTACTGCGCCTGTGATGAGCGGATGGTAATTAATTCCGCTAGCGAAGGCATAGAATAGTTTTTTGTAATTCTGTCATATATATAATCGAAGACATTAACTGCTAGCTTTTTACATGTCTCAGTAATTGTAACCATTGTATCCTTAGCTTTCGTTCCTTCTTCACTCATAGTATGAAGGTGTACATCGCGCATTCTAGCCTGCTTCCGAGCCATCAACTCTGCTGGATTGTTATGTAGAGGAAGCTCTGGCTTTTCCAGCACTAACAATAGCTGCCTTTTCTTTTTTAAGGTGAGCTCAATTTGTTTATCTAGTTTCTCGTAGCCAGTGATTGTTGAGAATAACTCAGTAAACTCATTGGATAGCTTATCTATCTCATCTTGCCCTGGGTTCTTTTTATATTCAATGAGCTTATGATAATAATCCCAAAACCTATCCAAGAAGCTGTCAACAGAGTCTTGGTGCTTCTTAAAAATTGGCGTCAGCTTTTTATAATGCCTACCCTCATGAACCCAGCACAAGGCGAGTGATTCAGTAATGAGCTTAAACTGTGGCGCATCATCGGTAATGAGTGTTTCTATCGCATAAGGACTCTTTCTATATGTTGAGATAGCTGCCGCATCAGTAATCAGCTTTCTATATTTTGGAAATTTTTTATCACCTAATACCTTATCAAGAATAACTTCCAGCTCCTTACTGTTTAAGATAGTCGATGAGTGAAATACCTTTAAGCTTTCGATTACCTTGTGGGGTAAGTTCATAGCAGCCAGTAAATTAAAAGCGGCCTCATTTAATGTGAACCCAAAGTGGTCTTTGCTTAACATTTCAATGACGCTTAATCGACTTTTACTGGTCAGCGTAAAGTAAGCTGAATAATACTCATTACCCAATACATTAACATAACGGTTTTTCCCATCCTCTCTAGCGTTGGTGTCATCTAGGTGCTGGTAGTTCGTGGATTGTAAACCTGCCTTCACAACTTCTACCTTCTCGGGCTCAAGTATCGTAGGTGTTTTAATTGTGAAGCTATGGATGGTTGATTTACTAATATCTATGTTGGCGGTTTTATAAAATGTCTCAAGGCTTTCTAGCGTCATACCACCTTGAGTATTTAGGAAGCTTGTCCAGCTTTTAATAGTAGGGCCGAACTGGCCCTCATAACCAGTTGGCAGAGGTGCTGTATAGTGTTTGTTTTCAGAAGGGGAGTAATATTGTTGGCGCAAAAAAAGAGTGTTATTAGCAGCAATTTTTATATCCTGGATAAGTGTTTTCTTAGAGCCATTTGGCACAGCATCGCTGGGCAACGAATCTGGATTAATTGTTAGTGTCACTGTATTAGAGACTTCGAGATTTTTTTTACTAGATTTTGGCTTTCTAGTTTTATTGGTTTTATTTCCTTTTCTATCCTTCTCGGAGGAATGATCCTTGTCCTTGTTAGCGCGCGTTTACTTTCTAACATTAGGCTTTCCTTGCTCACCTTTATATTTATTTAATGCGTTATTTAACGATTGCACCTTGTCTTCTAGCTTTATGATTTTCTCAGCCTGACTTTCACATACATTGCTAAAATCTGTTTCTAGTGCTGTTGGTGTAACAGTATTATTAAATCTCTCAATGAGATCGGCTAAAACTGATTTGTCAGGTTGTTTTTTCATAGGAAGAGTATACCACGGGTTTGAAAAGGTAAATTTTCCCCACACAGATGGCCGTACTGCTGAAATTATTTTTAAGCCATGAACCTGATCGATGAAAAAATAATCCGAGCATACAGCGTTGTTATAGAGCGCACATCATGCTTTTATGACACACGATGATTCCAATATAAAATTTCCAAATTTGCACGAAAAAGCTGTCAAGAACTTTTTGAATTATTTTCAAATCATGCTGATATTGAACGGATACTTAAAATGCTTATCAAAACTTATCCAAACAAGCCCCTATCACCCACACTCAAGGGGCAGGCTTTCATTAGCTCGCTACAGCAAGCCCTTGCAAGGCTTGAACTCGTTTAGCACTAATGCCACGCACACCAGCCAAATCAGCTAATGACTTAAAGTCGCCATGCTGCTTACGATAAGCAACAATGCGGGCTGCCATCTTAGGACCAACATGAGGCAAGCTTGTTAATTGCTCAGCTGTTGCAGTGTTAATATTTAACTGCGTAGCTTTTGTTTTTGTTACAACCTGCGTTGTTGGCTGGTTCGCTTTAGCGGTGATTGCTGGCTTAGCCATCACAGTTGTTGCCAAACAAGCGCTAAGTGCACTTGCTATTAAAATTTTCTTCATCATTTTTACTTCTCCTATTAATGATTAATCGAGCTTAAAAACTACTTTAAGCCCTCCTTCTCTTCAAAAATAACTCCCTTTGTTGCACGCATAAGTGCACGCAACAAAGCCTTGCAGCTTGCGTGAAAAATAAAGGGAGATAACTTATGAAGAGAATCTCATCTTAACAAAGGCAAGGTTAATGTCTAGTTTTTTCTTAGTACCACTGATAGTATTGATTGCAAATTTATCAATAAGAAGAAAATCTAAAGGTCTAAACACCGTGAGCAAATTACCGCTAATAGATTTCGCCGCTTCTCTTTTTTCCAAAAGTGACGAATTAAAGAACTGCTATATTATTGGCGTACAACATTTACTACCAACAACCTACCTTATGTTTGAGGCTAGTGCGCCATCCTTTCTGTAAATTCCATTGACTTGCTGAAAATAAGTAGGCGACTCAGTCAGATTAGAAATTCCTTTTAAGGTAAACTTAACCAAAAAAGAGGAATGACAATGAGCTGCTATAAAAATGAGAACTTAATCGAAGAAGCCATACATGTTTTAGCGATGGAGGGGTTTGAAGCTTTACCTAAGCTTGTCTCCAGGTTGATGAATGAGGCTATGTTAATAGAAAGGGAGCGCCATTTAAATGCCAGTCCTTATGAGCGAACTGGCGATAGAAACGGATATGCGAACGGCTTTAAACCAAGGTTAATTAACACAGGTCAAGGTCAGCTTGAGCTACAGATACCGCAGGTTAGAGACTCCAATGAAGCCTTCTATCCATCAGTCTTAGAGCGAGGTGTACGCTCTGATAGAGCACTTAAGCTGGCTGTCGCTGAAATGTATGTGCATGGGGTTTCCACGCGCAAAGTTGAAAAGGTGCTAAAGCAACTCTGTGGAACAGATATTTCAAGCACAGAGGTAAGCCGTTGCGCTAAATTGTTGGATGAAGATTTAAAGAAATGGCGAAATAAGCCGTTAGGAAAGATAAAATATCTTTGGCTAGATGCACGTTATGAGAAGGTGCGCACTAGCGGCACAGTACAAGACTGTGCGGTATTGATAGCCTATGGCTTTGATGAATCAACCGGCAAGAGAACAGTGCTAGGTGTTTCTGTTGCGTTATCAGAGGCTGAGGTACATTGGCGTGATTTTCTTCAGCAGTTGGTTGAGCGAGGTATACATGGTATTGAGTTGATTACTAGCGACGCTCATACTGGCCTAAAAGCCGCTAGAAGAGCTGTGTTCCCCAGTGTTCCTTGGCAACGCTGCCAATTTCATTTGCAGCAAAATGCTCAGGCTCACATACCAAAGCGCTCAATGAAGGAACCAGTAGCTGAGGAGATTACAGCTATATTTAATGCCTCAAACATTCATGAGTCGGAAAGACTATTGGCTATGGCGGTAGATAAATATCAGCAAACAGCACCAGAGCTTTCTTCTTGGTTGGAAGTGAATATACCGGAGGGCTTAGTAGTGATGAACTTTGACAGGCCGCATCAAAAAAGATTAAGAACCAGTAACATAGCTGAGCGCGTAAACAGAGAGGTAAAAAGAAGGACGCATACAGTTGGAATTTTCCCTAATACTGAATCGTGCCTAAGGCTCGTATCAGCTGTTTTAGTGGAAATTGATGACCAGTGGAGCGGATCACCTAGATACTTAAGTTGAAGTGAATAATAAGGCTTCATAGGGTTTTAGGATAGATCATTCTTGTTCTTATTAACGAGATATAATTGCTATTACCTAAAAGTTAATAATTTATTTTGAGAGGAGAAAAATTTGAGGTATAAATAATTTTTTAGATTGATTAGCATAATTAATTTAAGATATTATGCGATGAGACAGGTACAATAGAGTACCATTTAGAATTTTAAAGGTTTTTCTAAGTACTGAAGTTGGTTTTTACAGACAAAATAACGCTCTATCAACGCTTCTAGCAGTTTACCTGATGGAGAAAGTTTTGCTGCTAACGCTTGCTTTGTAGGTTTATAGATACCCACTACCCATAATTCATTTTGAGGTGTTATGGTTAAAGATGTGAGCTTTGTATCATCGCTTGCTTTCTGTGACTGGAGTATCACTCCTGATGTAGATAGCTACAATAGGGTGTTTTTGTTATCAAGCATCCATACGTTATTTCCCTGATCCATAATAACCTTTAAAGCCAGGGTGTTTAACTTAAAAGCTTGCCGTAAGGTGCCATTTAGAGAAACTTGAAAAAGGTAGCTGTATCCAGTAAGCCATATTGATTGAGAGCCTATGGTAAGAGACTGAGCGGGGTTTTCTTTTCCTGTGTTATAATTAAAAGTATGCAATAGTTTCCATTGTGAAGAAAACTTAAGAAGTATGGCATCCTTGTTTCTGTTTCCAGCAAGCCATATTGAATTGTCGCTGTCTACGTTGATATCTGCTGATGAAATGTCTCTTATTTGAAACGACTTAATATGCTGACCTATTGGAGAAAATATGAAAACAAAGGAGTTTCTATTGTTATCGATAACAACAGCTATATTTTCGCTTGGAGTAACCACCATGGTTTTGACAGATTGATAAGCGTCTGATTGCCATTGCAAGGCAGTTTCTAATCTGCCAAATGGAGATAGCTTTATTATTAGGGCATCAGTTTTACCTTCTGCATCAGGAATAGAGCTTCCTGCCCAGATGTTTCTTTCCTTATCAAAAATAGCAGCTTTATGCAAAGCAACGTGTTCCCAGACGCTTATTTTAAACAAATCACCCCAATTAATAATTTTAAAAAATGAGCCTGGAGCAATTGGTGGTGGTAAGCATGTGGTTTGGTTATTCTGACTTTCTAAATGACGACGATATTGCTCCGTAACGTCTTCAAACTGCATTGAGTTGGTTAGATCACTAACCCTAGGGTGTACTTCGTGAAAGCTAAGTTCACTCGGATCCATATCACGAAAGTCTAAATCAGCAAGCTCATCTATATCCCTACTGCGAGCTTCTGTTGGCGTGAATAGCATGGTTTGAAAAAAGCATAGCATCATGATGGCTAAGCTGGGTTTTTTCATTAGCCTGAGGAAAGTTAGGTAAAGTAAGTCAAAAAAGTCTAGCTTGCGAAACGATTTGCTCATTATGATCATTCCTAGTTATTACTTAGTTCATCCTGCTAAGGTGCGTCCGTGGAAACAGTAATAGTTTTGTTAGGAATTGAGCAAAGCTTATTATTGAAGTTGGATTCGTTGCTAACCAGTTTTATTGATACTAGGGCCTATTTACATTTACCCTCCTGCTTGCAAAATACTTTGACCTAAGTCTCCGTGTTTTTTGCTTTGGGTAAGCAAATGCAAACAGGTTCTAATTTCCCACAGTTTCGTACAATCACTTTTCTTATTCAGTCAGGGTGCGAAGTGGTCAAACTATATCATATTAATCTGCTGGGGTTCTAGTTTTTGTTTTTTTGTTAGAGGGAGGGGTAGTAGGTATGTAAGTATTTTCTTACATGTTGGCTTTAAGATTATTCTGTTAACAGGGAGGCTCGAGTCATATTTTCTTTATGATAGCTAAATTCAAGTTTTATTTTTTTCTGTAGAGAGGAATCTAAGTCAATAAAACTTTTAGTTGTATCTGGTAAGTTAAGAGCTTGAAAGATACTAGCCATAATTAGTGCTCTGATTAATTGAAAAAAGTTAGGATCATCGCAGGCTGCGCTGTTATCAAAATTAACAGGAAAACCTGAGTTTAGTAAATATAAGCTGTTAATGTGTAGGTGCTGAAAACAGCTTGTTATTTGTTTATGTTGTTTTCTTAAATGTACTGCATCAAATTCTCGATCTGAAGAAGCAAGGTTTGCCAAAATACAGTTTGGCTTTAGTAGGTGGTGTTGTGAATGTGAAATGCTCGTTACGCCGGTGCAGCCAATTAATAGATCAAAGCTAGGTAAGAGACTATTAAGTTCATTTCTTTTTATATCGCTTTTATTGGGTTTAATGTCATAGGTTAAAATTTTTTGATGGTTACCTTTTAATGTGTTGTAAATAGAGGAACCAATAGCGCCATTACCAACAATTAGTAAGTTATTAACGCTGTAGTTTTGTTTTTCTAAAAAGCTATTAATACTGTTCATTGCTTTGGAGATAATTTTTCTTGGTTCGTTCTTTAACTTGGTCGTTGAGCGAGCTAGGTTGATAATAGGAATAGGGTGTGCTTTTTTTCGTAACTTATTAAAGCCTGAAGAGGTTTGCTCTATGCCAATAATATTATTAGTGTGCCGCAGGTGCTTGTTGATGTCTTCTAGCAATTCTCCGCCATCATCTAAAATAACTATTCTTCGATATTTTTTATTTTTAAAAATGTTCCTTCTTAAGTGTAAGAAGTCGTGGATATGTCGTTTGAAACTAGTGTCGAATGGCTGGTGACTATCAAAAAAGCATGAATTACTACAAACATCCATTCCACAAGATTTCATTTTTAAATAAGTTACGTAATCGGTTGAGTAACATTTGCCTAATAGGGAAACGTTGTTTGGCTCTAACCCTTTATGGAAAAGGGCCTCAAACAGATAGAGCGTTATTTTGTCTGTAAAAACCAACTTCAGTACTTAGAAAAACCTTTAAAATTCTAAATGGCACTCTATTGTACCTGTCTCATCGCATAATATCTTAAATTAATTATGCTAATCAATCTAAAAAATTATTTATACCTCAAATTTTTCTCCTCTCAAAATAAATTATTAACTTTTAGGTAATAGCAATTATATCTCGTTAATAAGAACAAGAATGATCTATCCTAAAA
>CBDALO010000071.1:0-16589 GCA_965196985.1 Gammaproteobacteria bacterium | reverse complement strand
GACCAACACACCCATCACTTATCGCTTCAAGCTGAGCCAGCAAACTATAATGGCCAGCCAACTGATCAGATAGTTTTAAGAAAAATAATAACGCCCTATACTGACCTTCAATTAAATAACGTACATAAACCCGACGACGCATGAGGTATTCATTTCTAGCTGACTCCACCTCAAACTCAACAGCCTGACCATCAAAGAACTCATGGCAACTCCCTAAACAGTCTTGTATTACATCACCATGATTAGCCAACAAAGCAACAGCAGGGCGCCTATCACTTAAGTAGTGGACTAATAAAGAAGAAAGTATTAGCTCCAATTGTTTGTTTTTCATTATCCTTAACGAACCCTTAACGACCCAGCGCGAATCCCCCAGCCATAGCTGCAGCACTACCTCCAGCCTCCCTCGTGCCAGCACCAGAAAAAAACCTCCATCTATAGCATGAGAAACAACTCTCAGTCCAAGAACTTCATCTAATTCACGAATACAACCGGCCTCCCTAGCCTCAGCAAGTGATTTATTTGCGCCGGGCTCGCGATCAACTAATACAGCACTAATAAGCTCCCCTTGATCTTGATAATGTTGTGCAACTAGCAGCTCCAAAGGGTTATCATCAAGCAAAGTCATTTGAGGAATACAAATCCCTTTTGCTTCTAGATGCTTATAAACAATCATCATTGCATCTGCCTTAGGCATACAGGAACCAGTAAAAATATTAGCAAACCATGCTGATGCTAGCCCTGAACTTGTCGCAATAGTGTGCACATCACCAGACTCTCCCGCAACACGAACGCGACTGGTTAAGCGAATAGGCAAAATATTTTCACTATGTAATTCGCTACAATATACAGCCCAATTCTCATGCGACATAATATTTGCCTGACCAGATTCACCCTCACCAATACGCTGAGTATCATCCCAGTCAAAAAAAGCCAAACCCTTAATAGGTGCACCACGGCTTACTCGTTGCGTCAGCTTTTGCACCAAACTATCCAGCTGGCTCTTCAATGAGTAAGAAATAAGATCTAAATTTAAACCGCTCACTAATCTGAAAACTACCCAAAATTTAAATCAGCAAAATAATGCTGAAATATTGTGTAAAAATGACTATGCTTTGTCTTTTTAACAAGACTAACGAGATGAGTATAAATGTTAAACTTCGCCGATTACGCTGCCCCTCTTTTTTCAAAATTAACTGGGAAAGTTGTTTTAAAAAAATCTATCGACGATTGTAGGAAAGCTATTAACTGAAGGTAGTTGTAAGTTGTTCAGTTCATCAAAAGATAACAATGAGTATAAAAAGATGATTCGTACACTTACCGGTGAAAATAAAAGCACCGATTTAGATCCAATAAAAACAAATGATGTATTGCTAGAACAGAGCTGTGAAAAACTTTCACACGCCAGTAAAATTGATGTTCTTCATGATCCTTCTGATATTAGAAAGCCACATAGCAAGCAAACTGAAAATCTAGGTAAAGTAAGGAGTCTGGACGGGGATATTATCAATGGTTACAGCACGCATAACGCAGTTGCATTAGTACCTGGTGATAAGGCTGTGCATCTACTATCGCATGTAAGCTACAGCAATAAAGACCCTAAGTTTTTAAAAGCTGAGCATATTAAGAAAATAGAGGCTGGAAAGCCATTTGAGGGAGATAAAGAGGCCAAGAGTCTTTATGAATCTGGTGATTACTTTAATAAAAAGCTGCTGTCTATTCGTGAAATAGAAAAAATAGGAATCTGCCTAAAATCAAAGAATGAAGATGCAACCATTACCCATATTCTAGATAGAGAGTTTGATGATAATGACTATCTCTCACTAATTGATACAAACCTAGATCAAGACTTTATTATTCGCTCAAAAATAACAAGAACAATAGAAGGTAGAGGTGATGATGGTAAAAAGCTTAAGCTGATTAACGCTGATTTTGATGCTCAAGGCGAAAAGCAATTCCAAAAGTTAACAGTTGGAAAGAATTGCGTACAAGACGGAAAAATAACTATTTATTTTGGAGAGTTTGAGAACATCAATGCAATTAAAATCCAAATTACAGGCAGAGATGGTAGGAGAATTTTTAAGAATGACATGCTGCTATTAACTAATAAAAAAGTAACGACTTTTGATGAGGCGTATGAGGTATACATAGCCTATCTATCTCGTGCGAAAATTGAATATGTTTTTAAATTTCTCAAGGAAGGACTAGGCTGGGAAAATATGCAGATAAAAAATTTTAAAGGGATACAAAATCTACTGGCTGTATGTTTTTATGTGGCCTCATATTTGTATGAGATAGGTAAGGAAAAAGCTTATGACGATTACGCAATTATGCTAGCTAAATTAGGAGATGGTAAGGGCAAGGTGACACGACACTTTATTGCGAAGGGTATTAGAAAACTTCTAACGTATCACTTAGTAGAGCAATTTTTTAAAGAAAATAGTGTTTCTCAAGAAGAACAAAAAGAATTATCGAATTCAGTTCAGGTAGGGAGATAACAATTTTGGGTAGTTCTCAGCACTAATGCTATAAAAAACTGGTGTTGATACTCTAAAGCAGCATTTTTATCAATTGTTGGCAATCCACCAGAATCATAGGCTGCCAATAAGTCAGATATTCTAGGATCGCGCTGAATGATTCGGATAGTATCGGAATCAGCACTAGCTACTGCTGCTTTCAAAGTACCGCAGCGCCAAATAGTATTAAAACAAAATCGCAAAGCAAAATAAGTTCTAAGTTTGCTGTGCTCTTCGTGGCTATCAAAAAATGCATCATGTTGACCAAGAAAGACTCCGATCTCTCTCCAAGCTTCTTGAAAACTCATGGAACCTTCATCAACAGAAAAAGCACTAACAAAACAGTCTAGTCGAGCATACCCAGTGTTTAATTTCCAACTAGGAAAGGCCACTTTCATGCCACTATCATGATCAAACTCACAAACCCGTGCTAACTGTAATGCCCGCAAATAATTTTCACCTTCCAGCACATCTGGTAGTAAATTACCTAACAAACCCCTTAAAAAGTATTTAGCTCGATTGGTTGAATCCATCACATTACGGGCCAAACAAAGCTCACGACATAAGTTAGCTAAGCAAGTTAAAGCTAACTCATCACCAGTAAGGAGCTTATCGCCATAACATAAATGATAGTGCGCAACGAAACTATCGATTACCACTTCAAGTTTTACTAATTCAAAGCTATTACGGGCGAAACTAGCGAACAGAACTGCCTCTTTAGCCCTTTCTCTAGCCTCCAACAGCTTAAAAACTTCGCTCTCTGCACTTTCTAACCAAGACCAAAACTCAAGCTGGTTAAGTTCTGGAAGCTCTGCAATAAACTCATTAATAAACTGCAGTACAGTCGTTAAGCATATTGGTGCGGGACTATGAGGGAACCAACCCTCTTTAAAATAGTCTCTCGAACTATCACCAACTGGACTTAATCTTAAAAAATCCTTGAAAAAAACTAAGGCAAGCTCAGCAAGCAAAGCACCCTGCTCTTCGTCTTCGAGCGTATCATTACGATAAGCCTCAAATGCAGTCAAACTAGCATCATCAAGACGATCCCGCCTATTAAGGAAAACATAGAGCAATTGATTTTCTGGCATATCTTTCTAATTCTTTGTTTTATTAAACACTGTTTCCTGCCTACTGCCACCTGAGCTTGTAGCCGGCTTGAGCGGAGGCGATAAGCCGGGGGAAAACCTAACTTCAACCCCGGATTATCAAATGCTTCGCATTTTCAATCCGGGCTACACGCTAATACCTGACAAGTACACCCCTTTGCAAGAGCTCTCCTAGCACGTCCCCTTGAAGGACTTTCCTAGCACGTCCCCTCCTTAGAATAAGGAGGGACAGGGTGGATTATAAAAACAAGTAACTTCCTTCTAAAAGCGATCAAACTCCTTTTAAAATCTACCCTTTTTAAATCCCCCGCTCGCTACGCGAGCCGCCCCCTTTAAAAAAGGGGGCTTTATTTTTCAAGCTCCTGTATTCTATTCCCTGCCTACTGCCTCCTGTTCCCTGCCAACTGAAATAAAGCTTACCTTAGCAAGCTTAACGTAACCTTAACAAGCTCGACGCTGCCGCACAGCTTCAAAAAGCAACACCCCAGTCGCCACCGACACATTAAGACTAGAAACGACACCCTGCATAGGAATTTTGACCAAGTAATCACAGTGCTTTTTAGTTAACTGCCGCAAACCACTCCCTTCAGCACCAACAACCAAGCCTATGCCACCTCGATAGTCAACCTCGGTATAGTTCTGCTCAGCCTCTCCTGCCGCACCAACCAACCAAACCCCCTGTTCCTGTAACTCTCGCATGATACGAACTAAGTTAGTTACTTGTACGATAGGAACAGACTCTGCCGCGCCACAAGCAACCTTGCGCACAGTTGCTGTCACGCCAACTGACTTGTCTTTAGGAATAATCACCGCATCAACCCCCGCTGCATCAGCACTACGTAGACAAGCACCTAAATTATGCGGATCTTGCACACCGTCGATTAACAACAAAAGCGGCGTATGATCTAGCTGCTCCAACTTGGCAAATAACTCTTTCTCAGTTAATAAACTGGCAACAACAACCTCAGCAACTACACCTTGGTGATTCGCTTGTTGGCTTAATTGATCTAAACGTTCTTTATTGACCTGTTGAATAACGACTCGCTTGGATTTGGCTGTAGCAAGCAACTGTACTAAACGCTTATCCTGACGCTGTGCTAACACAAATAATTGCTTAACCTTCACATCATTATGCGTTAATAGACTCTCTACTGCGTGAATTCCGTAAATAAACTCTTTTGACATCTTATTTTTTCTTCTTAGATTTTTTCTTTGACTTGCTTGGTTTTTCAATTAACTCAAAATCAATCCGACGTTGCTCAAGATCAACTCGTGCCACTCGCACTGTTACCCTATCACCAATGCGATAAACTTTACCGCTACCTTCTGCAACCAGACGATGATGAATAGAATCAAACTGATAATAATCATTACGCAATTCGCTAATATGAACCAAACCTTCCACGTAAATGTCTTCCAATTCGACAAACAGACCAAAACCCACCACGGAGCTGATCACTCCAGAAAAAACCTCACCTTGCTTATCTAGCATAAACTCACATTTCAACCAATCCATTACATCGCGCGATGCTTCATCAGAGCGTCGCTCAGTCATACTACAATGGCTTGCGGCATTAACTAATAGTTGTTTAAATTCCTCACTCGGTTTTTGCTGAGCTAACAATAGTTTAATACTTCGATGCACCAACAGATCAGGATAGCGTCGAATGGGTGAAGTAAAGTGTGTATAGGCATCAAAGGCTAAGCCAAAATGTCCAGCATTGTTAGTACTATACTGTGCCTGCATCAATGAGCGCAGTAATACCATTTGAATCAAGTGGCGATCAGGTCGGTCATCAATACGCGCTAAAACATCAGCGTAATCTTTTGCCGTTGGTGTCAACCGCCCTGGCAAACGCAAACCAATTTCACCCAAGAAGGTTAATAAATCTTCTAGCTTTTCTGGCTTGGGACCTGGGTGGACTCGAAATAAACTGGGAAACTTTTTCTTAATAAATAGTTTTGCAGCTTCAACATTCGCCGCTAGCATACACTCTTCGATTAATCGGTGTGCTTCATTACGCACCAAAGGAACCAATGCTTCGATTTTTTTATTTTCATCAAAAATAACTTTAGGCTCACTTAAATCAAAGTCAATCACACCTTGTTCTTGGCGATAAGCATGCAACGCCTGATACAACTGATAAAGTTCAATGACATAAGGATAAACTTCAGGCTTAGCTGGCTCAGAACCCTCTATCCAGCTAGCAACTTGCTTGTAAGTCAGTCTTGCATGGGAGTGAATCACTGCTTCGTAGAATTTTGATCGTGTTACTTTGCCTGCTTTAGTTACTTTCATCTCACAGACAAAAACCAGACGATCAACTTTAGGTTTTAGTGAGCAAAGCCCGTTCGATAACTCCTCCGGCAACATAGGTACTACTCGGGATGGAAAGTAAGTTGAGTTGCCACGATTAAACGCTTCTTTATCTAAAATTGAACCCAGTTTAACGTAATGACTAACATCAGCAATCGCCACATAAAGTGTCCAACCACCACGACGGGGCTCACAATAAACCGCATCATCGAAATCACGAGCATCCTCACCATCAATCGTCACAAAAGGTAATTGCCGCAAGTCCTCACGACCACTCCGGTCTCTAGGTCTGACCTTATCGGGAATTTTGGCTAATTCGGTAGTTATCTCATCCGGCCAAACATGGGGGATATCATGAGAACGCACCGCAATATCGGTCTCCATACCGGGTTCCATATGACCGCCCAACACCTCGACAACCCGACCGACTGCTTGTGTACGCAAAGTCGGGTACGAAGTAATCTCTACACTAACCACCTCGCCCATTTCAGCATCATGGCTTTCACTATCCGGCACGATAATATCTTGGGTTAAGCGCTTATTATCTGGCACCACAAAGCCGATACCGCTTTCATGGAAATAGCGGCCTGTTACTTGTTTATGGCGACGCTTTATGACACGAGCAATAGCTGCTTCACGACGATCGCCACCACGTCGAACTCGCGTAACCCGCGCTAATACTTGATCACCATCAAAGACTTGCTGCATTTGCCTATGGGATAAAAACAAATCACTACCACCCTCATCAGGCACTAAAAACCCATGCCCATCAGGACTGCCAATCACATAACCACGAATTAAATTTAGCTTATCAATTAAACCAAATTTCTCTGAGCGCATTCTAACTAACTGGCCATCACGTACCATAGCTAGCAAGCGCCACAATAACGCTTCTCGTTGCTCTACTTCAGTCAGCGCTAACTCATCAGCCAACTCTTCATGCAGCAAAGGTTCACCAATTTCTTCCAGAACGGTTAAAATATGTTCTCGAGAGGGAATAGGGTTATCGTATTTTTTTGCTTCTTCAGCAGCACGGGGGTCAACCCGCGACTTCCTTTTAGCCATTTTTTCTCTTTTATCTAAATTCCTGGCCCCCATTGTACGCAGATTTCACCTAATAGGTGAATTATTATTGGCAGTAAGCCATTGATCTCGTAGAATAAATTCTTGCTACTACAACAACTTGGGGATTACCATGGTTAAACTTTTTATCCGCTTAGGTGGTATTTTACTAAGCACTGCCTTACTTGCTGCCTGTGTCTTTAACCCACAACACAAGCTTTCTGCAGCTGATCAATGCAGATCTATCCAACATGAAATGCTCTTCACTGGCACCTTTAACCCAGCTAAAACGACTGACGTTGGAGTCATCAACAAACATCAAAACTTACAAAAGCAATTTCAAGACATGCATTGCTACAACGTGTTAGAAAAATCACGTAAATCACAGCCTGAGAAATAAGCTTCATCACACACCCAAGGGAAGAGCTTACCTAGCACATCCCTTGGCAAAGACTCCCCCGGTACAAACCGGGCACATGGGTTACAGAAAAAACCGGGGTCATGGGTAACACTTTCAAAAAGTGATTTGGAGGTGTTAGAGATGAGTTGGAAAAAGACAGATGAACAAACAGAAAGGGTTGAATTTATTGCGGCTTGGGAAGCGGAGCGCTGCTCATTTAGTGCGCCTTGTTACCGTTATGTGTAATAGCTCAGACTTAATCTGACAGATTCTGGTTTTTAAGAGGCGACTGTCAGACCAAGTTTAACTGTAAAACTTAAGTTGAAGGCACCCTAAGGTTCTCACTCACAACTCCCTTCTGCCAACCCTTCTAGGTACTGTGACTTCTGTCGCTCTAGTGCTTTTAGCTCGCTCATCAGCAAGTGCCAACGTCATTCTCGAGGCTGAACGTAGCGGATTATCGTATAAAGTCCCACCGGTAACGCTTAAATCAATTACCCTCGACATACCAATCCGTCGTGAAAGTGCAGCAGCAGCTCCATGCACAGCTTCTTGATAGCGCGCTGCAAATATCGTCTGTGCATGGCGGCTAACCCAATCCCGCTTGCCATTACAGCAACCTATTGACTTAGCCTCAAGGTGCACCTTTCCTAATAGTTTTCTTGAACCCTGCGTTACCTGAACGCTTAAAGTTCCATCTGTACTGACTGCCTCCAACAGCCGTCGCCATAGCACAACCAGACCATACCTAAATGCCCAATGCGTCTCCCGCATCGCCTGTTTTTGAATTTCACTGATCTGTGCTTTTAATTTTTCCCACTGCGCATGCTGATCTAAGGTACCTATCGACTGCTCTATCATAACCAGTTTAAAATACCAGCCTTGTGGCGCATTACGCCAAAAATCCTTCAATAATTGAAACATACCGACAGGTGATAATAATTTCATAAAGATATTAGCAACAACATCTACCCATGTTGATTTACCCTGAACACTCAGCATCGCCTCTCTAGCCGACAAAAGTCGATGGTAAGTCTCAACTTGATCCTTCGTGATTGTATTCAGCCGTACAAAGATCGATGGGCCGACTTCATTGCATAAATCATGTAGCTTTGTTAAAAATTTCGTTTTATACATCTCATCCAACTGACGACTTCTACCAGTATGACACACCCATATCAATTGCATACTATCGTGTAATATGCCCGCTAGTGTTCTCTGCAGAGCAGCCGGCCATTCATCCATTATCGCCATACGCATTCTATAGAGTATCTCATCTATAAACCTATTACCGATCAACAAGGTCGTTATCGTATCCTGCTTTGTACTGCGTGTTTGAGCATAATATCGTTGTATTGCTGCTTTTACCGCATCAAAGTTTGTCTCTAACTCATCTTTATCAGTACTTCTTCCCATTGTTTTAAACTGTGTAACCAGTCTGCTTAATGACTGTTGTAACTGCGATTTACAGCTATCTTCTTCCACCTCTGTTAACAAGTTAGCTCTTTGTGAAGATAACCACTTGCGCATAACCGTCTGTGCACCGCGCTCGGCCTGTTTAATCTTTCTATGTCTTTGCACCATAAATATCGATGCCAGAATAAACAACGACACACCCATCGCACCTGTAAGTCCAATTTGTAACAACTGAACTGAACTTAATCTCACTTCAGTCGGGTCAACATTTATATGCAATCGTGCCTGTGCACTGCCACCACGACCATCGAGGGCTTGGATATCGACCGTGTATTGATGTAACAATTTTGGCGGATCACCCGACAGCGTTTTAGTGCCTTCACTGTATGAAACCCATTGTGGTTTAATGACCTCATAGGTCAGTGTATCACCATCCGCATCGCTAAAGTGACCATGTATTGCGTAATTCAAGGAATTAAATATCCCTAAGTTTTGATCAGCATATTCCGTTGTTAATACCGGCGGCCTGTTTGGGATGTAAACGCCCAGCTCTGTTTGCACTGATACGCCTTGTGTATCAGATGCTACTAACACAAAGGTGTAATTGCCTTGGTCACCAGACTTAGGCACAAAGTTAAAACTGTTAAGCCCTGACATATAAATAGCCCACTCTGGTAATGATCGTTCTCCTTCCTGGAAAGCAGTATAAGCTAATTCATCTCCGTCAATATCCACGATGGTATCTCGCGGCACAATATGGGTTTTCAGCTCACCTGCAAATGCGCTAACAACGCCCAATACGCGATTCACAATTGGGGAGGAGTTTGGAATTGAGATTGATACCAATCGATAGGCCTCACCACCAAAACCATCTTCACCCTTAAATTGAACCATTACTGGCTGATGATCATTTCGTGGTGGGGCACCTGTTAAAGCACCATCGACAAAACGCAGCCAAGTTGGAATCAAATACTCTGGGTTAGTTCGAACCAGTGAATAAGACAAAGAATCGCCATCTGCATCATCCATAAAACTCATTGGTAGTTCGGCTATCAACGTCTGACCAACAGGTAAAGCATTAACAAACCATGGTGTTGATAAGGCTGTTGGTGGTGTGTTAACGTGAATCAAAATTGCACTGCTGTTGGTAATACCACCGTAACTATCATCCGCTTGGAATAAAATCTCATAATATCCTGCGCTCACCACCGTTGAAATACCGGATAAGACTCTGGTGATTGGGTTAAAGCTTAAGAACGCTGGCAATGAGCCATCACCCACGCTCAGCAAAGCACTGTACTGTAAACTGTCGCCTTCAGGATCGATAAAGGTATCGCTTGGGAAAGTGTAACTAAATTCCTCACCTACTTGAATAACCGCCGGATCGCTCAACACAATCTGCGCAACGGGTGCTAGATTCTTAATGGACAAAGATATCGGCATATGACCAACCCCACCATGTGGGTCTTTACTTTTGAGTAAAAGTTGAATGGCATTATGCGTATTCGTCGTCGGTACACCTCTTAAAGTTGTACCATTAAAGCTCAACCAGGTTGGCACTAAATAGCGCGGGTCATTGACAACCAGTTCATGTGTTAGAGTATCGTTATCACCGTCAACCACTGCAGTATCTGGCAATATCCAGATAAATGATTGATGGACTCCATGCAGTTCAAGATCTGTATCAACCAAACTGGCTACAGGCTGACTGTTTACGCGTAAGCTAATTGTCTGATTGACCGTACCACCATGAGCATCTGAAGCGATAAGTCGAATTAAATAAACGCCGGCTGTCGGCAGTCCACTTAAACGTCTAGAAGCTGAATCGAAAACCAATCCACTCGGCAGTTCATCGCCATTAGCCAGCTTAGCAGACCAGCTAATAATATCACCATCCGCATCAACTACCGCATCGCTTTGGATAGCGTAATCAACCGCGGCACCCTCACCGAGCTGTATGGTGCCTGGTTGCGCCAAAGCAATCTGTACTTTCGGGAAGGTATTATCAATCAATAGTGATATTGAGACCTGCCCAACACCTCCATATGGATCTTTACCCTCAAACAATAATGGAATCGGTCTATGGCTGTTTGCTGTTGGTGTGCCTCGTATCGCTGTACCATTAAAGCTTAACCAGGCAGGCACAATATATTCAGGATTTGTCCGAACCAAACTGTATGTCACGACATCACCATCAGCATCGGTCATCATTCCTATTGGCACTGCCCAGCTAAAAGGTTGATAAATACCTGGTAAACTGACTGTATTACTACTCAGTTTCGCAGCTGGTTGACTGTTTACGCGTAAGCTAATCGTCTGATTGACCGTATCACCATGTCCATCTGAAGCAATAATTGAAATATTATAAATACCCGCTACAGGCAATCCGCTGAAAGACCTCGACACTGAACTAAAGGTTAAACCAATTGGCAAATCACCACCATCGGACAATTTCGCTATCCAGCTTATCGGGTCATTATCCAAATCGGTAACTGCATCACCTGGCACGCTGTAACTTACTTCACCATCTCGACCGATGTGAACAATATTTGGCTTAGTTAAACTCATTCGATAAGACGGCACTCTGTTCGGCACATAGATACTGAATTGTGGTATCCGTTCAATATCAGCATGATTTGAAAATAATTCAAAAAGTTCTTGACAGCTTTTTCGTGCAAATTTGGAAATTTTATATTGGAATCATCGTGTGTCATAAAAGCATGATGTGCGCTCTATAACAACGCTGTATGCTCGGATTATTTTTTCATCGATCAGGTTCATGGCTTAAAAATAATTTCAGCAGTACGGCCATCTGTGTGGGGAAAATTTACCTTTTCAAACCCGTGGTATACTCTTCCTATGAAAAAACAACCTGACAAATCAGTTTTAGCCGATCTCATTGAGAGATTTAATAATACTGTTACACCAACAGCACTAGAAACAGATTTTAGCAATGTATGTGAAAGTCAGGCTGAGAAAATCATAAAGCTAGAAGACAAGGTGCAATCGTTAAATAACGCATTAAATAAATATAAAGGTGAGCAAGGAAAGCCTAATGTTAGAAAGCAAACGCGCGCTAACAAGGACAAGGATCATTCCTCCGAGAAGGATAGAAAAGGAAATAAAACCAATAAAACTAGAAAGCCAAAATCTAGTAAAAAAAATCTCGAAGTCTCTAATACAGTGACACTAACAATTAATCCAGATTCGTTGCCCAGCGATGCTGTGCCAAATGGCTCTAAGAAAACACTTATCCAGGATATAAAAATTGCTGCTAATAACACTCTTTTTTGCGCCAACAATATTACTCCCCTTCTGAAAACAAACACTATACAGCACCTCTGCCAACTGGTTATGAGGGCCAGTTCGGCCCTACTATTAAAAGCTGGACAAGCTTCCTAAATACTCAAGGTGGTATGACGCTAGAAAGCCTTGAGACATTTTATAAAACCGCCAACATAGATATTAGTAAATCAACCATCCATAGCTTCACAATTAAAACGCCTACGATACTTGAGCCCGAGAAGGTAGAAGTTGTGAAGGCAGGTTTACAATCCACGAACTACCAGCACCTAGATGACACCAACGCTAGAGAGGATGGGAAAAACCGTTATGTTAATGTATTGGGTAATGAGTATTATTCAGCTTACTTTACGCTGACCAGTAAAAGTCGATTAAGCGTCATTGAAATGTTAAGCAAAGACCACTTTGGGTTCACATTAAATGAGGCCGCTTTTAATTTACTGGCTACTATGAACTTACCCCACAAGGTAATCGAAAGCTTAAAGGTATTTCACTCATCGACTATCTTAAACAGTAAGGAGCTGGAAGTTATTCTTGATAAGGTATTAGGTGATAAAAAATTTCCAAAATATAGAAAGCTGATTACTGATGCGGCAGCTATCTCAACATATAGAAAGAGTCCTTATGCGATAGAAACACTCATTACCGATGATGCGCCACAGTTTAAGCTCATTACTGAATCACTCGCCTTGTGCTGGGTTCATGAGGGTAGGCATTATAAAAAGCTGACGCCAATTTTTAAGAAGCACCAAGACTCTGTTGACAGCTTCTTGGATAGGTTTTGGGATTATTATCATAAGCTCATTGAATATAAAAAGAACCCAGGGCAAGATGAGATAGATAAGCTATCCAATGAGTTTACTGAGTTATTCTCAACAATCACTGGCTACGAGAAACTAGATAAACAAATTGAGCTCACCTTAAAAAAGAAAAGGCAGCTATTGTTAGTGCTGGAAAAGCCAGAGCTTCCTCTACATAACAATCCAGCAGAGTTGATGGCTCGGAAGCAGGCTAGAATGCGCGATGTACACCTTCATACTATGAGTGAAGAAGGAACGAAAGCTAAGGATACAATGGTTACAATTACTGAGACATGTAAAAAGCTAGCAGTTAATGTCTTCGATTATATATATGACAGAATTACAAAAAACTATTCTATGCCTTCGCTAGCGGAATTAATTACCATCCGCTCATCACAGGCGCAGTAAACTAAAGAGAGCGCAGCATGAGCATCATGCTGAAATAAGACGGATACGAATTGTGTTTGCACAGATGCACCCTGAGCATCAGTCGCACTGAGAACGAAAGTGTAGTTGCCCTGATCACCTGAAATTGGTGCCAGGTTAAAACTATTGATACCTGCTATGTGCGTTGCCCAAGTAGGGAGCAAAGTACCCTCAAGTTGTTTTGCAGTAAACGTCAATTCGTCGCCATCTGCGTCGAACACCGCATCTCGTGGAACAATATAGGTTTTCAGTTCACCAGGGTAAACTGTAATGTTCCCTAAAACTCTGTTTACGACAGGCGCCGAGTTAGGAATACTAATAGAAACTAATCTGTACGCTTCGCCCCCGAATCCATCTTCACCTTTAAATTGAATCGTTGTAGCAAGGTGATCATTCATCGTAGGACTGCAGACCAAAGCCGTGCCGTTAAAGCTCAACCAGCTTGGCACCAGGTATTCCGGATTTGTGCGAACTAATGCGTAACTTAAAGTATCACCATCTGCATCTATCATAAAGTCCACTGGCAGTTCGGTTTCAAACCATCCTCCTACTGGTAAAGTCGTAAGTTGCCAAGGTGTTGAAACAGTTGCTGGCTGAGTGTTTACCCGTAAAGAAATAGTCTGATTGACAGAGCCGCCATGGCCATCTGATGAAATCATTATAATATTGTAAACACCCGCTGCGGGGATACCATTCAACGCCCTGGTGACAGAATCAAAACTCAATCCTGTCGGCAAAGCGCTACCACCAACCAATACAGAGGTCCAGGTTATCCTATCGCCATCAAGGTCTAAGACTGCATCACTCAAAATAGTATAGACCTTCTGCGAAACTAAATACTGGGCGAGCTTGTGCTCGTTTGTAGTTTTAGAATCCGGCTTGAAGATTGAGAATCCCAGCAATAATATTAAATCTCATATTGTGTTTTCTGCGAAAATTCCTATACACCTCCCCAAGAATGCGGAATTTTTTAAATTTTGAGAATTGATGTTCAACCCTAATACGGATCTTGCTGTGATTACGGTTATCCTCTTTTTGTTGAGTAGTTAATTTGCCGCCTTTGGGCTTTTTATGAGGTAAGTTAACCAAGGGGTCAGTATGTTGAATTCCTTGGTATCCTAGATCAGCATATTTTTCTGCTGGTGGCAGTGGGCTGCCACGTTGTCGGATCTTAATATCATGAACCCTCCCAGGCATTGTTTGAGAGACGTTGATTATTTTTCCGCTAGTGCGCCATCCTTTCTGTAAATTCCATTGACTTGCTGAAAATAAGCAGGCGACTCAGTCAGATTAGAAATTCCTTTTAAGGTAAACTTAACCAAAAAAGAGGAATGACAATGAGCTGCTATAAAAATGAGAACTTAATCGAAGAAGCCATACATGTTTTAGCGATGGAGGGGTTTGAAGCTTTACCTAAGCTTGTCTCCAGGTTGATGAATGAGGCTATGTTAATAGAAAGGGAGCGCCATTTAAATGCCAGTCCTTATGAGCGAACTGGCGATAGAAACGGATATGCGAACGGCTTTAAACCAAGGTTAATTAACACAGGTCAAGGTCAGCTTGAGCTACAGATACCGCAGGTTAGAGACTCCAATGAAGCCTTCTATCCATCAGTCTTAGAGCGAGGTGTACGCTCTGATAGAGCACTTAAGCTGGCTGTCGCTGAAATGTATGTGCATGGGGTTTCCACGCGCAAAGTTGAAAAGGTGCTAAAGCAACTCTGTTGAACAGATATTTCAAGCACAGAGGTAAGCCGTTGCGCTAAATTGTTGGATGAAGATTTAAAGAAATGGCGAAATAAGCCGTTAGGAAAGATAAAATATCTTTGGCTAGATGCACGTTATGAGAAGGTGCGCACTAGCGGCACAGTACAAGACTGTGCGGTATTGATAGCCTATGGCTTTGATGAATCAACCGGCAAGAGAACAGTGCTAGGTGTTTCTGTTGCGTTATCAGAGGCTGAGGTACATTGGCGTGATTTTCTTCAGCAGTTGGTTGAGCGAGGTATACATGGTATTGAGTTGATTACTAGCGACGCTCATACTGGCCTAAAAGCCGCTAGAAGAGCTGTGTTCCCCAGTGTTCCTTGGCAACGCTGCCAATTTCATTTGCAGCAAAATGCTCAGGCTCACATACCAAAGCGCTCAATGAAGGAACCAGTAGCTGAGGAGATTACAGCTATATTTAATGCCTCAAACATTCATGAGTCGGAAAGACTATTGGCTATGGCGGTAGATAAATATCAGCAAACAGCACCAGAGCTTTCTTCTTGGTTGGAAGTGAATATACCGGAGGGCTTAGTAGTGATGAACTTTGACAGGCCGCATCAAAAAAGATTAAGAACCAGTAACATAGCTGAGCGCGTAAACAGAGAGGTAAAAAGAAGGACGCATACAGTTGGAATTTTCCCTAATACTGAATCGTGCCTAAGGCTCGTATCAGCTGTTTTAGTGGAAATTGATGACCAGTGGAGCGGATCACCTAGATACTTAAGTTGAAGTGAATAATAAGGCTTCATAGGGTTTTAGGATAGATCATTCTTGTATCCGTTCAATATCAGCATGATTTGAAAATAATTCAAAAAGTTCTTGACAGCTTTTTCGTGCAAATTTGGAAATTTTATATTGGAATCATCGTGTGTCATAAAAGCATGATGTGCGCTCTATAACAACGCTGTATGCTCGGATTATTTTTTCATCGATCAGGTTCATGGCTTAAAAATAATTTCAGCAGTACGGCCATCTGTGTGGGGAAAATTTACCTTTTCAAACCCGTGGTATACTCTTCCTATGAAAAAACAACCTGACAAATCAGTTTTAGCCGATCTCATTGAGAGATTTAATAATACTGTTACACCAACAGCACTAGAAACAGATTTTAGCAATGTATGTGAAAGTCAGGCTGAGAAAATCATAAAGCTAGAAGACAAGGTGCAATCGTTAAATAACGCATTAAATAAATATAAAGGTGAGCAAGGAAAGCCTAATGTTAGAAAGCAAACGCGCGCTAACAAGGACAAGGATCATTCCTCCGAGAAGGATAGAAAAGGAAATAAAACCAATAAAACTAGAAAGCCAAAATCTAGTAAAAAAAATCTCGAAGTCTCTAATACAGTGACACTAACAATTAATCCAGATTCGTTGCCCAGCGATGCTGTGCCAAATGGCTCTAAGAAAACACTTATCCAGGATATAAAAATTGCTGCTAATAACACTCTTTTTTTGCGCCAACAATAGGGTGCTG
>CBDALO010000070.1:0-3671 GCA_965196985.1 Gammaproteobacteria bacterium | reverse complement strand
TTAAGCGTTGTTGCCCCCTCCCCCTACCCCATGAATCTATTTCAAAGTTTAGCAAACGTCAGGGGTGGCGCCAGGATTTTCCCGACGGGGGCCTAAATAAGAGAATAGAGGGTATTTTTTTGTGCATTATAACACAATTTTCCGTCAAAATTCCCAAACAGACACGAAATTTATCTCCGACGGGGGCTAACATTCACCGACGAGGGGTCCACAGCCCCCCTGCCCCCCTTTGGCGCCACCTCTCTCAATAGTTTAAAAATCAAATGGGTCTAAGCTATTTAGTTCTGGTTACTTACAAGATAAGCCAGCCACAAGGAATGATAGGAAAATCAACGGCAACAATGTGAGTCTCATTTTCTTTCCCATCTTGTACTCTGACCTTTTAAACCTATCAACCAAGAGTTGAAAATGATTAGGCGTGAGCAAATGAAGGCAGAGAAAGATTACATCTATTTGGAAATTCGACAAATAGTTTCCAAATATCAGTCATTTTCCCGTTAGCAGCAGGAACAGAAACCGTTATCTCAGACATTCCATCGTCAAGCTAGCTACCTCCAACCACACGTTGATTAGATTGCGTTCATTGCCTGTTCTCTTCACTTTATTACGCGCCAAATACAATTTTTGATATATAGAAAGCGAAATTTATCTGCTTTAAACATGCATACTTTCTACATACTATTTGCTGGATCCCAGAGTGAAGGCCTAGGCGATTTAGTAACTGCTTCACTGCCCTTCTGATTTTGAAAGTGAAAGTAACTGGAAACTAGGAAGTTAAATGTTGTCTTTGTTCGAAATCAAAAAACCTTGAAGAGAATAATTCCCGAATATTCGTCGAGGATAAAACAGCTAGTTTTCCGTAGCCTGCGTGCAGACTCGCGAGAAATTTTTGCGCGCAGGATAGTTTTCCAGGGTTTCGGCTGGGTCGTTTTTTTTAGATCATGTAGCTAAGATAGTCTGCAACTGGAATTTTTACGCTTTCTGGACGCTGATTTTTTAGCTTGTTGAAGAAGGCAGTCAGTTTTTTGATAGAAGCAGAAGGGACAGGGGTTTCTAAAATGCAGTCATGTTAGAAATTCAGGAGGGAAGGGCCGTTCGTAGCTAAGGCGATCAATATTTGTTAGTAAGAGAGATTGGTTCAATTCGGACAACGTCTGTATGATGGGAAAGATTGGGACGAAAGGAAAGAAGAGGAAAGGAAAGGAAAGGAAAGGAAAGGAGAGGAAAGGAAAGGAAAGGAAAGGAAAGGAAAGGAAAGGAAAGGAAAGGAAAGGAAAGGAGAGGAAAGGAAAGGAAGGGAAAGGGAGAGGAAAGGAAAGGAAAGGAAAGAAAGGGAAAGGAAAGGAAAGGAAAGAAAGGGAAAGGAAAGGAAAGGAAAGGAAAGGAAAGGAAAGGAAAGGAAAGGAAAGGAAAGGAAAGGAGAGGAAAGGAAAGGAAAGGAAAGGAAAGGAAAGGAAAGGAAAGGAAAGGAAAGGAGAGGAAAGGAAAGGCAAGGAAAAAGAAAGACACCAATGTGGAATTTAGGGTACAAAGGAGAAGGAAGATAAAGGAGAGGAAATTGAAGGTAAGGAAACAAGTTAAAGCAAGGAAGGTTTTTATTGTTATGTTGATGTTGATTAAAACGAGGCTTTGTCAAAGTGAGGTTAATAGCTTGAGTCAAAATGGCGGGCAGTCATGGCAATGTGAAGATTTTAACAGACGATTCCCAATTTCAACCAGAGCTTAGAAATGCTGGCACTAAACTTGTAGTTGTCGATTTTCATGCTACGTGGTACGATTGTTTGAAAATATCGCCTTTTCTTTTTTATGCAGACCCGTAGAAGGTGTGAACATCACTCGAAATGGCCTAACTTCCTTTAAATTTGGCCTTACTTCCTTGGCCAGTCTGCAGAGCGTGGCAACTGCACGCACAAGACAATTTGCTGAAGATCAAAGTGCACCCAAAAAACTAGGCCTTGCACGCGCGCATGGTATGAGGTTAGGTCAATAAAGGTTGAACTGCAGGATCATACAACCTATGATATGATTTCCAAAATAAAACTCATTGCAATCGACATGAGAAAATCTCTGTGGTGCACCGATGCGAATCAGGTGTACCCCGAAAATCTTTCCTTGCGTGCGCTAGATCTCGCCATGCTCTGCATACTGATGAATCCGTGGAACGTTGAGTGCTGCCATATATTACGCCAATTTCTATTGCCGCAATTGTTTTGTCCTTTTGTTATAGGTGATTCTTTCACCACAGATTTGTGGGGCAACATGGTTGGATTCCGCTTTGATCTGCCTATAACCCTGAATTTGGTCAGGGCCGGCTACCCGCACACCTGGCTGGAAAACATGCATGTGCTCGCAGCTACACTTTCTTTTGATGTTGAGTGTTGCACTGCCCCCTACCATTTGTCGCACCTTATTTTGTTACATGAAGGGGTACAATATAGGCGTTTCACGCCCTTTTTCAAACAAACATTGTGATGGCAAACAATGGGAGCTGGTCCAACTTGAATGAAGTACTAATAAGAAGGGAAAGTTTAACACACAAAGCTCATTAAATATTGGCTTGGTTTTGCTAGCAACTCCTTAGATTTTGTTGCATGTCGGCGCGAAATTGGCTTTGCTCGCACGTCGCAGCACAAAAATTGTTGTTTGGCGCAAGTACACGTAGGCAAAAACAGGCGTATTTTCCAACCCAGCCCGCACACAAATTCTCTCCTCAAGATCCTGTCTGTCGAAATCTTGTAAATCTCTGTGCAAGTTTATTTTTTCATGTTATACATCTTCATCTGTGCAAACAAAGGTTTTTGCAACTTTGCATCAAACTTTTAGTTTCATGTTGTGGTTAAGTACCAACCGTAAAAGCTCTAAAACGCCCCCCCTCTCTGTTACTTTTAGGTGTGGACCATGTCAGAGGATTGCTCCGACATTTGTCAAATACAGCACAAAATATTCTCAAGCTGTTTTCTTGAAGATTGATGTGGATCAGTGTAAGGTAATGATGATTAATAAATTGATTTGGACGATTTTGTTGACTGATTGACTGATTGATTGATTGACTGACTGTTTTGTTGATTTATTGGTTTGAAAAATTTATCAATGGAGTGGTTGTGATTGACTCATTTATTGGTTGTATGATTGATTGATTGATTGATTGATTGATTGATTGATTGATTTATTGGTTTGAAACATTTATCAATGGAGTGGTTGATTGATTGACCAATTTATTGATTGTATGATTCACTGATTGTATAATTGATTGATTGATTGATTGGTGGATTGATTGATTGATTGATTAATCAAAAAGAATCGTACTGAAAATTGTTTCTTCTCCATCAGGAAGTTTCTGAAAGGTGTGGAATATCAGCAATGCCAACATTTCAGTTTTACAAAAACAAGGTAAAAATTGATGAAGTGAAAGGAGCAGATCCGGCTGCTTTAGAGGCCAAAATAAAGCAACATATTGGAAGTGCTGATGCTGATGATGATATTGGTGTGCCTGGGCATGTGAGTCTTGTTTATATCAAACATTTGTTCTTATATTCACCCGTTCACTTATCCATCCTTCCATTCATTCATTCATTCATTCATTCATCCATTCATTCATTCATTCAATCATTCATTCACTCACTCATTAATTAATTAATTTATTGATTTCTTTATTCATTGATGGAACCATT
>CBDALO010000069.1:0-29068 GCA_965196985.1 Gammaproteobacteria bacterium | reverse complement strand
TTGAAAATGCTAAGCAGTATTTAAAGGAAAATGAAACCTTTGAACGACTAGATAAATTAGCGTATTCTCTGACTGATCATGAATCTGCACAAAAGATGCAGGAAGCAAAGAAGACGTTATTTGAGAAAATAACAAAAGAGCAAATAGCTGATACTATCAGCACTGAAGACTAACCGATGGACCATCATGGTGACATCTGTTCAGATGCTGCTTCAGGCTCATCTTACGATTGGAATATACTTATTTCAAGACGTGCATTAATCTTTAACACACTATTGGCCATTGTTTTTCTTTTGGTCTTTAAAAGCTGGACAGATCTTGCTGAAGTGCTAGGACTATTTCACATTATTTCCTATTTACCTGTTCCAATAGCCATTTGGGTTTTACGAAAGAAAATTAGCCGAACTAAATACCTATTTAGAATGCCACTAGGTAGACTGGTGGCATTGCTATTATTTTTATTTTTTTAGTTACTTATCTACTTTAGCAAACATAACTATTATTGATGAGGTATTTATCGTATTCGGGCTTTTCTTAGCTGTTTTTATTTCCACTTGGTAGGGTATAAACCTTCGCCTTTAGGCGGAAATGTCTTTAGCAAACCTATCACCAGCCAGAATGTGATGTATTAGAATCGCTTTTTATTTTTAATAAGGGAGCGATCTAAATGACTGGAGCAAACAACTATAGGAAAGGCGCGCATACGGTACTGGATTTAAAATATCATTTTGTATGGAAGACAAAATATGGATATCCAGTGTTATGTGGGGATATAGGTTTAGGAGCAAGAAGCATTTTGCGAGAGATCTGTGCTGAGAAGGGGATGAGGATATTGAGGGGGAATGTGAGGTCGAATCACATTCACCTTCTAATTGAGGCGCCGAGCCACTTATCGGTATCAAAGATGGCTCAATATTTGAAAGGTAAAAGTGCCTATCGACTATTGAGAGAATTTAGGAGTACGCTTGGCAAGAAATACTGGGGCAATCATCTCTGGTCGAGAGGGTATTTTTGCGCAACGGTTGGTTCTGTAACAGAAGAGCAGGTCAAACGCTACATAGAGAATCAAGATGATACGCCGGAGGGTTTTCAGGTATGGGATGAGGAAGAGCTTAAGTCGGATTAATCCGAACCGTTTAAACGGCTTTAGCCGCAATGAGGCTTCAGCCTCTGTACCAAACCCCCACCTTTAGGTGGGGGTCAAGTTGATTTTGGTTACGGTAATAAGTGGTAGAAAAAGCTTTGTTGCCATTATTAAAGAACTATGGACTTTGATTGTTTATTTTGCCTCACTACTAATACTAAGCCTTCTCTCTCCAGGACACCATAACTGGCTAGGTCAAATACCCTATTTAATTTTATTTACTGCTATTAATGTTGCTAACTTTTTCATTATGCTGCGAGCAGAAAGAAATGATATTGCTATACTCAGTTCTTCTGTCTATCTCTATAGCCAACAACAACCCCGTGAAAGCCAAAAATAAACTAATCAGCCTTAAAATTTCTAAAGATTCATTACTTTGGTTTAGCAAAAAGAATCTAGTGCTTAGTATGAACCTGCTTACAATAAGTTTCCTTTAAAAAGAAAGTTAGTATAAAAGCTATCACATAGGAAAGAGGCAACAGGCTTAGTGCCAAACTAAATGTGGAATGAGTAAAGAGGGGTACATTCAATATAGATAAATGCCCTATCCAATTTGAATCAAGGATAGCACCAACAACAGGCTGAAAAAGCTAGTGCGCCATCCTTTCTGTAAATTCCATTGACTTGCTGAAAATAAGCAGGCGACTCAGTCAGATTAGAAATTCCTTTTAAGGTAAACTTAACCAAAAAAGAGGAATGACAATGAGCTGCTATAAAAATGAGAACTTAATCGAAGAAGCCATACATGTTTTAGCGATGGAGGGGTTTGAAGCTTTACCTAAGCTTGTCTCCAGGTTGATGAATGAGGCTATGTTAATAGAAAGGGAGCGCCATTTAAATGCCAGTCCTTATGAGCGAACTGGCGATAGAAACGGATATGCGAACGGCTTTAAACCAAGGTTAATTAACACAGGTCAAGGTCAGCTTGAGCTACAGATACCGCAGGTTAGAGACTCCAATGAAGCCTTCTATCCATCAGTCTTAGAGCGAGGTGTACGCTCTGATAGAGCACTTAAGCTGGCTGTCGCTGAAATGTATGTGCATGGGGTTTCCACGCGCAAAGTTGAAAAGGTGCTAAAGCAACTCTGTGGAACAGATATTTCAAGCACAGAGGTAAGCCGTTGCGCTAAATTGTTGGATGAAGATTTAAAGAAATGGCGAAATAAGCCGTTAGGAAAGATAAAATATCTTTGGCTAGATGCACGTTATGAGAAGGTGCGCACTAGCGGCACAGTACAAGACTGTGCGGTATTGATAGCCTATGGCTTTGATGAATCAACCGGCAAGAGAACAGTGCTAGGTGTTTCTGTTGCGTTATCAGAGGCTGAGGTACATTGGCGTGATTTTCTTCAGCAGTTGGTTGAGCGAGGTATACATGGTATTGAGTTGATTACTAGCGACGCTCATACTGGCCTAAAAGCCGCTAGAAGAGCTGTGTTCCCCAGTGTTCCTTGGCAACGCTGCCAATTTCATTTGCAGCAAAATGCTCAGGCTCACATACCAAAGCGCTCAATGAAGGAACCAGTAGCTGAGGAGATTACAGCTATATTTAATGCCTCAAACATTCATGAGTCGGAAAGACTATTGGCTATGGCGGTAGATAAATATCAGCAAACAGCACCAGAGCTTTCTTCTTGGTTGGAAGTGAATATACCGGAGGGCTTAGTAGTGATGAACTTTGACAGGCCGCATCAAAAAAGATTAAGAACCAGTAACATAGCTGAGCGCGTAAACAGAGAGGTAAAAAGAAGGACGCATACAGTTGGAATTTTCCCTAATACTGAATCGTGCCTAAGGCTCGTATCAGCTGTTTTAGTGGAAATTGATGACCAGTGGAGCGGATCACCTAGATACTTAAGTTGAAGTGAATAATAAGGCTTCATAGGGTTTTAGGATAGATCATTCTTGTTCTTATTAACGAGATATAATTGCTATTACCTAAAAGTTAATAATTTATTTTGAGAGGAGAAAAATTTGAGGTATAAATAATTTTTTAGATTGATTAGCATAATTAATTTAAGATATTATGCGATGAGACAGGCACAATAGAGTGCCATTTAGAATTTTAAAGGTTTTTCTAAGTACTGAAGTTGGTTTTTACAGACAAAATAACGCTCTATCCTGAAAAATAGAACCACCAAGATTGATAACTAAATTAGTAAACGCAAAAGCAGTCGCCACGATAACTGGTGGACTTAGCTCCTTTGCAATAGGGAAAGTTAAACTTTGAGTACCAATAAAAAAGCCCGTGATCAAAAACAATAACCCAGCGCCAATTCCGCTTAAATTAGGAATATAGATAATACATGAAAGGCTAACAATACCGACTAGTGTTGCAATAATAATAAAAATCTTACGTCGACCAACGTGGTCAGACAACCAGCCCCAAAACGGTCCACCCAACGCAACACCCAAAAACATCATTGAATTAATTACAGCTGCCATAGTAGGTGTAAAGTGCTGCGCTTGCTTTAAATAAGGAACGCCCCAAACGTTAGCAAAGGCATTAATAGGGATAAATAATAAAAAGGAAATTATCGCATTAATCCATACAGAAGGACGACGAACTGTATCAAGCAAATGCACCAACAGAGGCTTTAAGAGTTGACTCTTGGCTGGCTTGCGCTTGGTCTCTTTAAAGAAAAACAGACAAAGCCCTAAGCCAATAAAAATAACCAACCCACCAAACCCTCCTAGCACCATCCCCCAGCGCCAACCAACACTTAATACAAACTTGGTTAGCAATAAATTTCCTACCATAGCTCCAACCATGCCTAAAGTAACCCCAGTTCGGAGTTAATAGTGATCAAGTAATTAAATTCTAATTGCTTGGCAACCTTTTCACTGCAGTAATTGTTAATGGCTCAATAATATAAGCAGCCAACCCAGCAACAAGATGTGTAATAGCATTTGCAACCGAGCGATGTCTGGTGTGCCAAATATGAAACTTATGTTTCAAGCAGCCAAAAACAGTCTCAATGATCCCTCGCTGATTTAATAACTGTTGCTCGTGATCGCTAAGTGGCTGCGCATTTTTCATATTTTTTCTTTTGCGTGTAATTAACTTCAAACCGCTATCAAGTAGTTTTTCAAAAACAGCCTTCCCAATATAGCCTTTATCTCCGAAGGCCAAACCCTCCAGCCCTTCAAACAATGAGACACCTGCAGCTAAATCATGATGATTGCCGGGCGTGACTTTAAAGGCGATTAACTCACCTATGTCATTGATTACTAAATGAAGTTTCAGACCAAAAAACCAACCAACAGATGTTTTTCCAAGTTTTGCAACCGCTTTAAATGTGCGGTGGCGTTTAGTGCGTTTAATGTGACAGTTTGGTAGGCAACTTGAGTCAATGTAGTAAATGCCACTACGCCTGCCACCGTTAAGAGTAATAAAAATTGTCAGTGGCATTAGCGCTCTAGGCATCAATTCAATAAAACGTGAGTAACTGGGTAAATTAGGGAAGTAATGTCCCCAGTATGTTTTTAGAAAGCCAGTATAAAAATATTTAAAGTTTCTATAGCCGATCATTTGGAACAAAATCATGATTATCATAATCTCGCTATAAGCTAAACAACAAGGTGGACCTGACTTTTTTTCTGCAGATGAAGGGAGTAGATCTTTGCGCTCAAGTGCTGCAAATTCCTCAGCAAAATCATCTATGCGACAAAATAACTCTATAACCTCGCGCTCATGTATCATAACCACATCCATTATTAGTAATAATTTCAAAAGGTTATATAAGTTTTTCACTAAATCCAAGGCTGCCATAACTCCGAACTGGGGTTAAAGTAGTAGTAATACCTGTAACTATGGCTATCCTGTTTGCAGGAAGGTAGGTAGCCGCGATTTTTAAAACACCAACAAAAGCAAAAGAAGAACCTAACCCCATAAGGAAGCGGCTAAACTGCGCCAAGCCAATATGCATTGATAAACCAAATAGAAATGACCCAATGGTGCTAACAGCTACAGCTCCGATCATTAACCAACGCACACCAAAACGATCATACAGTACACCAACAGGTACCTGAATAATGGTGTAAATATAAAAATAGAAGGCTGATAAGTTACCTAATTGAAAAGCTTCCAAATTAAAACTTTTCATTAGCTGCTGGACCATTACACCTGGACTGACTTGTAAAAAGAAATCGTACAGATAAAACAACATAGCCAGGCCAATAATTAGCCAAGCAAATATCCCGATTTTTTTGGTAGTTCTCGTCACTGAGCCCTTCCTGGTTAGTGTAGGTAAATCCATTTTAAGGTTCATAACAGAATCTATGGGTAAAATGAGTTTTGCATTTTTCAAAGCTTCTACGACTAACGGGGCCTGTCACGAATCGTTTCCCAGCATGTAGTCCTGATTGAACGAAGTGAAAATCCGGGGCTAAGTTTGGCTTAACCTCGGATTGTCAAATGCTTCGCATTTTCAATCCGGCTACAACTCGATTCGCGCCACCCATTCTGCAGCTCTGAACAACAAAAACACAAAACTCATTGGCTGCTTACTTACCCACACATTCTGGAAGAAAACCCAATTTAATAAATGCCATCTCAACATAACAGAATCTGAGCCAATGTAAACAACCCTCAACTTATCAACATTGCTTTACCCTACCCCCTTTTTCAACTCATTAAATCCCGCTACACTAAAGCATCTATTGATAGCACAAGGATTGGTGAGAATGAGACTGGCTGGGCTAATTAGCTGCTTAATGTTTTTCCTCTTTTTTAGCGCACTAACTTGGGCACAAGGTGACACTTCTATAGTTACACTAAACCAAGCTTTATCAAAAAAGCTCACCAGCTATGAATCACAACTAAAAGATATTGACACCATAATCAAAACTCAAAAAACACTTACTGATAATAGCTTAAGAGTTTATCGTCAAGAGTTACTTGCTTTATCAAACTCTTTAACTAAACAACAAGAAAACTATCTAGCTCGTCTAGACCGTGCCAAGAAATTAATAAAAGAATTTGATGATATTACTGATATTCAACTCAGCAGCAAAAACAAGTTGGCTATAAAACCAGATGCCTATTACCTCACACAAATTAGGTATCCGTTCAATATCAGCATGATTTGAAAATAATTCAAAAAGTTCTTGACAGCTTTTTCGTGCAAATTTGGAAATTTTATATTGGAATCATCGTGTGTCATAAAAGCATGATGTGCGCTCTATAACAACGCTGTATGCTCGGATTATTTTTTCATCGATCAGGTTCATGGCTTAAAAATAATTTCAGCAGTACGGCCATCTGTGTGGGGAAAATTTACCTTTTCAAACCCGTGGTATACTCTTCCTATGAAAAAACAACCTGACAAATCAGTTTTAGCCGATCTCATTGAGAGATTTAATAATACTGTTACACCAACAGCACTAGAAACAGATTTTAGCAATGTATGTGAAAGTCAGGCTGAGAAAATCATAAAGCTAGAAGACAAGGTGCAATCGTTAAATAACGCATTAAATAAATATAAAGGTGAGCAAGGAAAGCCTAATGTTAGAAAGCAAACGCGCGCTAACAAGGACAAGGATCATTCCTCCGAGAAGGATAGAAAAGGAAATAAAACCAATAAAACTAGAAAGCCAAAATCTAGTAAAAAAAATCTCGAAGTCTCTAATACAGTGACACTAACAATTAATCCAGATTCGTTGCCCAGCGATGCTGTGCCAAATGGCTCTAAGAAAACACTTATCCAGGATATAAAAATTGCTGCTAATAACACTCTTTTTTTGCGCCAACAATATTACTCCCCTTCTGAAAACAAACACTATACAGCACCTCTGCCAACTGGTTATGAGGGCCAGTTCGGCCCTACTATTAAAAGCTGGACAAGCTTCCTAAATACTCAAGGTGGTATGACGCTAGAAAGCCTTGAGACATTTTATAAAACCGCCAACATAGATATTAGTAAATCAACCATCCATAGCTTCACAATTAAAACACCTACGATACTTGAGCCCGAGAAGGTAGAAGTTGTGAAGGCAGGTTTACAATCCACGAACTACCAGCACCTAGATGACACCAACGCTAGAGAGGATGGGAAAAACCGTTATGTTAATGTATTGGGTAATGAGTATTATTCAGCTTACTTTACGCTGACCAGTAAAAGTCGATTAAGCGTCATTGAAATGTTAAGCAAAGACCACTTTGGGTTCACATTAAATGAGGCCGCTTTTAATTTACTGGCTACTATGAACTTACCCCACAAGGTAATCGAAAGCTTAAAGGTATTTCACTCATCGACTATCTTAAACAGTAAGGAGCTGGAAGTTATTCTTGATAAGGTATTAGGTGATAAAAAATTTCCAAAATATAGAAAGCTGATTACTGATGCGGCAGCTATCTCAACATATAGAAAGAGTCCTTATGCGATAGAAACACTCATTACCGATGATGCGCCACAGTTTAAGCTCATTACTGAATCACTCGCCTTGTGCTGGGTTCATGAGGGTAGGCATTATAAAAAGCTGACGCCAATTTTTAAGAAGCACCAAGACTCTGTTGACAGCTTCTTGGATAGGTTTTGGGATTATTATCATAAGCTCATTGAATATAAAAAGAACCCAGGGCAAGATGAGATAGATAAGCTATCCAATGAGTTTACTGAGTTATTCTCAATCACGAGCAGAATCTTACCTATGGGTTACGAACACATTAAAAAAATTTGCTTATTGCGGTATGTGCAAAAAGGACAAAGGATTGATTCGTGATTACCTGCAACGAATGACTGGTTACTCACGTTCACAAATTACTAGGCTAATTGCTCAGTATCAAAAGTCAGGAAAAGTTGTTGTTAAGCAACGATCACCTAGAAATAAGTTTAGCTTAATCTATACGCATGAGGATACTTGGTTGTTAGCTGAAACGGATCAGGTTCATCAAACGCTTAGCGGGCCTACCACAAAAAAACTTTGCGAGAGAGCCTTTCATTTGTTTGGAGATAAGCGTTATGCGCGTCTTGCTTTTATCTCAGTCTCTCATCTTTACAATCTTCGACAAACTGAAACCTACCAGCGCAAACGGCGACACTTTAATAAAACTAAAGCAACGCAGGTTTCTATTGGTGAAAGGCGAAAACCAACTCCAGAGGGTAGGCCTGGCTTTATACGTATTGATACAGTGCACCAAGGAGATATGGATAAAATCAAGGGTGTTTATCATATTAATGCTGTTGACGAGGTGACACAGATGGAAGTAGTCTGCGCTGTTGAAAAAATTAGTGAGGCTTACTTAATCCCTGTCTTAGAGCAAATAATCGATACCTTTCCATTTAAAGTGTTAGGCCTACATGCTGATAATGGCTCAGAGTACATTAATCAGCATGTAGCTAAACTATTGCAAAAGTTATTTATTGAACTCACTAAATCGAGGCCAAGGCATAGTAATGACAACGGTTTGGTGGAAAGTAAAAATGGCTCGGTTGTTAGAAAGCATTTTGGCTACATACATATTCAACAACGTTTTGCCCCGCAAATTAATGAATTCTATAACCAGCATTTTAACGACTATATTAATTTTCACAGACCTTGTTACTTCCCTGTAACCAGCATTAATAGCAAGGGTAAGCAAACTAAACTTTACCCTTACGAGGCCATTATGACTCCTTACGAAAAGTTCAAATCAATTGAAAATGCTGAGCAGTATTTAAAGGAAAATGAAACCTTTGAACGACTAGATAAATTAGCGTATTCTCTGACTGATCATGAATCTGCACAAAAGATGCAGGAAGCAAAGAAAACGTTATTTGAGAAAATAACAAAAGAGCAAATAGCTGATACTATCAGCACTGAAGACTAACCGATGGACCATCATGGTGACATCTGTTCAGATGCTGCTTCAGGCTCATCTTACGATTGGAATATACTGGGTGCACCCCTAGCAAAACACTTAGTTAAAAAGTATTGGTGCCAGCTCAGGTCGACACTTAACTCGGGATGAAAGCTTGTTACCAAACAACTTCCTTGCTCTAAAGCGACAGGGTCAGCTTGATGATAGGCTAACACTTTAACAGTAGGCGCTACCCTAAGGATACGAGGTGCACGAATAAAAACCATCTCACCTGTCCCAACTTCAGTTTCTCCTACTGCTATGCAGCTTTGTAGCTGACGCCCATAACCATTACGCTCTATAACAATATCCATAAAGCCCAATGCTTCTTGCTCAGGATTAATCACCCTTGAGGCTAATAAAATAGCACCTGCGCAAGTGCCCCATATCGCCTTGCCTGATTGATAAAACTGTTCTAAACCTTCAAACCAATGCTTATCTATTGATAATAACCTCAATAAAGTTGAGCTCTCACCACCAGGAACAATTAAACCCACACACTCCTTCAGCTTATCAGGCTCTCGTACAAAACAACTTTTACTATTTAGCCTAGCAAGCTGCTCTGCATGTGCTTGATAGGCACCTTGTAATGCTAAAATACCTATCACTATTATTCATCTCTATCAGCAAAAGTTGCTTGAGGAGCTAGGTCACGCACGTTAATACCAACCATTGCCTCTCCAAGATTAAACGAGGCAGCTAAAACTTTTTCAGGTTCATCAAAGTGAGTTGTTGCTTCAACCATAGCGCGGGCACGTTTTTCTGGATCACCTGATTTAAAAATACCTGAACCAACAAAAACAGCTTCAGCACCTAATTGACGTACCAAAGCCGCATCTGCAGGTGTTGCAATTCCACCTGCTGAAAAATTTGGCACAGGTAATCGACCATGCTCAGCAACCCATTGCAATAGAGATAAAGGAACTCCCATTTGCTTCGCTTCAACAGGTAGCTCATCTTTTCGCAATGAGGTCATTCGCTTTATATCACGATTAATTGCGCGCATATGACGCACTGCTTCAACGACATCTCCTGTACCAGCCTCACCTTTTGTACGAATCATTGCAGCACCTTCAGTAATTCTGCGTAAAGCCTCGGCTAAGTTTCGACAGCCGCAAACAAAGGGAACCTTAAAGTTCTGTTTTAGAATATGGTGTTCATCATCGGCCGGAGTTAATACCTCGCTTTCATCGATAAAGTCCACCTCTAAGGCTTCTAGTAATTGTGCCTCGGTAAAGTGCCCAATACGAACTTTGGCCATAACAGGAATAGAAACAGCCTCCATAATTGCTTGAATCATTTCTGGAGCAGAGGCCCTTGCCACCCCACCATCATGACGAATATCAGCAGGTACACGTTCTAAAGCCATCACCGCACATGCACCGGCTGCTTCAGCAATTTTAGCTTGCTCAACGTTAACGACATCCATAATTACGCCGCCTTTTAACATTTCTGCTAACCCAACCTTAACTCGCCACTGCTCATCTGAAAAATTCATACTCTCTCCCTAGTTTAAAACCAACTGAAACTCTGCAGCAAAAATATTAGCATTAATGTTTTTGCCATTCTGATCTGGATGTGCATCCGCACGAATATAGTCAAATAAAAAGGCTACATGATTGGAAGGATACCAATTAAGCCCCAAAGTATAGTTGCTTTCTTTACCACCATGAACATCGTGGCTAATTAAGTCTAAAGTACTATATTGAGCAGCCAACTGCCAAACACCATATTTTTTGTAATTGGGGTAGTCCCACTAAAATAACCATAGGGGTAAGCATACTTCATAGAGACACCCGGACTTAAAAAGTAACTCAAGTTAGCATAATAACCTGAGAAACTCAAGTTGCTATAGCCTGACCCACGGTTAAGCCAGTTACGAATATATTCGCTTTGCAAAGCCCAACGATCTCGCACCAGGGCAAACTCTAAATCTGCTGTGAAATAATTTTTAGCATTATTAATTGTGCCAGTATCAACAAGGCTAGCTGAGTTAGGAGTAACCACTTCAGGCATAGCTGAAAACTCAACTTGATGACTACGATCAACCCCCTGCTCCCAAAGCGAAATCCCAAAATGCAAATCCTTTCCTTTTTGATGCCAAGGCACGTAAAGAGCTCGCAAGATCTCACCATAAGGCTTACTACCATCAACATGTGAATTAAGCTGCGGGATAAAGACACTCCCTATAACAGAAAAGTGTTGGCTAAAAGCAATTGCCTGACTACCAATGCCATAGCTAGGATTAAAAGCTAAAACAGGCAATGGTGATTGCAAAAATTCAATCGCATTTTCTGCCGCACTATTTGCTAACCCATACATCATAGCAAACTGCCCTCCCATTACAGAGAGGTGCTTCCAGTTATAACCTAAAATAACGTTTTGCAATTGTTGCTGCCTAGGATTGGCAAAGTTATAAGAAAATCCGCTATACCAATGGTTATAACTCATTGTCCAATAAAGTTTAAAATTAGGAATTTTGCCACCACTATCAAGCTGATCAGCACCGTTAATTGACATAGTATCGGCTTGAACCAATAGTTGCCATGCAGATTTAAAATCACCCGATGGACTTTGATAAACCCAATCATGTTGTGGATGATAATTAAAAGTACCAGGGTGGCCGACATGGCCTCCCCTTCCTTTTGCAAATACCATACCTGGGAAACATAAGCCCACTAAAAAAATAGCAAGCAAAAAGCTAATTAACCGATACAAGTTCAAATTCCCTTTTTATAAATTTCCTTTACAACAAACGCTTAATCCGTTTAGAAAAACACAATACTAATATGCCAGCAAGCAAAGAAGCACCGCCAACACATAGAAACACATAAAAATAAGCCTGGTTTTTAATAAGTAGAGAGCTTGCCTTGGGCACCACTGTATAAGAAGCAACCAGTCCAGCAAGAATGGCCGCAAGCCCCTGCATCAACTGCCACATCCCCATAAAAAAACCCTCATAGCCCTTAGGTGATAAATCGCCTACCATGGCAATACCTAAAGGCATCAATAACAACTCACCTAAAGCCAATAGAATATAGGAGAACAACATAACTATTAATGGAATAAGGTGTGAACCATAACTTGGCACTAAAACAGTCAAATAAAGGTATGCTAAGCCAACCGAAATTAATGAAAAAGCGAACTTATAAGGTAACGATGGATTACGTTGTCTTTTAGCAAGCACCCACCATAATCGGCTTAGCACGATACCAAGTAAAATAACCCCAACTCCTTCAAATGCAAATAAAGATTCCGCTGGAAAGTGAATGCCCAATAGCTCCCGATGTACATTGGTACTAGCAAAAACTGACAATAACGAGGGCCCTAAGTTATAAAGGGTAAAAAATACGATCGAAATAATACACAAAGTTAAAAAACCATAAACCCGATATCTGGCTAGCTTTTCTTTTTGCTTACGACCAATGTAAATACCATAGCCCACTGCAATCACAGCAAAAAGGTAAAGCAGCCAATTATCCCATTGCATATAAATAAATAAGAATCGTATTAGCATGGAGCTAAGCGCTGCTATAAAAAGTAATAACAACACGATGCCTGTTGTTGATAACCGCCATTGTGGCGCCAATGACCTAGAAATATCAAATGGCTGCCTACTAACTAATCCCAAAAAACAAAGCAGTGAAACTAAGATAATTACCACGCAACTTGAGAAAGCGAACCCATACCCGTAATGTTTAGCTAGGAAAGTGGTAATAAATACACCTAGCACAGCACCTAAATTAAATAGTAAATAGAATAAAGTAAAACCTGATTCACGCCTGGGGTCTTGTTTTTTATACGCATGATCAACCAAACAAAAGATAGCCGGTGTACAAAGACCATTACCAACAACAAAAATAGCCAACCCTAATCGCAACCAAAATAAACTTTTTAGTGCTAACAAGGCCATCCCCACAATAGCTAATAATAAACCTGTAAAAGTGGCTGCGCGATAGCCCGCTTTACCCGCTAAATAACCACCAGCCAATGGCAAAGTCCAAATTAATGACACAAACACGGCATAAGTACTATAAGCCATTTGCAATGGAAGCCCACTTACCTGATGCATAAACAGCACAATAGTCGTTAAAATAGCGGCGAAAGCGTACATAAATAACGCAAAAACCAATGAAACTGTCCACAACTCCGCCGGATGGCGAGTTGACTGGTTAGTAAGCTGATTCACCAATAAACCTCTTGATCAAAATAATATGGGTAATATACCGAACCATCCTACCTGACCAAAGTTATATTTTGAACTAGAAACTTTACCTTACTTGCTAAGCCATAATAAGGCATAAGGTAAATTGAAAAGCTAGTGCGCCATCCTTTCTGTAAATTCCATTGACTTGCTGAAAATAAGCAGGCGACTCAGTCAGATTAGAAATTCCTTTTAAGACCCCAGTTCGGAGTTATGGCAGCCTTGGATTTAGTGAAAAACTTATATAACCTTTTGAAATTATTACTAATAATGGATGTGGTTATGATACATGAGCGCGAGGTTATAGAGTTATTTTGTCGCATAGATGATTTTGCTGAGGAATTTGCAGCACTTGAGCGCAAAGATCTACTCCCTTCATCTGCAGAAAAAAAGTCAGGTCCACCTTGTTGTTTAGCTTATAGCGAGATTATGACAATCATGATTTTGTTCCAAATGATCGGCTATAGAAACTTTAAATATTTTTATACTGGCTTTCTAAAAACATACTGGGGACATTACTTCCCTAATTTACCCAGTTACTCACGTTTTATTGAATTGATGCCTAGAGCGCTAATGCCACTGACAATTTTTATTACTCTTAACGGTGGCAGGCGTAGTGGCATTTACTACATTGACTCAAGTTGCCTACCAAACTGTCACATTAAACGCACTAAACGCCACCGCACATTTAAAGCGGTTGCAAAACTTGGAAAAACATCTGTTGGTTGGTTTTTTGGTCTGAAACTTCATTTAGTAATCAATGACATAGGTGAGTTAATCGCCTTTAAAGTCACGCCCGGCAATCATCATGATTTAGCTGCATGTGTCTCATTGTTTGAAGGGCTGGAGGGTTTGGCCTTCGGAGATAAAGGCTATATTGGGAAGGCTGTTTTTGAAAAACTACTTGATAGCGGTTTGAAGTTAATTACACGCAAAAGAAAAAATATGAAAAATGCGCAGCCACTTAGCGATCACGAGCAACAGTTATTAAATCAGCGAGGGATCATTGAGACTGTTTTTGGCTGCTTGAAACATAAGTTTCATATTTGGCACACCAGACATCGCTCGGTTGCAAATGCTATTACACATCTTGTTGCTGGGTTGGCTGCTTATATTATTGAGCCATTAACAATTACTGCAGTGAAAAGGTTGCCAAGCAATTAGAATTTAATTACTTGATCACTATTAACTCCGAACTGGGGTTTTTAAGGTAAACTTAACCAAAAAAGAGGAATGACAATGAGCTGCTATAAAAATGAGAACTTAATCGAAGAAGCCATACATGTTTTAGCGATGGAGGGGTTTGAAGCTTTACCTAAGCTTGTCTCCAGGTTGATGAATGAGGCTATGTTAATAGAAAGGGAGCGCCATTTAAATGCCAGTCCTTATGAGCGAACTGGCGATAGAAACGGATATGCGAACGGCTTTAAACCAAGGTTAATTAACACAGGTCAAGGTCAGCTTGAGCTACAGATACCGCAGGTTAGAGACTCCAATGGGGTGCTGCCTTTATATAATGTAGAAAATATAGCATAATATACACTTTAACTTGATTACGGATGGTGTTTGGATGTTAGCTAGAATTCTCTCTGATGAAAATAATGAATTAACTATTGAGCTCAAGCTTCCACTAAAAGGATCCATGCTTGAATGTGAGGATGCAATTCTTGACGGCCTTAATGAGGTTGGAACATTAGCCACTGAAAAAGCTTTAAGTAAGTTTGATGCAGATGGCTCTCCTATCCATGTTGGAAAAATAAAGCTAACAGCACGAAGTAGAGATGAAGCAAATTACCAAACGCCTTATGGAGTTGCTCGAGTTAAGCGTTATGTTTATCAAACCTCTAAAGGCGGGAAGGTCTTTTGTCCTTTAGAAGATAAGGCTAGAATTATCCAAGGATCAACACCGCGATTTGCAAAAATAATCTCACATAAATACTCAAACTTACCTGCTCCTAGTGTTATTGATGATCTCAAGGTCAATCATAACCGTAAAATCTCACATTCATACTTGCAACGGGCAACTGATTTTGTTGGCGGTATTGCACAAGCCAAAGAGGCTGAGTGGGAATATGAAGAGCCAAAGCTTGATGCAGGCATTGAGATGCTAAGTATTAGCTTAGATGGTGCATATGTTCTCACCGTTGATGATGGTTATAGAGAGAGCATGGTTGGAACTATTTCCATGTATGATAACTGAGAACTACCCAAAATTGTTATCTCCCTACCTGAACTGAATTCGATAATTCTTTTTGTTCTTCTTGAGAAACACTATTTTCTTTAAAAAATTGCTCTACTAAGTGATACGTTAGAAGTTTTCTAATACCCTTCGCAATAAAGTGTCGTGTCACCTTGCCCTTACCATCTCCTAATTTAGCTAGCATAATTGCGTAATCGTCATAAGCTTTTTCCTTACCTATCTCATACAAATATGAGGCCACATAAAAACATACAGCCAGTAGATTTTGTATCCCTTTAAAATTTTTTATCTGCATATTTTCCCAGCCTAGTCCTTCCTTGAGAAATTTAAAAACATATTCAATTTTCGCACGAGATAGATAGGCTATGTATACCTCATACGCCTCATCAAAAGTCGTTACTTTTTTATTAGTTAATAGCAGCATGTCATTCTTAAAAATTCTCCTACCATCTCTGCCTGTAATTTGGATTTTAATTGCATTGAAGTTCTCAAACTCTCCAAAATAAATAGTTATTTTTCCGTCTTGTACGCAATTCTTTCCAACTGTTAACTTTTGGAATTGCTTTTCGCCTTGAGCATCAAAATCAGCGTTAATCAGCTTAAGCTTTTTACCATCATCACCTCTACCTTCTATTGTTCTTGTTATTTTTGAGCGAATAATAAAGTCTTGATCTAGGTTTGTATCAATTAGTGAGAGATAGTCATTATCATCAAACTCTCTATCTAGAATATGGGTAATGGTTGCATCTTCATTCTTTGATTTTAGGCAGATTCCTATTTTTTCTATTTCACGAATAGACAGCAGCTTTTTATTAAAGTAATCACCAGATTCATAAAGACTCTTGGCCTCTTTATCTCCCTCAAATGGCTTTCCAGCCTCTATTTTCTTAATATGCTCAGCTTTTAAAAACTTAGGGTCTTTATTGCTGTAGCTTACATGCGATAGTAGATGCACAGCCTTATCACCAGGTACTAATGCAACTGCGTTATGCGTGCTGTAACCATTGATAATATCCCCGTCCAGACTCCTTACTTTACCTAGATTTTCAGTTTGCTTGCTATGTGGCTTTCTAATATCAGAAGGATCATGAAGAACATCAATTTTACTGGCGTGTGAAAGTTTTTCACAGCTCTGTTCTAGCAATACATCATTTGTTTTTATTGGATCTAAATCGGTGCTTTTATTTTCACCGGTAAGTGTACGAATCATCTTTTTATACTCATTGTTATCTTTTGATGAACTGAACAACTTACAACTACCTTCAGTTAATAGCTTTCCTACAATCGTCGATAGATTTTTTTAAAACAACTTTCCCAGTTAATTTTGAAAAAAGAGGGGCAGCGTAATCGGCGAAGTTTAACATTTATACTCATCTCGTTAGTCTTGTTAAAAAGACAAAGCATAGTCATTTTTACACAATATTTCAGCATTATTTTGTTGATTTAAATTTTGGGTAGTTTTCAGTATGATAAGCATGGTGCACGCCTGCACACAACCTACGTTGCAGCATCACCAGAATATGGAAAAGATGAATTCTTTAATAGGCTTGAAAAGGAAATAAAGCTGAAAAAGAAATATTACCCTGATGCTAAAACAATTGGCGTTGCTGATGGAGCAAAAAATAATTGGCCATTTCTAAAAAAACATACTGATACGCAAATTTTAGATTTTTGGCATGCAACTGAATATCTCGGCGAAGCATCAAAGGCAGTATTTACCAAAAAATCTGAAAGAGATGAGCGTGATGTTTGGCTCGAAGAGAGATGTCATGACTTAAAGCACAAGAAAGGTGCGGCAGGTAGAATACTTGCTGAGCTTAAAGAGCATCTAAATAAAAAACTGAATAAATCGCTTAGAGAAAAGCTAGAAGGAACAATTACGTATTTTGAAAATAATATTAAAGAAAAGCGAATGTCGTATCATAATTTGATTAAGCAGAATGCACCAATTGGCTCTGGCGTCACTGAAGCAGCATGTAAAACAATTGTTAAACAAAGATTAGGCGGATCAGGAATGCGCTGGAAAGACAAGGGAATGAAAATCGTTTTATGCTTGAGAACACTAGTAAAGACTAAAGGCAGATGGGATCAGTTTTGGGAGAAGGTCAATGATTTTGGCGTGCCAGCAGTAATATAGCCTACATTATATAGAGGCAGCACCCCTCCAATGAAGCCTTCTATCCATCAGTCTTAGAGCGAGGTGTACGCTCTGATAGAGCACTTAAGCTGGCTGTCGCTGAAATGTATGTGCATGGGGTTTCCACGCGCAAAGTTGAAAAGGTGCTAAAGCAACTCTGTGGAACAGATATTTCAAGCACAGAGGTAAGCCGTTGCGCTAAATTGTTGGATGAAGATTTAAAGAAATGGCGAAATAAGCCGTTAGGAAAGATAAAATATCTTTGGCTAGATGCACGTTATGAGAAGGTGCGCACTAGCGGCACAGTACAAGACTGTGCGGTATTGATAGCCTATGGCTTTGATGAATCAACCGGCAAGAGAACAGTGCTAGGTGTTTCTGTTGCGTTATCAGAGGCTGAGGTACATTGGCGTGATTTTCTTCAGCAGTTGGTTGAGCGAGGTATACATGGTATTGAGTTGATTACTAGCGACGCTCATACTGGCCTAAAAGCCGCTAGAAGAGCTGTGTTCCCCAGTGTTCCTTGGCAACGCTGCCAATTTCATTTGCAGCAAAATGCTCAGGCTCACATACCAAAGCGCTCAATGAAGGAACCAGTAGCTGAGGAGATTACAGCTATATTTAATGCCTCAAACATTCATGAGTCGGAAAGACTATTGGCTATGGCGGTAGATAAATATCAGCAAACAGCACCAGAGCTTTCTTCTTGGTTGGAAGTGAATATACCGGAGGGCTTAGTAGTGATGAACTTTGACAGGCCGCATCAAAAAAGATTAAGAACCAGTAACATAGCTGAGCGCGTAAACAGAGAGGTAAAAAGAAGGACGCATACAGTTGGAATTTTCCCTAATACTGAATCGTGCCTAAGGCTCGTATCAGCTGTTTTAGTGGAAATTGATGACCAGTGGAGCGGATCACCTAGATACTTAAGTTGAAGTGAATAATAAGGCTTCATAGGGTTTTAGGATAGATCATTCTTGTTCTTATTAACGAGATATAATTGCTATTACCTAAAAGTTAATAATTTATTTTGAGAGGAGAAAAATTTGAGGTATAAATAATTTTTTAGATTGATTAGCATAATTAATTTAAGATATTATGCGATGAGACAGGTACAATAGAGTGCCATTTAGAATTTTAAAGGTTTTTCTAAGTACTGAAGTTGGTTTTTACAGACAAAATAACGCTCTATCATTGAAAATTTTTCCGTACCTAATAAGCTCAGTTGATAAGAGTTCATTAAGAGAGCTTGTTTAGACTTATTATTTGATAAGTCTAATAGGAGAAATAATTAAGATGATAGGTGATACAACAATTTTAATAGAGGACGATGATGAGGATACCTCAACCCACGAGGAAACAACTGCTACCCCCCCCCAACCAAATAGCACACCAATTACTGACAGTGAGCAAGTTCAGCAGTTCAATCAGTGCTTAGCTGATGCAAGAGAATTGCTGAACAAACTTAAAGAAGCCAATGATAAGGCACGACAAGCTAAAAACAAATGGGGGCACGCTTTCTTTAGCCAATGCCTGCCTAACATTAACTTGGGTGTATTAGCCGGTTATTGGCCTAGTGGCATTAAGGCTATGAATGACTTTCTTGCAAAGTATACCTACAATTTAACCAGCTTAGTATTGGCGCCAGTTAATGCATTAATAGGTTATTTTATTATTGGCAATTTACATAACTGCTGCTCAAAAACCACTAGCGCCACCGAAGAAATTACGATTACTGAGAGCAACACTCATGAAGAAGTTATGGAATACTTAATGAAAATAAAATATAGCCTAGAAGAGCAAAGAGAGCTCTTAAAAACACAGTTAGCACAATCCAGAGAGTCCAAAACTCGCACTGCTGCTGAAATAGCGGTGTGGGCCGTTGTTGGTTTAATACAAAGCTTCACACCAGAAGCAGCTGCAGTTCTTATTGCCCCAATGGGCCCCGTTGCTTTACCAATAGCTGTAGCTCTTGCTACTGCTGGTATTGCTAAAACCGTAGAACAATATCAAGGAAAAATTGATATTGACGCTGTAATTGAAGGGGTCAACTCACAAATTGATACTTTTGCAGAGCAGTATGGTTTACAAGCTCACACAACAGTGCCTTCCTTGTAAATGCAATAGAAAGCAACAGGGTTAAAAAGTTAAGAATTTTTAACCCTTTAACTATAAGGTTTAACAATCACTGTAGTACCGTTACGCATAAAGTTGTTGTTTAACCATTGAGCTGCACTTGGCGTGACGCGAATACAACCATGGCTAGCGTTGTAGTTTGGCACGTGCCCAGAACCATGAATGGCATAACCACGATGAAAGAACATACAGTGCGGCATTTTGGCGCCGCCCTTTCCTACTGGGTATTTAGATGATTTACAGTCGGCTCCTTTTTTATGGTAAACACTAAAGTACCCTTGAACAGTTTTACAAGAGCGACCGATGTCAGCACACCAAGTAGCACCACCGGAACCACGCCCTGTTTTAATACGCTGTCCTTGAGCATCATAAGCAGCCCATGCCGTATGCTTAGGATCATAAATCAACTTGACCCCCACCTAAAGGTGGGGGTTTGGTACAGAGGCTGAAGCCTCATTACGGCTAAAGCCGTTTAAACGGTTCGGATTAATCCGACTTAAGCTCTTCCTCATCCCATACCTGAAAACCCTCCGGCGTATCATCTTGATTCTCTATGTAGCGTTTGACCTGCTCTTCTGTTACAGAACCAACCGTTGCGCAAAAATACCCTCTCGACCAGAGATGATTGCCCCAGTATTTCTTGCCAAGCGTACTCCTAAATTCTCTCAATAGTCGATAGGCACTTTTACCTTTCAAATATTGAGCCATCTTTGATACCGATAAGTGGCTCGGCGCCTCAATTAGAAGGTGAATGTGATTCGACCTCACATTCCCCCTCAATATCCTCATCCCCTTCTCAGCACAGATCTCTCGCAAAATGCTTCTTGCTCCTAAACCTATATCCCCACATAACACTGGATATCCATATTTTGTCTTCCATACAAAATGATATTTTAAATCCAGTACCGTATGCGCGCCTTTCCTATAGTTGTTTGCTCCAGTCATTTAGATCGCTCCCTTATTAAAAATAAAAAGCGATTCTAATACATCACATTCTGGCTGGTGATAGGTTTGCTAAAGACATTTCCGCCTAAAGGCGAAGGTTTATACCCTACCAAGTGGAAATAAAAACCCGCTTACCCGTAGCAACCCTTTGCTCAGGAAAAAGGTTACTCCCTTTAGTATCTTGTGAATGATGCAGTAATGCTGGATTGCCAGGAGAGCTAGGTGTTTTAGAGGCCTGCTTAGCACAAGCAGCTAAAAAAGTAAGACATAATGCAGTAATAATGAGTTTGCTATACATAACAGCTTCCTTCTAATTTGCATAATGAAACTTAGTATAGCAACGACTAGATTAATTTACTGAATGAAGAAGGCTTTTACCACAGTTACTCTATTTCACCATAAGCCAACAGCTTATGTTCACTACTAGTTATTTCAAATTGATTACCATCACGCCAAAGTTGAATTGTCTGCCCTTCATAAATAGGGTTAGTAAAGGTGATTTTAAGACATTTTAAGGAGGCTCCCGGGTCTGTTAATAAATAGCAGGTTAAGTAGTTAACCGTACACATCCCCTGAATAAAAATGTTTTTAAAGCCAAGCAACTTAGCAAAAAGTTTACTGGTATGAATAAAGTTCATATCACCAGAAACCAACCCATAACGTACCCCCATTTTTTTTGGAACAACGAACTCAGTTTCCGGTTTGTTTGCTAGTAGCTTAGGTTTCTTTAGTGCCAACTTAAGCAATGATCGATCTTCAACATTACCGTAAAAAGCGGATCGATTTAGCTCAAGCAAGTCTTCATCAGTAATCCCTTTAACAAAAACAACATTACTAGCACTTAAATATAATTTCCCCTGCTTGTCACTAATGGTTGTGTTAATTCGCAAAGCCAACATTGTACTGCGTAGTTTAATGATATCTGTTAAAGCGCTTTCAATAACATAAGTTTGGTTAGGTCGAATACCCATTGGGTCAAAACAAGTTTCATCATATTGAAGATGCAACAAATTTTTATAGTTTATATGCAACTTGTTTGTTAGGTATAAAAAAGAGCGTACGACAATTGGTGAACGATAAGAAAAGCGTAAATTAGCTTGCTCAGAAGAAACACCGTAAAGCTTAAACCACTTTAATTTCCGTGTAGTAGAAAAACAATACTTTCTCGTATAAGTAAGCTGTTTATTTGGAACACTTAAACGCTGGCGACAAAACAAACCTCGCAAGGTATAGAAATAAAAAAGGACAACATGCCTAATAATCCTATAGCCATCAATCATGCGTTCTTTTAAGGAAGGCCTATACATATAAAAAACCTAAACTTAACTCACTAAGAAAAGCACAACACACATCCAACAAACTCAAGACTCCAAACGCCAACTGGTCCCCTCACTATTATCTTCTAAAACAACGCCTAACTCACTCAACTGCTGACGAATAACATCAGCTCTTTCCCAGTCCTTATTAGTACGTGCTTGCTGGCGCTCAACTATAAGCGACTCAATCAGTGCATGATCGACCTTATCGACACCTTCACCCTGACTTTGAAAAAAGCTTTCAGCATCGTCTGTTAAGAGGCCTATTAAATTAGCCAGATATTTTAGCAACCCAGCAAACCTTCCCGCCTGCTTAATATCATTAGTCTTAAGCTTATTAACTTCCTTAGCTAAAGAAAACAACACCGCAAACGCCTCTGGAGTATTAAAATCATCATCCATTGCAACACGAAAATCTCGTTCATAATGAGTTTGCGCTGGTGGCTCAAGCAGTTCCAAACCACGCAAAGCAGTATATAGCCGTGTTAAAGCTTCCTGAGCATTATGCAAATTATCCTCTGAGTAGTTGACTGGTTTACGATAATGCGTTGCCAACATAAAGTAACGGATTTGCTCTGCTGAAAAGCGCTTTAAAGCATCTCTAACAAGAAAGAAATTACCAAGAGACTTTGACATTTTTTCATTATCAACCTGCAAAAAGCCAACATGCATCCAATTATTAACAAAAGAATGACCACAACAAGCTTCGGATTGAGCTATTTCATTTTCATGGTGGGGAAATTTTAAATCCATACCACCACCATGGATATCAATGCGCTCCCCCAAGCAATGCTCCACCATCGTTGAGCACTCTAAGTGCCACCCAGGTCTACCCTCCCCCCAAGGGGAATTCCAACTCGGCTCGCCTGGTTTAGCTTGCTTCCATAGCACAAAATCTAAAGGGTCGCGTTTTGCTTCATTAACCTCAATACGAGCACCTGCGCGTAAATCAGCTAAGTTGCGATGTGATAACTTACCATAGCCCTCAAAGCTACTAACCGCATACATAACGTCACCATTATCAGCTTGATAAGCAAAACCTTTGTTAATCAGCTTCTCGATCATAATAATCATCTCAGCAATAAATTCAGTTGCTCGAGGTTGTTTATCTGGCGGCAAAATGGCTAGAGCTGCTAGATCCTCATGCAGTGCTGCAATATAGCGCTCTGTTACAGCCGTTGTTGATTCGTTATTTTCATTAGCCCGCTTAATGATTTTATCATCTATATCGGTTATATTTTGCACGTAGGTAAGCTCATAACCCGAATTCCTAAGATAACGCGTAATCATGTCAAAAACTAACATCAAGCGTGCATGACCAATATGACAGTAGTCATAAACCGTCATACCACAAACATAAAGCTTAACTTTACCTGCTTGTAGTGGTTTGAAAGGTGCCTTCTGTTTGGTCAAGCTATTATAAAGTTGTAACGCCACTGCGCTCTCCAGTAGTACAAATAGCAAACATCTTACCGAAGCTTGAGGTCATTGAAAAGAAAGATTATGATGCCACTTATGAAAAAAACTCTATTTATTGCTGACCTACATCTTGATGAAAAACAACCTCATATTACCCATTTGTTTCTACGCTTTCTAGAAGCGCAAACAGCACATGCTGATGCGCTCTATATTCTAGGAGACTTATTTGAAGTTTGGGTTGGTGACGATGAAAACACACCTTTACAAAATAAAATTAAACTAGTGCTTAAATCTGTCAGCCAACAGCTACCTATCTATTTTATCCATGGTAATCGTGACTTTTTGCTTGGCCAACGTTATGCACAACAATCTGGTATGCAGCTCCTACCTGAGTCCATCGTAATAAACCTTTATGGTAAGTCTGTGTTAATTATGCACGGGGATACCTTGTGTACTCGGGATATTCGTTATCAGAAGTTTCGCAACAAAGTCCGTAAGCCTCTTTATCAAAAACTTTTTTTACAATTACCACTAAGAGCAAGACAACAAATTGCTGCTAAAATTCGACAAAAGAGCAAAATGAATACGCAACAAACCGATTTAAGCATTATGGATGTCACACCAAGTGAAGTTAACCAACAAATGAAACTTGCTGAAGTTGATTTATTTATCCACGGGCATACCCATCGACCGGCGATTCATGATATTGATACTGGTAAGCGTATTGTCTTACCAGCTTGGCACCAAGTTGGCGGCGGTCTGGTATATTGCAGCGATCATCAGTTTTCTCTTCACCAATTTGACTAATCCTCGCTATAATAAAAGCTTTCAATATGGACGATAAGGCTTAAATCATGATGAAAAAACTCGCCACCTTACTCCCTATTCTTTTACTAACAAGTCTACCCCTTACAAGCAACGCTCTAACTTACTCGCTACCTAAAAATGGTGGTGGTGTCGTCGGTCATCTACAAACTGTACATAGCAAGCCTGGTGAGCGCATTTATGATTTAGCTAGACAGTACCAAATGGGTTTTTATGAGATGATTGAAGCCAACCCTAATATTAACCGCCATAGCCCTATCTCTCCTGAGGATCCAATTACCATTCCATCAAAGTTCGTTTTACCTAACACCCCTCACGAAGGCATTGTCATCAACTTACCTGAATTACGTCTCTACTATTATCCTAAAAACAGTAATACAGTCAGAACAGATCCTATTACTATCGGTCGCTACAACTGGGGAACGCCCACCTTAACAACCAAGGTCATTAGCAAAAAGGCAAACCCCGCTTGGTACGTTCCCAAATCAATTAAAGAGTCAAGCGCAAGAAAAGGCATTATGCTACCTGATGTTGTCCCTCCGGGCCCTAAAAATCCCCTTGGTACACACGCCATGCGTTTAGGTGAACGTAGCTACTTAATCCACGGTACTAATGCCCCGGCCTCAATTGGCAAGCGTTCTAGCTCCGGTTGTATTCGCATGTACCCCGAAGCAATTAAAACCCTTTTCAAAGAAGTTCCAGTCGGAACACCTGTCCGAATCATTAATGAATATTTCAAACTAGGCTGGCGTGATAATGTACTTTACCTTGAGGTACATGAGCCTTTACAAGAAACTGCTGAACCTGAACATAGGCAAGTCCAACTAATTAGCGAAGAGATCCAAGCTATCACTCAGCACAAACCTACTACGATTAACTGGGGTGCCGTTCACAAGGCAATTGAAAGTCAAAGTGGCATCCCTGTAGCAATAAGCTCACCCGTCCACTACCAAACAGAACCTTATGAAAGTTTTCACAGTAATAAAGAAGATGATTATTATCTTGCAGATCATGACGGGCTTTTTATTCATCAACCTGTGAATTAACTCCTCAAAAAAAGGGGTACTACTCCCCCTCTCTTACAAAGTCTCGCATATTGGTTAAAATCCACACGGGATTTTTTTGGCGCTTCATCGCTAGATAAGCTGCTTGGGTTAATTTATTAAATATTCACTGACACCGTAAAAGGGAGCTAGATATGCCTATTAGATATGAGGAACTTAACCGCCTTGAACAACAAGCAAGAAAAAGTTTTTCTAGTTTATTAGACCTTACAAAGGCCACCTCTTCTAAACGTGACCTTTTTCTGTAATACTAGCCACCATCGGCCTTCCTATAGCTATAGATAGAAAAAAATGGATTCTAACAAAGCTCAATCTATTGAATGAAGTTAAGTTAACGGTAGATTTAGGCGAAAAATTAGACAGCTTGTTATCAGATATAGGAATAAACATTGAACTTAAGAAAGGCCTATCGGAAGTGATATCCGAATCACTAAAATTTTATGAGAAAAGACTGCCAGAGAACTCATGGTACTACGAGTTTGATAGCGATGAAATAGCTGCTTGCGTAGTAGGATTTACACTAGTTTCACAAGAGTTATACGGTGTGGATGAAACTAGAAAGCTCTTAGCTTTAGTTAAAGAACAATACGCCACCCAGTATGAGATACCCTCCATTTTTTTGTAATATCTTCCTACGCTATTTTACAGCATTATGGCTTTTCACTAGAGGATAGTGAGAGGAGAAGCTTTGAAAAAAATTTTCTTAAATCAGGCGCCCGTCCTGATGATACTAGTTACTTAGTAAAGACCTTTGAGCAACTTAGAAAAGCAGACATAGAGCTGTCAAGATTTACTGCCTCAATACCCATAAAGCTATATGACCTCATGCTCCGTCAGTCTATTGGGTGGCTTGCTTTTGATAAAGTTTTAACCAATTAAAGTCTAGCTTGCTTATTGGAGTATGGTTCCCGTCAAGGTTTAGGCTATTACAGTGTTGGTAAGGCATTAACTTTTATATTAGAAAACAAGATCTCTATTTTAACTAATGACTTAGATGGTTTTTTTCAACGTAAGTACAACGGGTATGTTGATCTAGAAAAATTTGCTGAACTAGTCCTTGAATTACAAAAAGCCGGCATCCCTGGTGAGGAACAACATAGGTTTTTAGACTTTGTTGAGAGCATGGACTTCTCAGGAAGATCGGATAAGAACTTTACACTTGAAAGTTGTGCGAAAGCGATAATTGAGCTCTATAAAAATCAAGCTCCAAAAACTGTCTTAGCCAAAATAGCGGCTCTGATTTACGGAAGCATAAAGACCAGCCATTTATTAAAAGATGAATTAATAAGAGCTTCACGTTCATCAACTCTAACAGAAGAGTTCTTAGATAACATCACTCCTTTCCTTGATGAGATTAAAAACATAAGGAGATAGAGCGTTATTTTGTCTGTAAAAACCAACTTCAGTACTTAGAAAAAACCTTTAAAATTCTAAATGGCACTCTATTGTACCTGTCTCATCGCATAATATCTTAAATTAATTATGCTAATCAATCTAAAAAATTATTTATACCTCAAATTTTTCTCCTCTCAAAATAAATTATTAACTTTTAGGTAATAGCAATTATATCTCGTTAATAAGAACAAGAATGATCTATCCTAAAACCCTATGAAGCCTTATTATTCACTTCAACTTAAGTATCTAGGTGATCCGCTCCACTGGTCATCAATTTCCACTAAAACAGCTGATACGAGCCTTAGGCACGATTCAGTATTAGGGAAAATTCCAACTGTATGCGTCCTTCTTTTTACCTCTCTGTTTACGCGCTCAGCTATGTTACTGGTTCTTAATCTTTTTTGATGCGGCCTGTCAAAGTTCATCACTACTAAGCCCTCCGGTATATTCACTTCCAACCAAGAAGAAAGCTCTGGTGCTGTTTGCTGATATTTATCTACCGCCATAGCCAATAGTCTTTCCGACTCATGAATGTTTGAGGCATTAAATATAGCTGTAATCTCCTCAGCTACTGGTTCCTTCATTGAGCGCTTTGGTATGTGAGCCTGAGCATTTTGCTGCAAATGAAATTGGCAGCGTTGCCAAGGAACACTGGGGAACACAGCTCTTCTAGCGGCTTTTAGGCCAGTATGAGCGTCGCTAGTAATCAACTCAATACCATGTATACCTCGCTCAACCAACTGCTGAAGAAAATCACGCCAATGTACCTCAGCCTCTGATAACGCAACAGAAACACCTAGCACTGTTCTCTTGCCGGTTGATTCATCAAAGCCATAGGCTATCAATACCGCACAGTCTTGTACTGTGCCGCTAGTGCGCACCTTCTCATAACGTGCATCTAGCCAAAGATATTTTATCTTTCCTAACGGCTTATTTCGCCATTTCTTTAAATCTTCATCCAACAATTTAGCGCAACGGCTTACCTCTGTGCTTGAAATATCTGTTCCACAGAGTTGCTTTAGCACCTTTTCAACTTTGCGCGTGGAAACCCCATGCACATACATTTCAGCGACAGCCAGCTTAAGTGCTCTATCAGAGCGTACACCTCGCTCTAAGACTGATGGATAGAAGGCTTCATTGGAGTCTCTAACCTGCGGTATCTGTAGCTCAAGCTGACCTTGACCTGTGTTAATTAACCTTGGTTTAAAGCCGTTCGCATATCCGTTTCTATCGCCAGTTCGCTCATAAGGACTGGCATTTAAATGACGCTCCCTTTCTATTAACATAGCCTCATTCATCAACCTGGAGACAAGCTTAGGTAAAGCTTCAAACCCCTCCATCGCTAAAACATGTATGGCTTCTTCGATTAAGTTCTCATTTTTATAGCAGCTCATTGTCATTCCTCTTTTTTGGTTAAGTTTACCTTAAAAGGAATTTCTAATCTGACTGAGTCGCCTGCTTATTTTCAGCAAGTCAATGGAATTTACAGAAAGGATGGCGCACTAGCCATAAGGACGATGGGTTATAGTAGTAGAAGCGAAGAGCTAGAAGCTATTTTTAGCTTAGCTAGATTAGGACTCCTGAACAAAGAGAATCACATAATTGTAAAAACAGCATGTAATCGTTACTACTTTAGTGATAACCAGTTTATTGTAAACTGCCTTTCTCGCTTAAATCAAAAAAGGTATCCTTGAAGAAACCCGACAACTATTCAAAAGTGCATTAATGGCTAAACTGAAACGGAAAGACTTGGAGAGTTTAGTTAGCGCTTGGCTATTTGCCGCCCAAAATAATCAGAAGCACTTATTTACCAAACTCCGGGAACTTGCTATCAACGGAAAAGCTAATCTTGTCACTCGCCTTCAGGTCATAAAACTTATGGAAGAGCAAGGAGTAGACGAAATAGACCCATGGGAAGCAACAGAAGACGAGATTAATAAGCACTATAGATTATTAGATTTTTTTTCTAACAAAAGTCTAAATGACAGTTGTAAAGGGTGCTGCCTCTATATAATGTAGGCTATATTGCTGCTGGCACGCCAAAATCATTGACCTTCTCCCAAAACTGATCCCATCTGCCTTTAGTCTTTACTAGTGTTCTCAAGCATAAAACGATTTTCATTCCCTTGTCTTTCCAGCGCATTCCTGATCCCCCTAATCTTTGTTTAACAATTGTTTTACATGCTGCTTCAGTGACGCCAGAGCCAATTGGTGCATTCTGCTTAATCAAATTATGATACGACATTCGCTTTTCTTTAATATTATTTTCAAAATACGTAATTGTTCCTTCTAGCTTTTCTCTAAGCGATTTATTCAGTTTTTTATTTAGATGCTCTTTAAGCTCAGCAAGTATTCTACCTGCCGCACCTTTCTTGTGCTTTAAGTCATGACATCTCTCTTCGAGCCAAACATCACGCTCATCTCTTTCAGATTTTTTGGTAAA
>CBDALO010000067.1:0-139055 GCA_965196985.1 Gammaproteobacteria bacterium | reverse complement strand
GAATTCTAGCTGACATCCAAACACCATCTGTAATCAAGTTAAAGTGTATATTATGCTATATTTTCTACATTATATAAAGGCAGCACCCCATTGAAATGTTAAGCAAAGACCACTTTGGGTTCACATTAAATGAGGCCGCTTTTAATTTACTGGCTACTATGAACTTACCCCACAAGGTAATCGAAAGCTTAAAGGTATTTCACTCATCGACTATCTTAAACAGTAAGGAGCTGGAAGTTATTCTTGATAAGGTATTAGGTGATAAAAAATTTCCAAAATATAGAAAGCTGATTACTGATGCGGCAGCTATCTCAACATATAGAAAGAGTCCTTATGCGATAGAAACACTCATTACCGATGATGCGCCACAGTTTAAGCTCATTACTGAATCACTCGCCTTGTGCTGGGTTCATGAGGGTAGGCATTATAAAAAGCTGACGCCAATTTTTAAGAAGCACCAAGACTCTGTTGACAGCTTCTTGGATAGGTTTTGGGATTATTATCATAAGCTCATTGAATATAAAAAGAACCCAGGGCAAGATGAGATAGATAAGCTATCCAATGAGTTTACTGAGTTATTCTCAACAATCACTGGCTACGAGAAACTAGATAAACAAATTGAGCTCACCTTAAAAAAGAAAAGGCAGCTATTGTTAGTGCTGGAAAAGCCAGAGCTTCCTCTACATAACAATCTAGCAGAGTTGATGGCTCGGAAGCAGGCTAGAATGCGCGATGTACACCTTCATACTATGAGTGAAGAAGGAACGAAAGCTAAGGATACAATGGTTACAATTACTGAGACATGTAAAAAGCTAGCAGTTAATGTCTTCGATTATATATAGTGACTGACAGAAAACCCGCAAAGCCTTTTATTTTCAATGTTTCGGGGCGAACTGGTCACATGAAGATTTTCAAAAAACAGCACTAAATACTCGTTTTCCAGCTATTTACAGCTTATTTTCGATATAATGCCTTAATCTTCGATGATTTTTCGCCACAGCATGGTAACTCTTCACTGGAAAGCAAGAATGACAAGACTAGCCCAAAATCCACAAATGCAAATTGGCCAAGTAGATATTTCTAAAATTCAAATCAGCTCTAAATCACGGGATGACATTCCAAAATTATTAAAAGGGCTACAGTTTATTTATAGTACACCCTCTGTACGGAAGGAGATTTTCGAACTACTAGAGGCTCGGATTGCACCTGAGGTTGACAAGAATAATGGACGCCCTGGTATGGAATTATGGAAAATATTGGTCATGGGAGTACTCCGCCTGAGTCTAAATTGTGATTATGATCGACTGCATGAACTTGTGAATCAACATAAAACCATTCGTGAAATGCTAGGGCATGCTGATTTTTTCGATAAAATAGAGTATCAGCTGCAAACAATTAAAGACAATGTCTCGCTACTCACTCCCGAGTTGTTAGATGAGATTAATCAAGTTGTTGTGAAAGCTGGTCATTCATTGTTAAAAAAAAGTGAGCCTCTGCGAGGCCGTTGCGATTCCTTTGTGGTTGAAACAGACGTACATTTTCCAACAGACATAAGCTTACTGTTTGACGCAATGCGCAAAATAATTCAGCAGGTGGCCAAGCTGTGTGAACACAGCGGATTGAGTGACTGGCGTCAATATCGATATAACATCAAGCATCTGAAACGGCTCATGCGAATAGCTCAACTAAAAAAGCGCAGTAAGAGCAAGCAAGCAGATCAACAAAACAAAAAGGACAAGGCAATCAAGGATGCTCATCAGGAGTATCTCAATATTGCGCAAAAATATTTAGATAAAGCACATGCCTCAATAAACGCTATCCAGAAAGCCGATCTACTGAAGCCGCAAGATGCGCCACTGGTTGAAAGTATAGAAATGTTCACGGTTCATGCAGATCGCCAAGTTGATCAAATTAAACGCCGAATATTATTGGATGAAAAGATCCCGCATGAAGAAAAAGTCTTTTCTGTCTTTCAGCCACATACTGAATGGATTGTAAAAGGAAAGGCTGGTGTACCAGTCGAATTAGGAATGAAAGTCTGTGTCTTGGAGGATCAACACCAATTTATATTGCATCATCGTGTGATGGAGAATGAGACTGATGACAAGGTCGCCGTATCTATGGTTCAAGAGACCCAACAAAAGTTCCCAGAGTTAAACACATGTAGTTTTGATAAGGGCTTTCATTCAAAAGAAAATCAATCTGCGTTAGCAGATATTTTGGAAGTTGTTGCATTGCCGAGAAAAGGTCGACTCTCAAAGGAAGCACAGGAAATTGAAAAGTCAGACTCGTTTGTGAAAGCGAAACAAAAGCATTCTGCGGTAGAATCCAGTATTAATGCTCTTGAAGTTCATGGGTTGGATCAATGCCTAGATCACGGCATTGATGGCTTTAAGAGTTATGTTGGCTTAGCGATTGTTGGAAAAAACATAGATCGTATCGGAAGTCTTATACAAAGAGCTGAGCAAAGGAAAGCAGCGCGACTAAAAAAACGCATTCGAGGTCGCAGCCCACCGTTCGAGGTCGCAGCCCACCGTTAGCTGCCTAGTCAGCCTCAGAATATCCCATTGTATTCCAGAAAGCAGGATGCTTTTTTTCGTATCAAAACAGCGAGATTTCATTTTTTTGTACGCGGCCAGGGCTTAACATGCTATTTTTATTATGATCTCGCGCGGATATAAAAAAATGAAAGTGTAATAAAACAACAAAGACTAAGAATTAGTAGGTTTTCTGTCAGTCACTATATATGACAGAATTACAAAAAACTATTCTATGCCTTCGCTAGCGGAATTAATTACCATCCGCTCATCACAGGCGCAGTAAACTAAAGAGAGCGCAGCATGAGCATCATGCTGAAATAAGACGGATACTAGTTAAACCTTCTTCAGGCAGTTCACCTTGGTAAACAACTTCGTCGGAGTCGGCCAGTAGAGTTTCAGTAGATTCCGAACCTTTTTCCGCTTGATCCTGTACTTTCTCTTGTTTATTTTGGTAGTGCAGGTCTGCAATCGCCCTTGAACCAATCAATACAGCTAGATCACTGCCATCACTATGTTTAAATATACGCTTGCGGTATTCATCTCCAGTTTGCAATGTAAGTGTGCGTAACCCGAGCGCGAGAATATAGCGCAGACTATCACCATCTTCAGAGAGTGCCATCATGAGTTTCGCGTTAGCAAAGGTTTTGCCACAACCAGTACTAGCCATGTTTATTGCGAAAAAACCTTTTCGTGTTCCACCCCACGTTGTGCGCCAATCTCGCACTTTTCTTGCAGCAGTATCTTGCCAGGTATAGGGCTGTGGGCTTTTGCGTTTCAACTCAGCAGTATTAAAACTGGGATCCAAGTTGTTTTCGATAGCTGGTAACTTTCCTATAATCTTTTTGGCGCTCTCGCAAACACCGACCAAATGCTGGTCCAAAGCTTGTTTGGGTGACTTATCTTTCTGGGTATTGGCGATCAATTTGGTGATACTTTTCCAATTACGAGTTTTACTAATATCAAGCGATGAAAAGTAATGATCGCCTAACATCAAGGCCAAACGAGCATGGTGCAACAAGACTCGATAACTACCATTGTCGATTGCTTGAGCAATAACATCTTGTAAATCTAATAATTTGGCAGACCAGCGTTTTATTTGTGACACCCATGTATTAGCGTTAGTTAGTAGGCCTTGAGGGAACTCTAAACATGCTGCAAGTTCTTTTATATTTTTATTTTCATATCCCCATGTCTTATCAATCATCTTAAGCAGACCATCGAGACCAGTACATGGGCTACCTTTAGGCGCTTCTTTCTCATTTAAAATCGGAAGTTTATGGTGGGTAATAATTAGCCATGCAATTAATTTTGCTATGCTGGGTAAATCGGCTAACGACACTTGTTCAGTATTATTGTGTAAGAATCTTTTAATCGCATCTTCATTGATTCTTCCCTCTTTTAATGTGGTTAACCAGTCATGGTCTATATTTGGGTTTTTGGTATTGTAGATTAGTGCCTTGAGCAATAAATAGGACACCCATTCATGGCGTAACCGATCCGCCTGAGTGCTTTTGTAGTGTAACGTCCCACAATAATTTAGAGAAACCATCTCAACCTATTTTGCGTGAGATGGTGTCAAATAGTTAACCTTTTAGCTCATGAATTGCCTGATTAATGACATCATCCGGTATATGGTTTAAATTCATATTAGCGGCGATTAGCAACGCATGTCGCATGAGCCTATCAACATAACGAAGCCTACCTTTTGTGGCCATGTGTACTGCACGAATACCTGTTTCAGTGAATAAGCTGCTGCTCATTCCTGCCTTCTCAAAAGCAGCGTGAATAATGCTCTCAAAATCCCTGCTATCTTCAATTGCATGCCACCTAATAAAGCACTGAATTCTAGAGTTGATAGGTTCATAGGCTGGTCTCTGCAATGTTGCTAGAAGTGATGGGAGTCCACATAAGATAATCGTCATGACGTCTTTGCTGTCAAAACTGAAATTAAGGAAGTCAGGTAATCGTAGAATGAAATCATTACTAAGCTGATGCGCCTCGTCTAGGATCCAAATAGGCTGAACGTTTTTATCATGGTAGAGCGCGATCAAGCTCTGCTTCAAGTCTCTCCAAAGTTTAGAGAATCGGTAATAGTTTTCTAAACCTAGATTTTCGGCAAGCTGAGAGTACACATCAAATGACCGAAAGTGAGTGTCTGATTGATAAATGACTTGATGGGTCAGCGGGTTGAGTTTATTGCTCCAGTATCTTAGCGCCGTGGTCTTTCCTGTCCCTGAGTCGCCAGTAATCACTGCTAAGCCGCGTGTTTCTAGCAAACCATTAAGTTGCTGTTCTAGTCGCTTTGACTGCGCCAATTCAATAATGTTTGATTTACCCAATGGATCAAATTTCAAGCCAAAATGTTGAAGATACATCTTACTCATCCTTGTATCTTAAATAACTGTAGAGATATGACAATATTGCTACAATCCCAAGGATGCTTGGGTAGGCGGAAGGTGAAGCCGTGTTCGTCCTTAGGATTTAATCCTGTTGAGGAGATTTAGCTCCCTTCCACCCTCATAAGTTCATGAGATCGAACGGTATCTTAGGCCATTGTGAGCCTGTATTTGCAAGGTTGATCCGAACTATGATTTCCCAAGTTTGTTAGTGTAATAAAATTTAAGAGGCTCTAGCAAATGAAAAAAAATTGTGTTGGTATTGATATTGCAAAATCTGATTTTGTTGCTGCTATCACCACTAGCGGAAAAGATCACGTTAAACATTTTAATAATAATCCTGAGGGCTTTTCTGAGTTATTAGAATGGACGCAATCTTTATCTGATCAGTCACTTCATTTTTGCATGGAATCAACAGGTAAATACGGTAATGCATTGGCTCTTTATTTACATAGTGAGAAGTGTGATGTCAGTATAATTAATCCTGCACGAATAAAGTTTTTTATGAAAGGACAGCTAATACGAAACAAGACCGACAAGGCCGATGCGGTCAGTATTAAGGACTATTCAAATCATTTTACTCCAACGCTATGGCAGCCTTTGCCAGCTAATATAGAGGCTCTAAGAGCTTTGATACAGAGATCTGAAGTATTAACCTCCCAAGTCAGCAATGAACAAAACAGGCTGGAGCTAGCGGAAGAAACAATTATTAGCTCTATACAAAATCATATCGATTATATGGAAAAAGAAATTTTACGACTGCAGGAAGAAATTAGTAAGCTGATCGCGAGTGATGATGATCTGAAGAATAACACAGAGCTGCTTAAAAGCATCCCAGTCATTGGTGATAAAACCGCTCAAACACTAACTGCTTTTTTTAATAATATTGAAAGATTTTCTGGCGCAAAACAATTGGCTGCTCATATTGGTTTAAATCCCAGCCAGTCACAATCAGGCACTTCATTGAATTCATCACGGCTCTCAAAGGTTGGTAGTGCTTGGTTGCGAAAGGCGCTTTACATGCCGGCATTAGTGGCTATAAGGCATAATCCTATTTTGAAGAAATTTTATGAAAAGCTGCTCAAAAAAGGCAAGCCAAAGAAGCTAGCCATTTGTGCTGTTATGAGAAAAATGGTGCATATGATTTATGGCATCCTAAAAACACAGCAGCCATTTTCAGCGGATGCCTAGTAAAAATTTTACAATTTATTGTTGACGTTTAAGACGGTATCTCCTCAGTGATATCCAAATCCTCTTTAACTTGGTTATAAACAATCTCAACTAGCGAGGTTTTTCTTGCTGGTTGTTCCGGCATCTGAGGTCTAGCTCGGGTTCTAGAAAGGTTGTTATGTTTGTCCAGCTCTCCCACTGCACCAAGGTATTGATATTCCAATGATTCGACGTGACGGGCGGAGTCACTATGCGGATCAACCACTAAATAAACCTCTTGTTGAGCCAGTTCAAATGGAACTTCAAAGAGTCGATTATTCCAGCTTACCGTGCCATCCTTCCTGACTCGGCGCTTAATGCGATGCAGGAAGTAATCATCTAGCTTATCGGCCAAACAACCTAACGGCTGAATTTTAGTGAGGTCTTGCTGATAGCGTTGTAACGGGGTCATCTTGTCAGGCAGGGCGCTTTGCGAGGCTTGATGATAAACACGCTCAACCCAAGCCCAAAATCGATCATTCAGCGCATTGAAACTATGAATGGAATCCAGGTTGCATTCAGCTAGGAATTGCTCGCGTACTGTTCTATGCCAACGCTCTAGTTTGCCTTTGCTTTGCGGTTCATAGGGCCTGCCGTAAATCAATTGAATTTTCAAACGAGCACAAATGGTTTGCAACGTTTTAGCACGGTAGGCAGGGCCGTTGTCAATGATGAGCTTAACAGGAAGCCCACGTTTGAGTAATGCCTCTTTCAACACATGCTCAATAGTAATGGCACTCTCATCAGTACAAAATTTACTGTGACAGACCAACCTTGAGGCATCATCAAAAATACTCACCAAATAGCTTTTAACTCTTCTTTGGCCATCGTAAATCGTTGGACCATGCATGACATCGCCATACCAAATATCACAAGCTGTGAGCGCCTCAAATGAGCGGCGCTCAATTTGGTTAGAAGGTGTGACTGTTCTTTTAGACAGGCCGTGTTTTACTAATAAGCGGTGAACTGTTGCGTGAGATAATTCACCTCGTGCTACCTTCCCTTGAGTTTCTAAGAGTTTAATCACGGTCGGAATTGATCTTGAAGGGCTTTCCTGTTTAGTGGAAATAATTAACTCTTGTAGCTCTGGATTGATGTGACACTGGCCTTTGTCTCGTCGAGTTTTAGGAACTAATCCATCAATACCCTGCTTTAACCAGGCGTAATACCAATTCTCAATTGTTTTAGCACTGAGGTGAACACGCTTACTACCTGGAATGTTGTAGGTTTGCTGGGACAACCTTTTAATAATGCTCTTGAGCTCACCATGCTCAAAACTATTTCGGCTACATAGCTCACCTAAAACACTTAGGCGAAACAGTGCTGTTGGGTGAATGGGCTTGGTCATTTTGCAATTCCTGTGTGATTTAACTACTTGCAATGAGTTAATCACAACTTGAGTTGAGAATGCTACGCTCAAACTGTGTGGGGTCGTGAGGTTTACAGAAAATATCCATCTCAACTTTTTTTCACGTTAATTAATTATGGGATGCTCACTCCTGTGTTGTTAAGAAAAAGCATGATGCTCGATAAATCATGCTCACCAAGGCAGGCCAACCAAAACGCTTGTGGATCACTATGTCGCCCAAGCTGTAACCACAACGGATGTGCTTTGATATGGAAGGAGTAATCAACGAAGTGGTCAACCAACCAGTGAAACCACCTAGCAACGGTGTGTCGACTAACACCTTGCTCCTGACCTGATGAGCTAATACTTTTCCCAGGAGCACGCTCATTAACACTGCCTGCTGAACTGACCAGCAATACCAACGCTTTGGAGAAAGTATCTCAGGTAGGGTTGAACAAGTACGTTTACATTGATGACAATAAAATCTCAAAACAGGGGTGGGATTTAAAGAGCGTCCTTTACCTGGGTTCCTATCTGGTTTTCGATCATATGATCCATGTGACCATAGTCCACCTGCACCGCAATGGCTGCACTGCTCTGGCCTTAGTAGCTCTGGATTTTTTTTCAGCAGGATCAGGTAATCACTCAGGCTTTTAATCGCTTTTATGATTCTGCGCATGACTAATTTCACTATAGTTTTTATATCAAGTTATTTTACCTTGATAGGTTACTAAAAACCTTGTTTATTATGAGATAAAACTAGCTCAATTCCCCTAAATAAAGATAGACGTAACAGTAGTTTTTGGAAAGTTTATTCTGGAAGCGAATACTGGCTTTACCCCAATCGTGCAGTAAAGCTGCCAAAGAAGTTAACGCTCGGATAAGGGGAAGCAACTTCCAATCTAACAAATCGTCTTGGTAAACTAAATCATTTGGCTCTATGAGGTTTCCCGTGGTGCGTTTTACCCTATATTTATAGAGTAAAGCTCATATCCATTAATATCAATATACAGTCTTTTGAATAGTGTTTTTGGGTCAAAAATCCCATAGCATCTACGCTTCAAAACTTTAATCTTATTATTAAATCCTTCAACAAACCCACTATTCTTTCCCTCTGAAAAATAATTACAGATTTCCACTTTGAAGGCTTTAAGAGTTTTTATGAATTTTTTAAAGCAATTAATCTTTTTACTTTGAACCTCCTGAATCCAGGCATCAATACTTTTAGTACCAGATTTTATTGATTGCTCCTTATTAAAAATGCTCGTTAGCTTTCTTGCCATTCGGTATGACTCTGTTAACTCAAAGGAGTAGGAGAATAATGTATTCAGCTTTTCATTTTCTTCTTTGGTAAAAAACTCTTTATGTCCCCTGAGCAGATTAGTTAGGTTTTTAACTTTATCATACTCATGAGGAGGTAGCTCCTTTTTTAAATCGGCTAGCACCTTTTGACGCATCTTGTCTAATGCTCGCCGATACAGTTTAGCAACATGATAACGGTCAACAATAACCTGCATTGGAGTAAAAACCTCTCTGGCAGCGTTAACATAACCCTTATACATGTCAGTACAAACTGACACAACTGTCTTTCTAAGCTTTATAGGAATCGAAAGCAGAAAATGCTTTATATCACGCTTTTTTCGACCTTTAATGATTGAAAGTATTCTAACTTTACCATTAATCCTGGCTGTAATAATTGTCATATAGGCGCCTTTTCCTTTTTCTAAACTAATCTCATCAATCCCTAAATCACCTAGAAATTTAAATTGCGACCAATTAATCTTAGGTGAGATATGGCGATTAATTATTCCTTCGATCTTCTTCTCTGTTGTGTCATTTTTCAATGCTACATCTTTTACTGTGCTGTTAACTAATTCGCGCAGTAAATATAATTCTAGTTCATAACTAAATTGACTATCACTTGAATGAAAATCCGGTGTTGCAGTAGTCGTTGGGCAATGGCAGCCATGTTCAAAACAGATATATCGCTTAGGCTGATAAATTAGATAGGTCTGCTTGTTCATAATAGGAAGATGCCTAACCTTGCGTTCTTTGTCGTAACCGTGAAAACGTGCGGTTTCTTTACCGCAAATATGACAACCAACGGATGTTTCTTCTGTCTGCCCGTAAATAAAAATTGCTGTATCAGTTTCTTCAACTTTATCGATACGGAAGAAGGGAATATTAAACTGGATGTCAATGGTCGGCATAGGTAATGTCCTTATTATGAGCTAAAATGGAGAGAAAATTCTATACCTGAATAATTTGGAAAGGAAGGCTTTATGCTATTAATAAAGGATAAACTCAACCACGGGAATTATCATAGAGCCATTCGAACCTCTACACAAAAGAGTCCTCGGACAGGTAAGCCTTACGCAACCTACCGACTTGTTGATACTCATCGCACTGCTGACGGCAAAGTACGTCAAAGACTGATTTTAAATATTGGTGCAAATTTTTCAGTAAAGAAGGACAGTTGGAAATTGCTAGCTGACCGTATTGAGGAAATTTTAACGGGCCAAGGCTCGTTAATTTCAATACCAGCGCATCTAGAAAAACAGGCTCAAATGTATGTAAAACGCATTCGTGCAAAGCGTGCAGAAGAGAATGAGACAAGCATTACTCTCAATTCAGTAAGCGCGGTAGAACCTGACTTTAAAACAGTGGATGTTAACTCCATTGAGAGCGCGGACATACGCCACGTTGGAGCTGAGGCGTTGGGCTTACATGCTGCTAGGCAATTACAACTTGAAGAATTGTTCAGGGCTGTGGGCTTTAATCAAAAACAATGTTACCTGATGATTGCTACCATCATTGGGCGGCTAGTTGCTCCAGGAAGTGATTTGAGTACGCACTATTATTTAAGCAATCAAAGTGCGCTAGATGAATTACTGGGTACTGATTTCTCAGAACTATCACTCAAGAAATTCTATAAGACTGCTGATGAGTTACTTAAACATAAACAAGTGATTGAAGATCAATTATTTGAACGTGAGAAAAATCTGTTTAGTTTAAATCAGGTGATCACTCTCTACGATATAACCAATACCTACTTTGAAGGTCGCGCATTACAAAATGATCATGCACAGCATGGGCGATCAAAGGAGAAGCGGTCTGATTGTCCGCTTGTTTCTTTAGGTCTTGTGCTGGATGGATCAGGGTTCCCGCAACGGAGTGAATTCTTCAAAGGAAATGTTAGCGAGCCTAAAACATTACCCGAAATACTAACTGAGCTTCGTGCACAGCCAGAGGCAACAATTGTCCTAGATGCTGGTTTTGCAACTGAAGAAAATATTTCATGGCTTACTGAAAAAGGTTTCCATTATATCGTAGTCAGCCGTAGAGCATTGCCTGATGTCGATGAAACCATTGATAAAGTGCTAGTAAAAGAATCAGTAAATAATACGGTTACAGCGCAATTAGTTAAAGATACTGAAGCAAATGAAGTCTTACTGTACTGCCATTCTCAGGCTAAGGAAGAAAAAAGCTTAAATATGATTAGTAAGGCCGAGGCTCGTTTCGAAGAGGAATTAATTAAGTTAGCTAATGGACTCACTAAAAAAACCGGCATGAAAGCAATTGAGAAAGTAACATTGCGTTTAGGTCGAATAAAAGAGCGGCATAAACGTGTTTCAGCTCGCTACACTATCACGCTTGATTCAGAGGGTGATAAGGTTACGCAAATCAGTTGGAGTAAAGTTAACTCTGAGAATCTGGGTGCATATTGTTTGCGTAGTAACAGAATGGATTTAGATGAAAAAACAATTTTGAGAATTTATACAACTCTAACTGACGTTGAATCGGCATTCAGATCATTAAAATCAGAGTTAGGCCTGCGTCCTATCTACCATCAAAAGCAAGAGCGAGTTGATGCCCATCTGTTTATTAGTATTCTTGCTTATCACTTACTACACACTATTCGCCATCAACTTAAATTGCAGAACATTGATAGTAGCTGGCAAACTATACGGCAGATTTTTAGCACTCAGGTTCGTATCACTACTACAATGCAGCTTGAAAATAATAAATTGCTTTCTATTAGAAGAACCTCTAAGGGTATCCGTTCAATATCAGCATGATTTGAAAATAATTCAAAAAGTTCTTGACAGCTTTTTCGTGCAAATTTGGAAATTTTATATTGGAATCATCGTGTGTCATAAAAGCATGATGTGCGCTCTATAACAACGCTGTATGCTCGGATTATTTTTTCATCGATCAGGTTCATGGCTTAAAAATAATTTCAGCAGTACGGCCATCTGTGTGGGGAAAATTTACCTTTTCAAACCCGTGGTATACTCTTCCTATGAAAAAACAACCTGACAAATCAGTTTTAGCCGATCTCATTGAGAGATTTAATAATACTGTTACACCAACAGCACTAGAAACAGATTTTAGCAATGTATGTGAAAGTCAGGCTGAGAAAATCATAAAGCTAGAAGACAAGGTGCAATCGTTAAATAACGCATTAAATAAATATAAAGGTGAGCAAGGAAAGCCTAATGTTAGAAAGCAAACGCGCGCTAACAAGGACAAGGATCATTCCTCCGAGAAGGATAGAAAAGGAAATAAAACCAATAAAACTAGAAAGCCAAAATCTAGTAAAAAAAATCTCGAAGTCTCTAATACAGTGACACTAACAATTAATCCAGATTCGTTGCCCAGCGATGCTGTGCCAAATGGCTCTAAGAAAACACTTATCCAGGATATAAAAATTGCTGCTAATAACACTCTTTTTTTGCGCCAACAATATTACTCCCCTTCTGAAAACAAACACTATACAGCACCTCTGCCAACTGGTTATGAGGGCCAGTTCGGCCCTACTATTAAAAGCTGGACAAGCTTCCTAAATACTCAAGGTGGTATGACGCTAGAAAGCCTTGAGACATTTTATAAAACCGCCAACATAGATATTAGTAAATCAACCATCCATAGCTTCACAATTAAAACACCTACGATACTTGAGCCCGAGAAGGTAGAAGTTGTGAAGGCAGGTTTACAATCCACGAACTACCAGCACCTAGATGACACCAACGCTAGAGAGGATGGGAAAAACCGTTATGTTAATGTATTGGGTAATGAGTATTATTCAGCTTACTTTACGCTGACCAGTAAAAGTCGATTAAGCGTCATTGAAATGTTAAGCAAAGACCACTTTGGGTTCACATTAAATGAAGCCGCTTTTAATTTACTGGCTACTATGAACTTACCCCACAAGGTAATCGAAAGCTTAAAGGTATTTCACTCATCGACTATCTTAAACAGTAAGGAGCTGGAAGTTATTCTTGATAAGGTATTAGGTGATAAAAAATTTCCAAAATATAGAAAGCTGATTACTGATGCGGCAGCTATCTCAACATATAGAAAGAGTCCTTATGCGATAGAAACACTCATTACCGATGATGCGCCACAGTTTAAGCTCATTACTGAATCACTCGCCTTGTGCTGGGTTCATGAGGGTAGGCATTATAAAAAGCTGACGCCAATTTTTAAGAAGCACCAAGACTCTGTTGACAGCTTCTTGGATAGGTTTTGGGATTATATTATCATAAGCTCATTGAATATAAAAAGAACCCAGGGCAAGATGAGATAGATAAGCTATCCAATGAGTTTACTGAGTTATTCTCAACAATCACTGGCTACGAGAAACTAGATAAACAAATTGAGCTCACCTTAAAAAAGAAAAGGCAGCTATTGTTAGTGCTGGAAAAGCCAGAGCTTCCTCTACATAACAATCCAGCAGAGTTGATGGCTCGGAAGCAGGCTAGAATGCGCGATGTACACCTTCATACTATGAGTGAAGAAGGAACGAAAGCTAAGGATACAATGGTTACAATTACTGAGACATGTAAAAAGCTAGCAGTTAATGTCTTCGATTATATATATGACAGAATTACAAAAAACTATTCTATGCCTTCGCTAGCGGAATTAATTACCATCCGCTCATCACAGGCGCAGTAAACTAAAGAGAGCGCAGCATGAGCATCATGCTGAAATAAGACGGATACCTCTAAGGCAACTCCAGAGCAAGTTGTGATCTATAAATCGTTAGGCATGAATTCAGAACCTGGGGACACTGAAAAAACAATTTGTTAAGTTGTAGTGACCCTAAACGTTTTTTTAAAACGTAAGTCATTGATTTGGATAGGTTTAATTGTAGAACGGACAAAGTTGGGTATAAATCGTTAGGCATGAATTCACAACCTGGGCACACTGAAAAAACAATTTGTTAAGTTGTAGTGACCCTAAACGTTTTTTTAAAATGTAAGTCATTGATTTGGATAGGTTTAATTTTAGAAAGGGCAAAGTTGGGTTAATTGATTAATCAGATTAGTTAAAATAGGGCGATCTGCTTTAACGCCACTGACTTTTTCTTCATAGATTCGCTCGCAACCAGCTTCCTCTAACCCAATGACTTGCAGATCTAAATTTTGCTCACGCGTACTAACTCTGGCATAGCCAATTTTCATTCAACTCTCCTAACTCTCAATAAGTACGGTTCGCGTTACTTAATAAACAGATAGTTCTGTAGACTTTGATTTTAAGGACCAGTATCTTATACTAAATTCGCGCTCATTGAGTAGCTAAAAATTAAGAGACTACGGGTTCATTAAAACGGTCGTTTTTCGAACTAAGAAATTTAAAGGTTTGCAAGTATAACTATGAATATTTGGTTACCACTGTTCAGTATTATAGCTGCAGCAATTGGTGGATTTATTGGAACCTGGATCAGACTAAACTCCGAAAGAAGCAAGCATCTTTTTAATCACAAAATGACTATATATATTAAATTAATAGAAAGTTACCGAAACGTTATTATTAGTAAGAGTAATCAAGAATCTCGTCAAAAGTATGTATCATCACAAGAGCAAGTAAAGCTGATAGCCAATAGAGAAGTTATTATGATCAGTAAAAAGTTTTATAATGCTAGCCCGGAAGACCAACCTCAATTAATGGAGCAATTGATTGATGCAATGAGGAAGGATTTCCAGTCAATTCGTAAATTTTGATTAAAATAAGAGTTGAGCGGTAGATTTGGTCCCTTTTAACCAGGATTCCGGCCGGACCTCAAAAGCAGGGGGAGTAGGGGAGTAAAACGCCAGTAAAAATAGCCCCCCATAAGCGACCTTATAGGGTCTTAACTATTTTTTGTGTATCGCACATAGTTTTGCCTACCTGTTGAGCATCTATTTCCATAGTTAGTGTTTGTATGACCACGCTTGAAAAAAGTTGAGCTGTTGTTTGATTGGTGGGCGCCACTATTTAATTTTAACACTCTGTTATTAGGATTGGTGTATTGATTGTTTATCAATGGTTGCCTAGATTGATCAGGCCATGAAAAGGCTCGCCAGTTTTGTCGTGCAGAAAAACCACGTTTATTTTTTTTATCTGGATCTGCGCCTTTCGATAAAAGAATGGTGCAAATACTAGAAAACAAAGTAGTAGTATTTCTTCTTTGCTTAGCTGAATTTGCTGCAGCATTTAATGGAGTAAAGCCATGATTATTTATTTGTTCTAAAAAAGCATTAAATTGAGAGCTGTCCTTGCCGCCAAAGGCGGTGTCGGCCGCCGCGATTAAGTCTTTCACCACCTCGAGGTGACCTTCTTTCGAAGCAGTATTCAAGGGGGAGAACTGATCTTTATTCGGTTGAGTCAGAAACGCGCGAAAGCCGTCAGTGTTCTTGCCGCCAAAGGCGGAGTCGGCCGCCGCGATTAAGTCTTTCACCACCTCGAGGTGACCTTCTTTCGAAGCAGTATTCAAGGGGGAGAACTGATCTTTATCTTTATGAGTCAGAAACGCGCGAAAGCCGTCAGTGTTCTTGCCGCCAAAGGCGGTGTCGGCCGCCGCGATTAAGTCTTTCACCACCTTGAGGTGACCTTCTTTCGAAGCAGTATTCAAGGGGGAGAACTGATCTTTATTCGGTTGAGTCAGAAACGCGCGAAAGCCGTCAGTGTTCTTGCCGCCAAAGGCGGTGTCGGCCGCCGCGATTAAGTCTTTCACCACCTCGAGGTGACCTTCTTTCGAAGCAGTATTCAAGGGGGAGAACTGATCTTTATCTTTATGAGTCAGAAACGCGCGAAAGCCGTCAGTGTTCTTGCCGCCAAAGGCGGTGTCGGCCGCCGCGATTAAGTCTTTCACCACCTCGAGGTGACCCGCACAAGCAGCAGAATTCAAGGGGGAGAACTGATCTTTATTCGGTTGAGTCAGAAACGCGCGAAAGCCGTCAGTGTTCTTGCCGCCAAAGGCGGTGTCGGCCGCCGCGATTAAGTCTTTCACCACCTCGAGGTGACCCGCACAAGCAGCAGAATTCAAGGGGGAGAACTGATCTTTATTCGGTTGAGTCAGAAACGCGCGAAAGCCGTCAGTGTTCTTGCCGCCAAAGGCGGTGTCGGCCGCCGCGATTAAGTCTTTCACCACCTCGAGGTGACCCGCACAAGCAGCAGAATTCAAGGGGGAGAACTGATCTTTATTCGGTTGAGTCAGAAACGCGCGAAAGCCGTCAGTGTTCTTGCCGCCAAAGGCGGTGTCGGCCGCCGCGATTAAGTCTTTCACCACCTCGAGGTGACCCGCACAAGCAGCAGAATTCAAGGGGGAGAACTGATCTTTATTCGGTTGAGTCAGAAACGCGCGAAAGCCGTCAGTGTTCTTGCCGCCAAAGGCGGTGTCGGCCGCCGCGATTAAGTCTTTCACCACCTCGAGGTGACCCGCACAAACAGCAGAATTCAAGGGGGAGAACTGATCTTTATCTTTATGAGTCAGAAACGCGCGAAAGCCGTCAGTGTTCTTGCCGCCAAAGGCGGTGTCGGCCGCCGCGATTAAGTCTTTCACCACCTCGAGGTGACCCGCACAAGCAGCAGAATTCAAGGGGGAGAACTGATCTTTATTCGGTTGAGTCAGAAACGCGCGAAAGCCGTCAGTGTTCTTGCCGCCAAAGGCGGTGTCGGCCGCCGTGATTAAGTCTTTCACCACCTTGAGGTGACCTTCTTTCGAAGCAGTATTCAAGGGGGAGAACTGATCTTTATCTTTATGAGTCAGAAACGCGCGAAAGCCGTCAGTGTTCTTGCCGCCAAAGGCGGTGTCGGCCGCCGCGATTAAGTCTTTCACCACCTCGAGGTGACCCGCACAAGCAGCAGAATTCAAGGGGGAGAACTGATCTTTATCTTTATGAGTCAGAAACGCGCGAAAGCCGTCAGTGTTCTTGCCGCCAAAGGCGGTGTCGGCCGCCGCGATTAAGTCTTTCACCACCTCGAGGTGACCTTCTTTCGAAGCAGTATTCAAGGGGGAGAACTGATCTTTATCTTTATGAGTCAGAAACGCGCGAAAGCCGTCAGTGTTCTTGCCGCCAAAGGCGGTGTCGGCCGCCGCGATTAAGTCTTTCACCACCTCGAGGTGACCCGCACAAGCAGCAGAATTCAAGGGGGAGAACTGATCTTTATTCGGTTGAGTCAGAAACGCGCGAAAGCCGTCAGTGTTCTTGCCGCCAAAGGCGGTGTCGGCCGCCGCGATTAAGTCTTTCACCACCTCGAGGTGACCCGCACAAACAGCAGAATTCAAGGGGGAGAACTGATCTTTATCTTTATGAGTCAGAAACGCGCGAAAGCCGTCAGTGTTCTTGCCGCCAAAGGCGGTGTCGGCCGCCGCGATTAAGTCTTTCACCACCTCGAGGTGACCCGCACAAGCAGCAGAATTCAAGGGGGAGAACTGATCTTTATTCGGTTGAGTCAGAAACGCGCGAAAGCCGTCAGTGTTCTTGCCGCCAAAGGCGGTGTCGGCCGCCGCGATTAAGTCTTTCACCACCTCGAGGTGACCCGCACAAGCAGCAGAATTCAAGGGGGAGAACTGATCTTTATCTTTATGAGTCAGAAACGCGCGAAAGCCGTCAGTGTTCTTGCCGCCAAAGGCGGTGTCGGCCGCCGCGATTAAGTCTTTCACCACCTCGAGGTGACCTTCTTTCGAAGCAGTATTCAAGGGGGAGAACTGATCTTTATCTTTATGAGTCAGAAACGCGCGAAAGCCGTCAGTGTTCTTGCCGCCAAAGGCGGTGTCTAATTTTTGCAATGCAATGTTAATGATTTGACCGTTACCATATTTTGCGAGAGAGGTTAAAAAAGTCCACCTTTCTTTTTCATCAAGCCATAAATGTGGTGTGTCCTTCTCCTTCACTAGGAAATGTTTGTTATTTATTAGTATGATGAGGGTTTGATCAAGACTGGGAGTTTTTTTCATCCTGTGCACAAAAACATACACGCTTTCTTGTAAAAACAAACTTGCTTCAAGTGCATTATTTTGAAAGTGGCTAACTATCTGTTCATCAGTAATCTGTTGTAATAATATTTGCTTGCGTAATGTGCGTATTGCTTCATCGTTGCGCGAACTTCTTAAGTGATAACTAGGCATGTGGTTTAATATATAAAATTATTTTCTAAAGTAGATATTCGAATATAATAAAGGATAAAAATTAACAGATTATTTAGTTATTATTCAGGCTACTACAGAATATACCGATGGCATTGCCTTAAAGTAGCGGTAAATACCCGTGATAACCACAAATTATCACGGGTATTGCGTCTTAAAAGAGCGCATATATAAAAGTAGTGTCACAGGTAGCTTTAGTGTTCGGTATCTGATTTTGGGGTTACAACTTTATTGAGTGTAAACTCTTCATCGGCAGCTTTTGATAAAAACTCTTCGGAATTATTTTCTCCAGATAACGTAAAGCGGAAATACTCTGTCTGACCACTAAAGTCCATTTTAGTGACGCAAATTAACCCCTGGCTGATTTTTGGTAGATAAAAAAGAGGGTTCTGTCGAAAAATTTACACCTAGATGAGGTAGCCTATTTTTGGGCGCAACTAGTCTGCGAGCGTGTGGAACTGCTGCCAGGCTGGCATCATGCTATTGCCTCGCATCTGCCCTTTTTTTAGCATATGGCATAACTCAATACCAGCTATTGTTGCCTTAGCTGAATTGAACTTTTTAAAACCCAGTGTATATTTCGTGATACGCTTTATCGATCGATGGTCTTGTTCGACCAGATTATTGAGGTATTTAATGCGCCTAACCTCGACCATCGCAAACCAGAATCCAGATAAAAATAATAAGGTATTGAGTCTTTCCAACGCTGCTGTATTTGCACCACTTTTATCAATGTTAACCTTTTTGGGTAACCCGCTTGATCCAATCGCTTTATTAAAAAAAGCTAGAACTGCCTTACGATCACGCTTCTCTGACAGCATAAAATCAACGGTGTTACCGTACTTATCAACTGCACGATAAAGATAAACTTGCTTGCCATTGACCTTAATATAAGTCTCATCCATCTTCCAACTATCAGCAAGCTTGCGCTTGCTTTTACGAAACTCTTGCTCAAGCTGGGGCGCATAGCGAACCACCCATTTTTGTACTGTAGAGTGATCAACGCTAACACCACGTTCTTCCATGAGCTCTTCAATATTTCGGTAACTTAATGGGTACGCAAGCTTCCAGCGTACTGCTGTTAAAATAATCTCTTTGGGGAAATGTCTTCCTTTAAAACTAATCGCCATAATAACTCCATTATTATTCAATGCTAAATTTGGTCGGTATTATATCAAATAACCATTAATTTGCGACAGAACCTAGGTTTCTGAGGAGTGGTAGAGGAAGCGGTAGACTTCTCTAAATATTGTTTACGCTTTGTCTCATACTGATTATTACTAAAAGCGAAAAACTTTTTAAGGACTGATGCCGAGTATTTTGGTTCAAGAGCAAAAATATTTGCCCAAATCGTATCCGGAATCGTATGGCCTAACTTCTCTTTATTATTACGCCACTCAGTCATTTGGTTATAGACATCATCTAGAGTGAATGTGTTTGCTGCCTGTTCTTCAGTTGTCATACTTGGTTCTCCAGTTGCTTAGATTTTAGAAGCAACTAGAGTAGCTTTAAGTTAAAAGGCTGTCACACCAACCCACCGGAACTATACACCCGCTTGATCCAATCGCTTTATTAAAAAAAGCTAGCACTACCTTACGATCACGCTTCTCTGACAGCATAAAATCAACGGTGTTGCCGTACTTATCAACTGCACGATAAAGATAAACTGATAGAGCGTTATTTTGTCTGTAAAAACCAACTTCAGTACTTAGAAAAACCTTTAAAATTCTAAATGGCACTCTATTGTACCTGTCTCATCGCATAATATCTTAAATTAATTATGCTAATCAATCTAAAAAATTATTTATACCTCAAATTTTTCTCCTCTCAAAATAAATTATTAACTTTTAGGTAATAGCAATTATATCTCGTTAATAAGAACAAGAATGATCTATCCTAAAACCCTATGAAGCCTTATTATTCACTTCAACTTAAGTATCTAGGTGATCCGCTCCACTGGTCATCAATTTCCACTAAAACAGCTGATACGAGCCTTAGGCACGATTCAGTATTAGGGAAAATTCCAACTGTATGCGTCCTTCTTTTTACCTCTCTGTTTACGCGCTCAGCTATGTTACTGGTTCTTAATCTTTTTTGATGCGGCCTGTCAAAGTTCATCACTACTAAGCCCTCCGGTATATTCACTTCCAACCAAGAAGAAAGCTCTGGTGCTGTTTGCTGATATTTATCTACCGCCATAGCCAATAGTCTTTCCGACTCATGAATGTTTGAGGCATTAAATATAGCTGTAATCTCCTCAGCTACTGGTTCCTTCATTGAGCGCTTTGGTATGTGAGCCTGAGCATTTTGCTGCAAATGAAATTGGCAGCGTTGCCAAGGAACACTGGGGAACATAGCTCTTCTAGCGGCTTTTAGGCCAGTATGAGCGTCGCTAGTAATCAACTCAATACCATGTATACCTCGCTCAACCAACTGCTGAAGAAAATCACGCCAATGTACCTCAGCCTCTGATAACGCAACAGAAACACCTAGCACTGTTCTCTTGCCGGTTGATTCATCAAAGCCATAGGCTATCAATACCGCACAGTCTTGTACTGTGCCGCTAGTGCGCACCTTCTCATAACGTGCATCTAGCCAAAGATATTTTATCTTTCCTAACGGCTTATTTCGCCATTTCTTTAAATCTTCATCCAACAATTTAGCGCAACGGCTTACCTCTGTGCTTGAAATATCTGTTCCACAGAGTTGCTTTAGCACCTTTTCAACTTTGCGCGTGGAAACCCCATGCACATACATTTCAGCGACAGCCAGCTTAAGTGCTCTATCAGAGCGTACACCTCGCTCTAAGACTGATGGATAGAAGGCTTCATTGGAGTCTCTAACCTGCGGTATCTGTAGCTCAAGCTGACCTTGACCTGTGTTAATTAACCTTGGTTTAAAGCCGTTCGCATATCCGTTTCTATCGCCAGTTCGCTCATAAGGACTGGCATTTAAATGGCGCTCCCTTTCTATTAACATAGCCTCATTCATCAACCTGGAGACAAGCTTAGGTAAAGCTTCAAACCCCTCCATCGCTAAAACATGTATGGCTTCTTCGATTAAGTTCTCATTGATAGAGCGTTATTTTGTCTGTAAAAACCAACTTCAGTACTTAGAAAAACCTTTAAAATTCTAAATGGCACTCTATTGTACCTGTCTCATCGCATAATATCTTAAATTAATTATGCTAATCAATCTAAAAAATTATTTATACCTCAAATTTTTCTCCTCTCAAAATAAATTATTAACTTTTAGGTAATAGCAATTATATCTCGTTAATAAGAACAAGAATGATCTATCCTAAAACCCTATGAAGCCTTATTATTCACTTCAACTTAAGTATCTAGGTGATCCGCTCCACTGGTCATCAATTTCCACTAAAACAGCTGATACGAGCCTTAGGCACGATTCAGTATTAGGGAAAATTCCAACTGTATGCGTCCTTCTTTTTACCTCTCTGTTTACGCGCTCAGCTATGTTACTGGTTCTTAATCTTTTTTGATGCGGCCTGTCAAAGTTCATCACTACTAAGCCCTCCGGTATATTCACTTCCAACCAAGAAGAAAGCTCTGGTGCTGTTTGCTGATATTTATCTACCGCCATAGCCAATAGTCTTTCCGACTCATGAATGTTTGAGGCATTAAATATAGCTGTAATCTCCTCAGCTACTGGTTCCTTCATTGAGCGCTTTGGTATGTGAGCCTGAGCATTTTGCTGCAAATGAAATTGGCAGCGTTGCCAAGGAACACTGGGGAACACAGCTCTTCTAGCGGCTTTTAGGCCAGTATGAGCGTCGCTAGTAATCAACTCAATACCATGTATACCTCGCTCAACCAACTGCTGAAGAAAATCACGCCAATGTACCTCAGCCTCTGATAACGCAACAGAAACACCTAGCACTGTTCTCTTGCCGGTTGATTCATCAAAGCCATAGGCTATCAATACCGCACAGTCTTGTACTGTGCCGCTAGTGCGCACCTTCTCATAACGTGCATCTAGCCAAAGATATTTTATCTTTCCTAACGGCTTATTTCGCCATTTCTTTAAATCTTCATCCAACAATTTAGCGCAACGGCTTACCTCTGTGCTTGAAATATCTGTTCCACAGAGTTGCTTTAGCACCTTTTCAACTTTGCGCGTGGAAACCCCATGCACATACATTTCAGCGACAGCCAGCTTAAGTGCTCTATCAGAGCGTACACCTCGCTCTAAGACTGATGGATAGAAGGCTTCATTGGAGTCTCTAACCTGCGGTATCTGTAGCTCAAGCTGACCTTGACCTGTGTTAATTAACCTTGGTTTAAAGCCGTTCGCATATCCGTTTCTATCGCCAGTTCGCTCATAAGGACTGGCATTTAAATGGCGCTCCCTTTCTATTAACATAGCCTCATTCATCAACCTGGAGACAAGCTTAGGTAAAGCTTCAAACCCCTCCATCGCTAAAACATGTATGGCTTCTTCGATTAAGTTCTCATTTTTATAGCAGCTCATTGTCATTCCTCTTTTTTGGTTAAGTTTACCTTAAAAGGAATTTCTAATTTGACTGAGTCGCCTGCTTATTTTCAGCAAGTCAATGGAATTTACAGAAAGGATGGCGCACTAGCTTCTCATTTTTATAGCAGCTCATTGTCATTCCTCTTTTTTGGTTAAGTTTACCTTAAAAGGAATTTCTAATCTGACTGAGTCGCCTGCTTATTTTCAGCAAGTCAATGGAATTTACAGAAAGGATGGCGCACTCGCGATAAACTTGCTTGCCATTGACCTTAATATAAGTCTCATCCATCTTCCAACTATCAGCAAGTTTGCGCTTGCTTTTACGAAACTCTCGCTCAAGCTGGGGCGCATAGCGAACCACCCATTTTTGTACTGTAGAATGATCAACGCTAACACCACGTTCCTCCATGAGCTCTTCAATATTCGTCGGTAACTTAATGGGTACGCAAGCTTCCAGCGTACTGCTGTTAAAATAATCTCTTTGGGGAAATGTCTTCCTTTAACCCAACTTTGCCCTTTCTAAAATTAAACCTATCCAAATCAATGACTTACATTTTAAAAAAACGTTTAGGGTCACTACAACTTAACAAATTGTTTTTTCAGTGCCCCCAGGTTCTGAATTCATGCCTAACGATTTATAGATCACAACTTGCTCTGGAGTTGCCTTAGAGGTTCTTCTAATAGAAAGCAATTTATTATTTTCAAGCTGCATTGTAGTAGTGATACGAACCTGAGTGCTAAAAATCTGCCGTATAGTTTGCCAGCTACTATCAATGTTCTGCAATTTAAGTTGATGGCGAATAGTGTGTAGTAAGTGATAAGCAAGAATACTAATAAACAGATGGGCATCAACTCGCTCTTGCTTTTGATGGTAGATAGGACGCAGGCCTAACTCTGATTTTAATGATCTGAATGCCGATTCAACGTCAGTTAGAGTTGTATAAATTCTCCAAATTGTTTTTTCATCTAAATCCATTCTGTTACTACGCAAACAATATGCACCCAGATTCTCAGAGTTAACTTTACTCCAACTGATTTGCGTAACCTTATCACCCTCTGAATCAAGCGTGATAGTGTATCGACCTGAAACACGTTTATGGCGCTCCTTTATTCGACCTAAACGCAAGGTTACTTTCTCAATTGCTTTCATTCCAGTTTTTTTAGTGAGTCCATTAGCTAACTTAATTAATTCCTCTTCGAAACGAGTCTCAGCCTTACTAATCATATTTAAGCTTTTTTCTTCCTTAGCCTGAGAATGGCAGTACAGTAAGACTTCATTTGCTTCAGTATCTTTAATTAATTGCGCTGTAACCGTATTATTTACTGATTCTTTTACTAGCACTTTATCAATGTTTTCATCGACAACAGGCAATGCTCTGATAGAGCGTTATTTTGTCTGTAAAAACCAACTTCAGTACTTAGAAAAACCTTTAAAATTCTAAATGGCACTCTATTGTACCTGTCTCATCGCATAATATCTTAAATTAATTATGCTAATCAATCTAAAAAATTATTTATACCTCAAATTTTTCTCCTCTCAAAATAAATTATTAACTTTTAGGTAATAGCAATTATATCTCGTTAATAAGAACAAGAATGATCTATCCTAAAACCCTATGAAGCCTTATTATTCACTTCAACTTAAGTATCTAGGTGATCCGCTCCACTGGTCATCAATTTCCACTAAAACAGCTGATACGAGCCTTAGGCACGATTCAGTATTAGGGAAAATTCCAACTGTATGCGTCCTTCTTTTTACCTCTCTGTTTACGCGCTCAGCTATGTTACTGGTTCTTAATCTTTTTTGATGCGGCCTGTCAAAGTTCATCACTACTAAGCCCTCCGGTATATTCACTTCCAACCAAGAAGAAAGCTCTGGTGCTGTTTGCTGATATTTATCTACCGCCATAGCCAATAGTCTTTCCGACTCATGAATGTTTGAGGCATTAAATATAGCTGTAATCTCCTCAGCTACTGGTTCCTTCATTGAGCGCTTTGGTATGTGAGCCTGAGCATTTTGCTGCAAATGAAATTGGCAGCGTTGCCAAGGAACACTGGGGAACACAGCTCTTCTAGCGGCTTTTAGGCCAGTATGAGCGTCGCTAGTAATCAACTCAATACCATGTATACCTCGCTCAACCAACTGCTGAAGAAAATCACGCCAATGTACCTCAGCCTCTGATAACGCAACAGAAACACCTAGCACTGTTCTCTTGCCGGTTGATTCATCAAAGCCATAGGCTATCAATACCGCACAGTCTTGTACTGTGCCGCTAGTGCGCACCTTCTCATAACGTGCATCTAGCCAAAGATATTTTATTTTTCCTAACGGCTTATTTCGCCATTTCTTTAAATCTTCATCCAACAATTTAGCGCAACGGCTTACCTCTGTGCTTGAAATATCTGTTCCACAGAGTTGCTTTAGCACCTTTTCAACTTTGCGCGTGGAAACCCCATGCACATACATTTCAGCGACAGCCAGCTTAAGTGCTCTATCAGAGCGTACACCTCGCTCTAAGACTGATGGATAGAAGGCTTCATTGGAGTCTCTAACCTGCGGTATCTGTAGCTCAAGCTGACCTTGACCTGTGTTAATTAACCTTGGTTTAAAGCCGTTCGCATATCCGTTTCTATCGCCAGTTCGCTCATAAGGACTGGCATTTAAATGGCGCTCCCTTTCTATTAACATAGCCTCATTCATCAACCTGGAGACAAGCTTAGGTAAAGCTTCAAACCCCTCCATCGCTAAAACATGTATGGCTTCTTCGATTAAGTTCTCATTTTTATAGCAGCTCATTGTCATTCCTCTTTTTTGGTTAAGTTTACCTTAAAAGGAATTTCTAATCTGACTGAGTCGCCTGCTTATTTTCAGCAAGTCAATGGAATTTACAGAAAGGATGGCGCACTAGCAATGCTCTACGGCTCACTACAATATAATGGAAACCTTTTTCAGTAAGCCATGAAATATTTTCTTCAGTTGCAAAACCAGCATCTAAGATAATTGTTGCCTCTGGCTGTGCATGAAGCTCAGTTAGCATTTCGGATAATGTTTTAGGCTCGCTAACATTCCCTTTGAAAAATTCACTGCGTTGCGGGAACCCTGAGCCATCCAGCACGAGTCCTAGAGAAACAAGCGGACAATCAGACCGCTTCTCCTTTGATCGACCATGCTGTGCGTGATCATTCTGTAATGCTCTACCCTCAAAGTAGGTATTGGTTATATCGTAGAGAGTGATCACCTGATTTAAACTAAAGAGATTTTTCTCACGTTCGAATAATTGATCTTCAATCATTTGCTTATGTTTGAGTAACTCATCAGCAGTCTTATAGAATTTCTTGAGTGATAGTTCTGAGAAATCAGTACCCAGTAATTCATCTAACGCACTTTGATTGCTTAAATAATAGTGCGTACTTAAATCACTTCCTGGGGCAACTAGCCGCCCAATGATGGTAGCAAGCATCAGGTGACATTGTTTTTGATTAAAGCCCAAAGCCCTGAACAATTCCTCAAGTTGTAATTGCCTGGCAGCATGTAAGCCCAACGCCTCAGCTCCAACGTGTCGTATGTCCGCGCTCTCAATGGAGTTAACATCCACTGTTTTAAAGTCAGGTTCTACCGCGCTTACTGAATTGAGAGTAATGCTTGTCTCATTCTCTTCTGCACGCTTTGCACGAATGCGTTTTACATACATTTGAGCCTGTTTTTCTAGATGCGCTGGTATTGAAATTAACGTGCCTTGACCCGTTAAAATTTCCTCAATACGGTCAGCAAGCAATTTCCAACTGTCCTTCTTTACTGAAAAATTCGCACCAAGATTTAAAATCAGTCTTTGACGTACTTTGCCGTCAGCAGTGCGATGAGTATCAACAAGTCGGTAGGTTGCGTAAGACTTACCTGTCCGAGGACTCTTTTGTGTAGAGGTTCGAATATACATAACTCAATACTCTCATCACTTCACCAGCCCATGCAACCCCTTATTGCCATTATGTGTCACTACATTCGAGAATTCACGTTTCTAGGCAAGTAAAATCAATGGGTTGAGTTAAAAATAGTGATGAAATTTTTGATTTTCAGGGTGAAATGGCCAAACTTGGGTTAAAACTAATCGCCATAATAACTCCATTATTATTCAATGCTAAATTTGGTCGGTATTATATCAAATAACCATTAATTTGCGACAGAACCGTAAAAGCTGAGTCGTATAACCAGTAGTATTTTCATCGCAATGGTCATTTATTATTTAAATCCTGTTGCTGGCGAGCCTCAAACCCGTGCTAATTTGTGGTTATCACGGGTATTTACCGCTACTTTAAGGCAATGCCATCGGTATATTCTGTAGTAGCCTGAATAATAACTAAATAATCTGTTAATTTTTATCCTTTATTATATTCGAATATCTACTTTAGAAAATAATTTTATATATTAAACCACATGCCTAGTTATCACTTAAGAAGTTCGCGCAACGATGAAGCAATAAGCACATTACGCAAGCAAATATTATTACAACAGATTACTGATGAACAGATAGTTAGCCACTTTCAAAATAATGCACTTGAAGCAAGTTTGTTTTTACAAGAAAGCGTGTATGTTTTTGTGCACAGGATGAAAAAAACTCCCAGTCTTGATCAAACTCTCATCATACTAATAAATAACAAACATTTCCTAGTGAAGGAGAAGGACACACCACATTTATGGCTTGATGAAAAAGAAAGGTGGACTTTTTTAACCTCTCTCGCAAAATATGGTAACGGTCAAATCATTAACATTGCATTGCAAAAATTAGACACCGCCTTTGGCGGCAAAAACACTGACGGCTTTCGCGCGTTTCTGACTCAACCGAATAAAGATCAGTTCTCCCCCTTGAATTCTGCTGCTTGTGCGGGTCACCTCGAGGTGGTGAAAGACTTAATCGCGGCGGCCGACACCGCCTTTGGCGGCAAGAGCACTGACGGCTTTCGCGCGTTTCTGACTCATAAAGATAAAGATCAGTTCTCCCCCTTGAATACTGCTTCGAAAGAAGGTTACCTCGAGGTGGTGAAAGACTTAATCGCGGCGGCCGACACCGCCTTTGGCGGCAAAAACACTGACGGCTTTCGCGCGTTTCTGACTCAACCGAATAAAGATCAGTTCTCCCCCTTGAATTCTGCTGCTTGTGCGGGTCACCTCGAGGTGGTGAAAGACTTAATCGCGGCGGCCGACATCGCCTTTGGCGGCAAGAACACTGACGGCTTTCGCGCGTTTCTGACTCATAAAGATAAAGATCAGTTCTCCCCCTTGAATTCTGCTGCTTGTGCGGGTCACCTCGAGGTGGTGAAAGACTTAATCGCGGCGGCCGACATCGCCTTTGGCGGCAAGAACACTGACGGCTTTCGCGCGTTTCTGACTCAACCGAATAAAGATCAGTTCTCCCCCTTGAATTCTGCTGCTTGTGCGGGTCACCTCGAGGTGGTGAAAGACTTAATCGCGGCGGCCGACACCGCCTTTGGCGGCAAGAACACTGACGGCTTTCGCGCGTTTCTGACTCATAAAGATAAAGATCAGTTCTCCCCCTTGAATTCTGCTGCTTGTGCGGGTCAACTCGAGGTGGTGAAAGACTTAATCGCGGCGGCCGACACCGCCTTTGGCGGCAAGAACAGTGACGGCTTTCGCGCGTTTCTGACTCATAAAGATAAAGATCAGTTCTCCCCCTTGAATTCTGCTGCTTGTGCGGGTCACCTCGAGGTGGTGAAAGACTTAATCGCGGCGGCCGACACCGCCTTTGGCGGCAAGAGCACTGACGGCTTTCGCGCGTTTCTGACTCATAAAGATAAAGATCAGTTCTCCCCCTTGAATACTGCTTCGAAAGAAGGTTACCTCGAGGTGGTGAAAGACTTAATCGCGGCGGCCGACACCGCCTTTGGCGGCAAAAACACTGACGGCTTTCGCGCGTTTCTGACTCAACCGAATAAAGATCAGTTCTCCCCCTTGAATTCTGCTGCTTGTGCGGGTCACCTCGAGGTGGTGAAAGACTTAATCGCGGCGGCCGACATCGCCTTTGGCGGCAAGAACACTGACGGCTTTCGCGCGTTTCTGACTCAACCGAATAAAGATCAGTTCTCCCCCTTGAATTCTGCTGCTTGTGCGGGTCACCTCGAGGTGGTGAAAGACTTAATCGCGGCGGCCGACACCGCCTTTGGCGGCAAGAACACTGACGGCTTTCGCGCGTTTCTGACTCATAAAGATAAAGATCAGTTCTCCCCCTTGAATTCTGCTGCTTGTGCGGGTCAACTCGAGGTGGTGAAAGACTTAATCGCGGCGGCCGACACCGCCTTTGGCGGCAAGAACACTGACGGCTTTCGCGCGTTTCTGACTCAACCGAATAAAGATCAGTTCTCCCCCTTGAATACTGCTTCGAAAGAAGGTCACCTCGAGGTGGTGAAAGACTTAATCGCGGCGGCCGACACCGCCTTTGGCGGCAAGGACAGCTCTCAATTTAATGCTTTTTTAGAACAAATAAATAATCATGGCTTTACTCCATTAAATGCTGCAGCAAATTCAGCTAAGCAAAGAAGAAATACTACTACTTTGTTTTCTAGTATTTGCACCATTCTTTTATCGAAAGGCGCAGATCCAGATAAAAAAAATAAACGTGGTTTTTCTGCACGACAAAACTGGCGAGCCTTTTCATGGCCTGATCAATCCAGGCAACCATTGATAAACAATCAATACACCAATCCTAATAACAGAGTGTTAAAATTAAATAGTGGCGCCCACCAATCAAACAACAGCTCAACTTTTTTCAAGCGTGGTCATACAAACACTAACTATGGAAATAGATGCTCAACAGGTAGGCAAAACTATGTGCGATGCACAAAAAATAGTTAAGACCCTATAAGGTCCCTTATGGGGGGCTATGTTTTCAGGTGGTTTCGGGTTGCTTTCTGTGCATCCCTGCCCTATGCTTATCTCCGGTTATCGTATCTCCGGTTATCAGCGTTTTTTGACGATCAAAAAAACGATAAATTTTTCGCTTATTTTTCAACCGGTTAGAAGTGGGGAACATCGGAATACTTGTGGAACCTTGTTTTTTGCGCCCTACTCCTTCAGTAATGAACAACCCAGCAAGGAAAAGCGCATGACCCATTCAAAGCAACCTAGTAGTTTAGCGCAACGCCTCGCCCAGCAAGCGTATCGGCGAAAACAACGCGAGCGTGAGCTGGTGCGCGTCGAAATTCAGATGAAGCAAGCCTATAAACACCGGTTTGATGAGTTGGTCGCTGCGAAAGCGAAAGATCTGCCGGAAAACTGGCATCGGCATAAGCGATTAGCCCAGGCTCGCCGGTTAGTGATCGAAGAGGCGCTGGCCAACACCCAAACCAGTTTCATTACCTTGCAAGATCACATTGCCCAGCTTAAAGCGGAAGTGAGTGCCCTTTCCCCCGCTTTTTTTGAAGCAGCGCTTGAGGCCCCCACTTCCTTTTTGCCCGAAGATACAAGCCATCAAAAGTCTACCCAATGAAGCTACTTTTTTAAAGCAGCTCTTAGCGCAGTTTTACAAAGCCAAAGTGTTGGCTGAACGCCAGCAGGTTCAACAAACCAATGCGGCTAACCAGTATAAAAAGCTCTATGAGGCGGTTGAACAAGAGAATCAGCGTTTACGGGAAAAGTGTGCCACAAAGGAGGCTTAAAAAAGTAAAAATAAAAAAAGAATAATTTATTTGATGTAAATAGATTAATCATCCGACACTTAAGCCCCGATTACCTGACACTTAAACTGGGGACAACTCGATTAATGAACATGATGGGGTGTCGCGGTGGATAAAAAGTGGGCCTGATGGACGAGATTTAAGGGCTTTTCAGGCGTTCTGAGGGCGAAAAGCAGGTTGTGAGTGGCTTAGGTTGAGATTTTAGCGTAATCAGGCCACAGGAAGCCCCTACCGCGTTGTAGTGGGTTGATGGGTGGTTAAGGGTAGATTAGGCCGGCGGTGCGCCTAAACGGGCGAGAATGGCGGCGTCATCAAGATCCGGCTCAGCTTGTAATAAGTGCATTTTCTTTAAGAACCATTGATTGCGCTGCTGGGCTAAGGCTTGTTGCTGCTGGGTTTGATTATGAAGCTGTTGTTGCGCGGGCAGTAAGTTTTGCACCAGCTTGGCCAAGCCAGTCGTTTTCGGGGCTTGAGGCTTGTTGGTGGGTTGTTTATTTTGATTGTGCTGCTTCGCCAGGTACGCCAGTTTCGCTTCCGCTTTGCTGTGTTGTTTCTGGCGGCGTTCGAGGCGTTTTTTGGCCCATTGGATACACTGGTTGAGTTTACCCCACCCCACGCCTAAATGATGGAATAGTACCGCATTCAAGCGTTTAATCGAGACTAAGGCGCGAATGGCCCCTTTTTTGAAGGTAAAGCGTTTTTCCAGGGTTAAGTACCCTGCTCGCTTAAGGTCTTTTAACGCCCGCTCACAGCGTTTAACCGTAATATTAGCCACCTTAGCAATCTCGGTGATCTTCATGTCACGCCAGCTCGTGCCATTGAGATACCGCACTACCCGTAAGCGAGCCATGTCCGCATGATTAATCAGTACCCCTAACACCAAGCTCACGGCTTCACGGCGTTCTGATCGAACTTGTCGATCCGACTCACGACTAAAGTCAATCAGATCTAACACCCCTTCAGGGCTAAAGGCATACCGTTGGGCATTCTCTGAGGCAATCTGGAGGGCATCGAAGGTTTTTTTATGGTCGGAGTCACGGGTATAGGTACGCGGATTCGCAGGGTCATGGCCACAGCGATTACCGGAGCGAGTGCCTTCAACTGGCTCCAATGGTGCTGCGCCCTGCCCTGTAACGTCAATGGCCGCGCCGATGAGTGATTCCTTTTCGCTCACTTGGGGTGGCGAAAATCCTTTTTTGGACACAAAAATCCCCTTTTGCATCAAAATACAAACTAAATTTTTGAGTAAAGGAATTTTTTTTGATACACTTAATTTTCAACTTTAGAAGTGTATTAGCAAATCCCTTTTGAAAGCCTTATGTAACTCCAAATACTTACATAAGGCTTTTTTACTTTATGTTCATCTTAGCTTGTTTCCACGTAAACAGACCTCTAACTTAGGTTAACTTCAATTCACTTAATTTTATCACTGATAACCATATTCTAAATAATGAATGTTTGTCAAGGGAAAAGAATAATCATTATACCTTTATGTTGATTAATTAAAAAAAGTGAACCATAATCCGTTTGTAATTGTATTTTTAAGGAGATAATAGTGAACCTTTGTAATGAAGATGAATTAAGGAAAATAAAAGATGAGTTATGTTTAACACAACAAGTCAGGCCGGCTTCGCCGGCAACTTTCTAAGCCTCTAAGAGTTTAGTCTTTACAAAGCCACGAGTATTATTAAGTCTCAAACTAGTCAAACCTGCCCATGGAATAATAACGAATAAAAATAACACACCTGCTATAGAAATTGCTTCAGGTAGCTGAGCAATAACTCACCTACTATACGCGCTTCTCATTTTACTCTATGAATAATGAAACGCTTTAGTATCAAACAAATCTTGGTAACCAATCAGAACTGGTGGAACTTTCACACCAAGTACAAAGATAAAATCAGAGAAGCTATTGTCATTGGCATTGTTAAGCTGCTTAGCTGCAAACATCCTATGCGTGGCCATAAAGAGTATCATTGCAGTAATCCAAACTGTTCACACGTCAAATACATCCGCCATACCTGCAAAGCTAAAAGCTGTTCATCGTGTGGTAAAAAAGCCACAGAAGTATGGATACAACAACAGATGGCAATCTTACCCAACACTACATGGCAACACATCACATTCACCATGCCCTCTACTCTTTGGGACTGCTTTTGGACAAACAGAGAGCTTCTTAATTTACTCCCACCATTAGCAGCAAAGGTGTTACTCAAGCTTGCTAAAAACAAGAGGGTTAAACCCGGTGTATTTATCGCGCTTCACACCTTTGGCAGAGATCTAAAGCGCAATGTGCATCTTCATGCGTCAATCACTCTGGGTGGTATCAACAAAGAGTTAACACAATGGAAAAGCCTCTACTTCCATCAACCTACACTAATGTCCATGTGGCGTTATGAGGTCATTAACCTTTTTAGAAACCACCACCAGGACAAAGGGCTTATTCTGCCAAATCAGTTAGCCTCTACACTGAACCACACTTTCAACTTTAATCAACTGCTTGATCAGCTTTACCAAAAACGATGGGTAGTACATTGCGCAAAGCCCTCAAAGAATCACAAACAAAACGTTAAATACTTAGGTCGATACACCAAACGTCCTCCTATTGCTGAGTCAAAAATTAAAAACTTTGATGGGAGCAGCCTCAGTTTTAATTATCTTGATCACGTCTCTAAAACCTACAAGCAATTTAAATTAACCGCGGAAGAGTTTATTGCTCGATTTATTCAACACATTCCTGATGTTGGCTTTCGTATGGTGCGTTATTATGGGTTTCTTGCTAACCGGGTGCGAGGTGAGATGCTACCCAAAGTCAGACTCCTATTAGGTGAAACTGATCCAAACACACCCCAGGTCAATTACCGCACCTTAATGCAAAATAATTTTAACATTGACCCCTATGAATGTGTTCTATGCGGTAGCCAAATGTTTTTAGCTAACTGCTGGTATAGACAACCTAACCGTTACAAATTGCTATCAAAGCATCGTGAACTCGCCTTACTGAAAAAAATCTAATAACTTCCTAGGGGGGTAGTCCGTCCAAAACAACAAATAACAGCTAGTTTTGGCTATTGTTTGTCATAACTAACCCTGCCCCACCACTAAATCGATTTTATAAAAAATACCTGTGCTAAAATTACTCATTTTAATTGGTGGTATTTTTACCAATTGACACATTGAAATTCCTTAATATCAAGATATTGCTAAAATAACTGGATACTCAATTAGTGCTGTTAAAAAATGGTTTGTGAAAAAGGATGCTAAGGGATATAAACCTATTCCAGATAAAGCGCTAAAATTATTAACTTATTGGCTGAATGAGCAAAATGAAAAGAAAGATATAGAAGAACTTGGTGCTAAAGTTATTAATTTTTCAAATCAAAAAGGTGGTTGTGGTAAAACTACTCTGTCATTAAATTTTTCAAAAATGTTAGCTAAAAGGGGTGAAAAGGTTTTAGTCATTGATAATGACTCACAAGGTAATTTATCCTATACACTTCTTCAAGATCACTACCCTCCTCAAGGGTCATCAACTTTAATACATTTAGGTAAAGAAGTTACCCCTATTAAGATTAATGATAATTTATATTGCGTTGGCTCTGATGAATCTTTGGTAGATATTGATAAAAAAACAGCAATTGAGGTTTTTTTTAATTTAAGGGATGGGGTTGCTAAGTTAATTAAAGAGTATGGCTTTACCTACGTAGTTATCGATTCCCCACCATCACTTGGTACAGTATTTATTTCAGGATTAATAGCGGCAACTCAAGTAATAATACCTGTTTATCCTGAGGTTTATCATATGCAAGGATTAATGGCTTTAATGAGTAAAATAAAAATCGCAAAACAACCTGGTTTGGCGCCTAATTTAAAAATAGCTGGAATTATTATAAATAGAGCTAATAAAAACACTATAGTGACAAAAAACATAATAGAGCAGTTAACAAACTCGTTCCCAGACTTGGTATTTAACAATGTTATTTCAAACTCAACAGCTGTAATTGAGAGCCAAATGCCTAATTTTTCTAATTCTATTGAAGAATATTCTGAGATTGAAAAGAGAAAAGCTGAAAAGGTTAACCAAGAATTTTCGTTAGTTTTTAATGAATTTTTAAACCGTGTTTCATAATATTATCATGATAAGGAGTTAATAGATGTCTAAAAAAGATTTTGGAGAAATCTTCGTCACTAAAACTGCAAAAAAAATAAATAAAGATCAAAATGCGGTTTCTGATGTTATAGAAATTTTACCGGAAAAATGCAGTAATTGGGTTTATTCTGACAGAAGTGAGTTTGAATTGGGTGATATTCAAGATCTAGCAGAAGATATAAAAATAAACGGTCAAATCCAGCCAGCAATTGTTAGGAAGAAAAATAATGATGGTTATTATGAGATAATAGCAGGTGAAAGAAGATGGAGAGCCTGTTCATTAATTAATAGAAAATTACAGGCTATAGTAGTAGATCATGATGATGTTGACTCTTTTTTAATTCAATCTTCAGAAAATAAAAAAGAAGGTATATCAACATACTCTAAAAGTATTAGTTATGGAAAAATATTGGATAAGAAACTTATTTCACAAAATAAGCTTGCAGAAAAATTAGGGATGAAAAAGAGCACGTTTAGCGAGTTATTATCATATAACTTTGTACCAAAACAATTATGGGATGCTGTAGGAGACATGAGTAAAGTATCAGTGTCAACAGCCTCTTACATTAGAAAAGTACTTAATGATAACCCTGGTAACTTAGATAAACTCATTGCCATTTCAAGTAAAATAAAAAATGGTATTGGTAAAAATAGTATTAAAAAATTATTATATGATCAGCAAGACACCTTTTCTATTAAAGATGATGATGGAAATTTGCTGATGCAATTTGGAAGCAAAAAGATTGTTTTTTCTAGTTACACGTTAAATAAAGCTTCCGTTGAAGATCTTGCAGATATCTTAAAGAAACATATATTAAATATACAATCTTAAAACTACTGTTCGGATATCCGAACAGTAGTTTTAAATAATGAAGCGATAGGGAGTAAGTTATGGAGATAATAAGCGTTGAAATTTTTGATATTAAACCAAAGGAAAGACCCTCATGGAATCCTATATTTATTAGAATTAATACTGATGAGGGTATTTCTGGAGTTGGTGAGGCTGGCCTTGCTTATGATCTAGGCCACAGCGCAGCTGCAGCAATGATTAAAGAATTTGCAGAAGAAATTATTCTAGGTGAAAATCCTATGGATAATGAGAGGCTTTGGTCTCGTATGTTTCGTGAAAGTTTTTGGGCCCTTGGTGGCGGGCCAGTAGTTTACGCAGCAATGAGTGCAATCGACACTGCCTTATGGGATATTAAGGGTAAAACATTAGATGTACCCGTTTACCAACTGTTAGGTGGTAAGGTTAACCAGAAGCTTAGAACATATGCTAGCCAATTACAGTTTGACTGGGATACAACAACTAGAGAAAAGCTAACAACCCCAGAAGGTTATGCTAAAGCTACTGAGAAAGCTGTTAAAGAAGGCTATGATAGTGTTAAGCTCGATCCTATAATGTTTGATGCGCAAGGTAATACTCTATATGACTGCACTAAACCATTCAGTAAAAGCTATCTACGACTAATTAAGGCAAGAATGGCAGCAGTTAGATCAATTCTAGGTGAGGATGGTGATATTATTTTAGAGTGTCATAGCCTGCCAGGACTTATGGCAGCTATGCAATTAGCTGAGATTGCTGAAGAGTTTAATTGTATGGCGATTGAAGAGCCAGTTAATTACCTTAATTCAAAACTTCACCATCCATTAAAGGAAAAGTTTAATATACCTATTGCTGCTGGAGAAAGACTTTACTTACGGCATGGCATTAGAACTTACCTAGAAGAGCAAACTATTGATATATTGCAGCCTGATATTGGTTTATGTGGCGGACTAACAGAAGCGAAAAAAGTCTGTGATTATGCTGATATGTATGATGTACAAATACAGGCACATGTTTGTGGTGGGCCAGTAGCTACTGCCGCTGCCCTACACTTGGAAACAGCAATACCTAACTTTATTATTCATGAACATCATACCTATGCGATTAAGTTATTTAATCGCGAACTATGCTTTCCAGACTTACAGCCAAGCAATGGGTTTTTTACAGTACCAGAACAGCCTGGCTTGGGGATTGAATTGAATAACAAGGTTGTTTTTAATTCCCCACATGTTTTAATCAAAAAATAATTTATTATGAGGTATTTGTAATATTCCGCATAAATTTTAGATTTATTTACAAATACCTCTCTATTTAAAAGAAATCAATTTGTAGCTATCAGTATTATCATATGTATCAATATGATATTTATTTTTTATTATTTCAACGATAATAGACCTTCTGCGTAACTAAGGGCAGTTCTAGAAACTAGCTAAAATTTGCTTATAATTGCCTGATTAATAATCATTCATGGAAAGGCATATGCTATTAAGCTATCAGCAACTCAGTAACCGCCCGCGTATTTTTAAAAAGTTAACTGGTTTGACCCTTGATGATTTTGAAACGATACACCAACAAGTGAAGTCATCACTTGATGATGAGTTTAGTAAGCTGGGAAGGCGCCCGAAACTCACCACGCACCATGATCGCCTTTTGCTTCTCATGATGTACTATCGCACTTATGTAACACATGAATTCTTAGGTTACTTTGTTGGTTTGGATGACAGTAATGTCTGCCGCTTATTTAAACGCTTAGAACCCTTAGTGGCCAAGCATATTCATATTAAAAAAGACAGAACCCTAACAGAAGATGCGGTTTGCGCTATATTAATGGATGTAACGGAGCAGCCTATTCAGCGCCCCAAAAAGAAGAAGCCACGTAAAGATTATTATTCTGGTAAAAAGAAAAGACATACTCAAAAGGTGGAGAGGCTCTATGAGGTTTCCCGTGGTGCGTTTTACCCTATATTTATAGAGTAAAGCTCATATCCATTAATATCAATATACAGTCTTTTGAATAGTGTTTTTGGGTCAAAAATCCCATAGCATCTACGCTTCAAAACTTTAATCTTATTATTAAATCCTTCAACAAACCCACTATTCTTTCCCTCTGAAAAATAATTACAGATTTCCACTTTGAAGGCTTTAAGAGTTTTTATGAATTTTTTAAAGCAATTAATCTTTTTACTTTGAACCTCCTGAATCCAGGCATCAATACTTTTAGTACCAGATTTTATTGATTGCTCCTTATTAAAAATGCTCGTTAGCTTTCTTGCCATTCGGTATGACTCTGTTAACTCAAAGGAGTAGGAGAATAATGTATTCAGCTTTTCATTTTCTTCTTTGGTAAAAAACTCTTTATGTCCCCTGAGCAGATTAGTTAGGTTTTTAACTTTATCATACTCATGAGGAGGTAGCTCCTTTTTTAAATCGGCTAGCACCTTTTGACGCATCTTGTCTAATGCTCGCCGATACAGTTTAGCAACATGATAACGGTCAACAATAACCTGCATTGGAGTAAAAACCTCTCTGGCAGCGTTAACATAACCCTTATACATGTCAGTACAAACTGACACAACTGTCTTTCTAAGCTTTATAGGAATCGAAAGCAGAAAATGCTTTATATCACGCTTTTTTCGACCTTTAATGATTGAAAGTATTCTAACTTTACCATTAATCCTGGCTGTAATAATTGTCATATAGGCGCCTTTTCCTTTTTCTAAACTAATCTCATCAATCCCTAAATCACCTAGAAATTTAAATTGCGACCAATTAATCTTAGGTGAGATATGGCGATTAATTATTCCTTCGATCTTCTTCTCTGTTGTGTCATTTTTCAATGCTACATCTTTTACTGTGCTGTTAACTAATTCGCGCAGTAAATATAATTCTAGTTCATAACTAAATTGACTATCACTTGAATGAAAATCCGGTGTTGCAGTAGTCGTTGGGCAATGGCAGCCATGTTCAAAACAGATATATCGCTTAGGCTGATAAATTAGATAGGTCTGCTTGTTCATAATAGGAAGATGCCTAACCTTGCGTTCTTTGTCGTAACCGTGAAAACGTGCGGTTTCTTTACCGCAAATATGACAACCAACGGATGTTTCTTCTGTCTGCCCGTAAATAAAAATTGCTGTATCAGTTTCTTCAACTTTATCGATACGGAAGAAGGGAATATTAAACTGGATGTCAATGGTCGGCATAGGTAATGTCCTTATTATGAGCTAAAATGGAGAGAAAATTCTATACCTGAATAATTTGGAAAGGAAGGCTTTATGCTATTAATAAAGGATAAACTCAACCACGGGAATTATCATAGAGCCATTATGTCACAAACATGCGTATGGCCGTGATCTTATACCTATTATTAAAGAACTAATTCAGCATGATTTGCTACAATTAATCAAGACACTTGATGGTGGTAAACACATTTCTAGGCTGGTAAAATATGCGTTAGAATATGAGAAAGATAACTATGGTAGTGAAATTGTCACGCTGTTAGCTGAAGCACTACCTGATATGAAGGAGACGATTATGTCTGCAGCAGATCAATTACGGCAAGAAGGCCATGTACAAGGATTTAAGCAAGGTATGCTCGATGGAATTGAGCAAGAAAAAAAGACTATCGCAACTAATTTGCTAAGGCAGGGTTTCCATGAAAATATTGTTACTGAAGCCACCGGCCTTTCGCTTGACGTAGTGTCTCAACTTAAAAAAGGTTAGCTATAACAGATAGTATTTACATACCTATCCTTGTACTCTGTTAAATTTTGATTGGTTATTAGCTCTAATTATACAGATCAAACTCAAATCCATACTCGAGTGTACTCTTTTCCGTACCCTCTTTTTCTCGCTGCTTTCTTACAGTTTCTTTATGATCCTCTATTAACTTACTTGCGCTTTCAACAATAGTGTTATTATTATTTTTTAACAATACATCAAACATTTTTATTCTTTTCTCCATCTCATCTGCACACGAACCCCACCCTGAATATGGATGCAATGAATTATCTCCAAATATATTAATTATAGTGCTTGGTTCACTGCTATTTTCTATTAGTGATATTGCTAAATCTGTTAATTGATAAACGTGCTCTGTTTGTTTGGACGACCTGCTTTTATATGGAATAATCATTGATGATAACGCTTTAAATCTAAATTTTGGTAACTGTTTACACCAATCAATAGCTACCGTAGAGGGAACTGTAGAAAATAGAATTACCTCATTACCTATTGCATAAGGTTTAATCATATTGAATAGCTGATTTTCCTCATTTAAAAAAATATCTAAAGCAATTATTGGGTGTCTTTCTATTAATGTCGTAAATAGCCTACCAACATCAAGTAGGAAAATAGGATTACCCTTAATTTCCCTGCATATTTTTTTAAAGAATAATTGAACGTCACTTTTGGACGCCTTGATAGTGAAACATGCTTCAGCTACTCTCGTTAATGAAGACTCTTTGATGCCGCTTTTGTGAAGATCTGAAGCATAATTAAATTCCAGTAGAAACGTTCTTGATTCGCTAAGTAATTTTTTACTTGGAATATAATTCTCAGCCGCCAATGCTTTAGTTAAGCGCATAGAAAGAATTTCTATCACAACATATGAAGCACCATCCTGAGGCCAAAGAATCTTTAATATTCTAATCAAATCATCATCGTTCAGTTGTTTATGCAACCCACCATATGCTAATTGTTTATATGATCCCACTGGGCATGTTTTATTTGTTAACGCACGTGCAATTCTTTCTATAGCAACCTCATCAAGAGGGCATCCGAACTGAATAATTACAAAACCATTATTAATTTTATCATTATTGAGTATTTGGTCTAAAAAAGCATTTGCCTTCTCAGTATTATAGGTATAAACAGTTTTTATAAACCCAATAATAAAATCATAATTTACTTTTTTAATGTCGATTTTTTGTAGGTTAATAATTATTTTATTAAAGATATCATCAAGATTTTTTCTTGTTTTTGCTACCCCAACACCAAAGCTCATTAAGTTAAAATTAATTTTTTTGAATGCTAGAATATCACTGAGTTTCTCTACAAGAAAATCATAGTCATTAGTGGCTATATTCTTTCCGAATGACACAGCGCAACGTGATACTCTTTCAAATCCATGCTCTACATCACCGGAAGCACTCTCCTTATTCAGGTAATGATAATCACTAGCTTCTATTTCAAAGTAAAACTCCATTTTATCCTGTCGGCTTTTAGGTTCTAAAATTTTTTTTAAATCCTGAAGTTTGTTTTCGCTTACACTTGTTTGAGAACCACAACTATCTGCTAATATATTACATACCTCTATATATGCACGTACAGTCCCATGGGAATTATTTACCATAATACCTACAATTTCTTCTATCAAGCTATGTAGTTCAGGTATCTCCCAAAGCCCAATAATACTATTGCTGAAGGTGTTTTCAATGTTGGTTTGTTGAATGGTGGTGTCGGAAATCAGTTTTTTAATTAGATCTAGGTAGCCTTGGTACCACGTGACTAGGTCAGATTGATCATTAGGTTGGCTCTATGATAATTCCCGTGGTTGAGTTTATCCTTTATTAATAGCATAAAGCCTTCCTTTCCAAATTATTCAGGTATAGAATTTTCTCTCCATTTTAGCTCATAATAAGGACATTACCTATGCCGACCATTGACATCCAGTTTAATATTCCCTTCTTCCGTATCGATAAAGTTGAAGAAACTGATACAGCAATTTTTATTTACGGGCAGACAGAAGAAACATCCGTTGGTTGTCATATTTGCGGTAAAGAAACCGCACGTTTTCACGGTTACGACAAAGAACGCAAGGTTAGGCATCTTCCTATTATGAACAAGCAGACCTATCTAATTTATCAGCCTAAGCGATATATCTGTTTTGAACATGGCTGCCATTGCCCAACGACTACTGCAACACCGGATTTTCATTCAAGTGATAGTCAATTTAGTTATGAACTAGAATTATATTTACTGCGCGAATTAGTTAACAGCACAGTAAAAGATGTAGCATTGAAAAATGACACAACAGAGAAGAAGATCGAAGGAATAATTAATCGCCATATCTCACCTAAGATTAATTGGTCGCAATTTAAATTTCTAGGTGATTTAGGGATTGATGAGATTAGTTTAGAAAAAGGAAAAGGCGCCTATATGACAATTATTACAGCCAGGATTAATGGTAAAGTTAGAATACTTTCAATCATTAAAGGTCGAAAAAAGCGTGATATAAAGCATTTTCTGCTTTCGATTCCTATAAAGCTTAGAAAGACAGTTGTGTCAGTTTGTACTGACATGTATAAGGGTTATGTTAACGCTGCCAGAGAGGTTTTTACTCCAATGCAGGTTATTGTTGACCGTTATCATGTTGCTAAACTGTATCGGCGAGCATTAGACAAGATGCGTCAAAAGGTGCTAGCCGATTTAAAAAAGGAGCTACCTCCTCATGAGTATGATAAAGTTAAAAACCTAACTAATCTGCTCAGGGGACATAAAGAGTTTTTTACCAAAGAAGAAAATGAAAAGCTGAATACATTATTCTCCTACTCCTTTGAGTTAACAGAGTCATACCGAATGGCAAGAAAGCTAACGAGCATTTTTAATAAGGAGCAATCAATAAAATCTGGTACTAAAAGTATTGATGCCTGGATTCAGGAGGTTCAAAGTAAAAAGATTAATTGCTTTAAAAAATTCATAAAAACTCTTAAAGCCTTCAAAGTGGAAATCTGTAATTATTTTTCAGAGGGAAAGAATAGTGGGTTTGTTGAAGGATTTAATAATAAGATTAAAGTTTTGAAGCGTAGATGCTATGGGATTTTTGACCCAAAAACACTATTCAAAAGACTGTATATTGATATTAATGGATATGAGCTTTACTCTATAAATATAGGGTAAAACGCACCACGGGAAACCTCATAGAGCCTCTCCACCTTTTGAGTATGTCTTTTCTTTTTACCAGAATAATAATCTTTACGTGGCTTCTTCTTTTTGGGGCGCTGAATAGGCTGCTCCGTTACATCCATTAATATAGCGCAAACCGCATCTTCTGTTAGGGTTCTGTCTTTTTTAATATGAATATGCTTGGCCACTAAGGGTTCTAAGCGTTTAAATAAGCGGCAGACATTACTGTCATCCAAACCAACAAAGTAACCTAAGAATTCATGTGTTACATAAGTGCGATAGTACATCATGAGAAGCAAAAGGCGATCATGGTGCGTGGTGAGTTTCGGGCGCCTTCCCAGCTTACTAAACTCATCATCAAGTGATGACTTCACTTGTTGGTGTATCGTTTCAAAATCATCAAGGGTCAAACCAGTTAACTTTTTAAAAATACGCGGGCGGTTACTGAGTTGCTGATAGCTTAATAGCATATGCCTTTCCATGAATGATTATTAATCAGGCAATTATAAGCAAATTTTAGCTAGTTTCTAGAACTGCCCTTAGTTACGCAGAAGGTCTATTATCGTTGAAATAATAAAAAATAAATATCATATTGATACATATGATAATACTGATAGCTACAAATTGATTTCTTTTAAATAGAGAGGTATTTGTAAATAAATCTAAAATTTATGCGGAATATTACAAATACCTCATAATAAATTATTTTTTGATTAAAACATGTGGGGAATTAAAAACAACCTTGTTATTCAATTCAATCCCCAAGCCAGGCTGTTCTGGTACTGTAAAAAACCCATTGCTTGGCTGTAAGTCTGGAAAGCATAGTTCGCGATTAAATAACTTAATCGCATAGGTATGATGTTCATGAATAATAAAGTTAGGTATTGCTGTTTCCAAGTGTAGGGCAGCGGCAGTAGCTACTGGCCCACCACAAACATGTGCCTGTATTTGTACATCATACATATCAGCATAATCACAGACTTTTTTCGCTTCTGTTAGTCCGCCACATAAACCAATATCAGGCTGCAATATATCAATAGTTTGCTCTTCTAGGTAAGTTCTAATGCCATGCCGTAAGTAAAGTCTTTCTCCAGCAGCAATAGGTATATTAAACTTTTCCTTTAATGGATGGTGAAGTTTTGAATTAAGGTAATTAACTGGCTCTTCAATCGCCATACAATTAAACTCTTCAGCAATCTCAGCTAATTGCATAGCTGCCATAAGTCCTGGCAGGCTATGACACTCTAAAATAATATCACCATCCTCACCTAGAATTGATCTAACTGCTGCCATTCTTGCCTTAATTAGTCGTAGATAGCTTTTACTGAATGGTTTAGTGCAGTCATATAGAGTATTACCTTGCGCATCAAACATTATAGGATCGAGCTTAACACTATCATAGCCTTCTTTAACAGCTTTCTCAGTAGCTTTAGCATAACCTTCTGGGGTTGTTAGCTTTTCTCTAGTTGTTGTATCCCAGTCAAACTGTAATTGGCTAGCATATGTTCTAAGCTTCTGGTTAACCTTACCACCTAACAGTTGGTAAACGGGTACATCTAATGTTTTACCCTTAATATCCCATAAGGCAGTGTCGATTGCACTCATTGCTGCGTAAACTACTGGCCCGCCACCAAGGGCCCAAAAACTTTCACGAAACATACGAGACCAAAGCCTCTCATTATCCATAGGATTTTCACCTAGAATAATTTCTTCTGCAAATTCTTTAATCATTGCTGCAGCTGCGCTGTGGCCTAGATCATAAGCAAGGCCAGCCTCACCAACTCCAGAAATACCCTCATCAGTATTAATTCTAATAAATATAGGATTCCATGAGGGTCTTTCCTTTGGTTTAATATCAAAAATTTCAACGCTTATTATCTCCATAACTTACTCCCTATCGCTTCATTATTTAAAACTACTGTTCGGATATCCGAACAGTAGTTTTAAGATTGTATATTTAATATATGTTTCTTTAAGATATCTGCAAGATCTTCAACGGAAGCTTTATTTAACGTGTAACTAGAAAAAACAATCTTTTTGCTTCCAAATTGCATCAGCAAATTTCCATCATCATCTTTAATAGAAAAGGTGTCTTGCTGATCATATAATAATTTTTTAATACTATTTTTACCAATACCATTTTTTATTTTACTTGAAATGGCAATGAGTTTATCTAAGTTACCAGGGTTATCATTAAGTACTTTTCTAATGTAAGAGGCTGTTGACACTGATACTTTACTCATGTCTCCTACAGCATCCCATAATTGTTTTGGTACAAAGTTATATGATAATAACTCGCTAAACGTGCTCTTTTTCATCCCTAATTTTTCTGCAAGCTTATTTTGTGAAATAAGTTTCTTATCCAATATTTTTCCATAACTAATACTTTTAGAGTATGTTGATATACCTTCTTTTTTATTTTCTGAAGATTGAATTAAAAAAGAGTCAACATCATCATGATCTACTACTATAGCCTGTAATTTTCTATTAATTAATGAACAGGCTCTCCATCTTCTTTCACCTGCTATTATCTCATAATAACCATCATTATTTTTCTTCCTAACAATTGCTGGCTGGATTTGACCGTTTATTTTTATATCTTCTGCTAGATCTTGAATATCACCCAATTCAAACTCACTTCTGTCAGAATAAACCCAATTACTGCATTTTTCCGGTAAAATTTCTATAACATCAGAAACCGCATTTTGATCTTTATTTATTTTTTTTGCAGTTTTAGTGACGAAGATTTCTCCAAAATCTTTTTTAGACATCTATTAACTCCTTATCATGATAATATTATGAAACACGGTTTAAAAATTCATTAAAAACTAACGAAAATTCTTGGTTAACCTTTTCAGCTTTTCTCTTTTCAATCTCAGAATATTCTTCAATAGAATTAGAAAAATTAGGCATTTGGCTCTCAATTACAGCTGTTGAGTTTGAAATAACATTGTTAAATACCAAGTCTGGGAACGAGTTTGTTAACTGCTCTATTATGTTTTTTGTCACTATAGTGTTTTTATTAGCTCTATTTATAATAATTCCAGCTATTTTTAAATTAGGCGCCAAACCAGGTTGTTTTGCGATTTTTATTTTACTCATTAAAGCCATTAATCCTTGCATATGATAAACCTCAGGATAAACAGGTATTATTACTTGAGTTGCCGCTATTAATCCTGAAATAAATACTGTACCAAGTGATGGTGGGGAATCGATAACTACGTAGGTAAAGCCATACTCTTTAATTAACTTAGCAACCCCATCCCTTAAATTAAAAAAAACCTCAATTGCTGTTTTTTTATCAATATCTACCAAAGATTCATCAGAGCCAACGCAATATAAATTATCATTAATCTTAATAGGGGTAACTTCTTTACCTAAATGTATTAAAGTTGATGACCCTTGAGGAGGGTAGTGATCTTGAAGAAGTGTATAGGATAAATTACCTTGTGAGTCATTATCAATGACTAAAACCTTTTCACCCCTTTTAGCTAACATTTTTGAAAAATTTAATGACAGAGTAGTTTTACCACAACCACCTTTTTGATTTGAAAAATTAATAACTTTAGCACCAAGTTCTTCTATATCTTTCTTTTCATTTTGCTCATTCAGCCAATAAGTTAATAATTTTAGCGCTTTATCTGGAATAGGTTTATATCCCTTAGCATCCTTTTTCACAAACCATTTTTTAACAGCACTAATTGAGTATCCAGTTATTTTAGCAATATCTTGTTGTGTTAAACATAACTCATCTTTTATTTTCCTTAATTCATCTTCATTACAAAGGTTCACTATTATCTCCTTAAAAATACAATTACAAACGGATTATGGTTCACTTTTTTTAATTAATCAACATAAAGGTATAATGATTATTCTTTTCCCTTGACAAACATTCATTATTTAGAATATGGTTATCAGTGATAAAATTAAGTGAATTGAAGTTAACCTAAGTTAGAGGTCTGTTTACGTGGAAACAAGCTAAGATGAACATAAAGTAAAAAAGCCTTATGTAAGTATTTGGAGTTACATAAGGCTTTCAAAAGGGATTTGCTAATACACTTCTAAAGTTGAAAATTAAGTGTATCAAAAAAAATTCCTTTACTCAAAAATTTAGTTTGTATTTTGATGCAAAAGGGGATTTTTGTGTCCAAAAAAGGATTTTCGCCACCCCAAGTGAGCGAAAAGGAATCACTCATCGGCGCGGCCATTGACGTTACAGGGCAGGGCGCAGCACCATTGGAGCCAGTTGAAGGCACTCGCTCCGGTAATCGCTGTGGCCATGACCCTGCGAATCCGCGTACCTATACCCGTGACTCCGACCATAAAAAAACCTTCGATGCCCTCCAGATTGCCTCAGAGAATGCCCAACGGTATGCCTTTAGCCCTGAAGGGGTGTTAGATCTGATTGACTTTAGTCGTGAGTCGGATCGACAAGTTCGATCAGAACGCCGTGAAGCCGTGAGCTTGGTGTTAGGGGTACTGATTAATCATGCGGACATGGCTCGCTTACGGGTAGTGCGGTATCTCAATGGCACGAGCTGGCGTGACATGAAGATCACCGAGATTGCTAAGGTGGCTAATATTACGGTTAAACGCTGTGAGCGGGCGTTAAAAGACCTTAAGCGAGCAGGGTACTTAACCCTGGAAAAACGCTTTACCTTCAAAAAAGGGGCCATTCGCGCCTTAGTCTCGATTAAACGCTTGAATGCGGTACTATTCCATCATTTAGGCGTGGGGTGGGGTAAACTCAACCAGTGTATCCAATGGGCCAAAAAACGCCTCGAACGCCGCCAGAAACAACACAGCAAAGCGGAAGCGAAACTGGCGTACCTGGCGAAGCAGCACAATCAAAATAAACAACCCACCAACAAGCCTCAAGCCCCGAAAACGACTGGCTTGGCCAAGCTGGTGCAAAACTTACTGCCCGCGCAACAACAGCTTCATAATCAAACCCAGCAGCAACAAGCCTTAGCCCAGCAGCGCAATCAATGGTTCTTAAAGAAAATGCACTTATTACAAGCTGAGCCGGATCTTGATGACGCCGCCATTCTCGCCCGTTTAGGCGCACCGCCGGCCTAATCTACCCTTAACCACCCATCAACCCACTACAACGCGGTAGGGGCTTCCTGTGGCCTGATTACGCTAAAATCTCAACCTAAGCCACTCACAACCTGCTTTTCGCCCTCAGAACGCCTGAAAAGCCCTTAAATCTCGTCCATCAGGCCCACTTTTTATCCACCGCGACACCCCATCATGTTCATTAATCGAGTTGTCCCCAGTTTAAGTGTCAGGTAATCGGGGCTTAAGTGTCGGATGATTAATCTATTTACATCAAATAAATTATTCTTTTTTTATTTTTACTTTTTTAAGCCTCCTTTGTGGCACACTTTTCCCGTAAACGCTGATTCTCTTGTTCAACCGCCTCATAGAGCTTTTTATACTGGTTAGCCGCATTGGTTTGTTGAACCTGCTGGCGTTCAGCCAACACTTTGGCTTTGTAAAACTGCGCTAAGAGCTGCTTTAAAAAAGTAGCTTCATTGGGTAGACTTTTGATGGCTTGTATCTTCGGGCAAAAAGGAAGTGGGGGCCTCAAGCGCTGCTTCAAAAAAAGCGGGGGAAAGGGCACTCACTTCCGCTTTAAGCTGGGCAATGTGATCTTGCAAGGTAATGAAACTGGTTTGGGTGTTGGCCAGCGCCTCTTCGATCACTAACCGGCGAGCCTGGGCTAATCGCTTATGCCGATGCCAGTTTTCCGGCAGATCTTTCGCTTTCGCAGCGACCAACTCATCAAACCGGTGTTTATAGGCTTGCTTCATCTGAATTTCGACGCGCACCAGCTCACGCTCGCGTTGTTTTCGCCGATACGCTTGCTGGGCGAGGCGTTGCGCTAAACTACTAGGTTGCTTTGAATGGGTCATGCGCTTTTCCTTGCTGGGTTGTTCATTACTGAAGGAGTAGGGCGCAAAAAACAAGGTTCCACAAGTATTCCGATGTTCCCCACTTCTAACCGGTTGAAAAATAAGCGAAAAATTTATCGTTTTTTTGATCGTCAAAAAACGCTGATAACCGGAGATACGATAACCGGAGATAAGCATAGGGCAGGGATGCACAGAAAGCAACCCGAAACCACCTGAAAACATAGCCCCCCATAAGGGACCTTATAGGGTCTTAACTATTTTTTGTGCATCGCACATAGTTTTGCCTACCTGTTGAGCATCTATTTCCATAGTTAGTGTTTGTATGACCACGCTTGAAAAAAGTTGAGCTGTTGTTTGATTGGTGGGCGCCACTATTTAATTTTAACACTCTGTTATTAGGATTGGTGTATTGATTGTTTATCAATGGTTGCCTAGATTGATCAGGCCATGAAAAGGCTCGCCAGTTTTGTCGTGCAGAAAAACCACGTTTATTTTTTTTATCTGGATCTGCGCCTTTCGATAAAAGAATGGTGCAAATACTAGAAAACAAAGTAGTAGTATTTCTTCTTTGCCTAGCTGAATTTGCTGCAGCATTTAATGGAGTAAAGCCATGATTATTTATTTGTTCTAAAAAAGCATTAAATTGAGAGCTGTCCTTGCCGCCAAAGGCGGTGTCGGCCGCCGCGATTAAGTCTTTCACCACCTCGAGGTGACCCGCACAAGCAGCAGAATTCAAGGGGGAGAACTGATCTTTATCTTTATGAGTCAGAAACGCGCGAAAGCCGTCAGTGTTCTTGCCGCCAAAGGCGGTGTCGGCCGCCGCGATTAAGTCTTTCACCACCTCGAGGTGACCTTCTTTCGAAGCAGTATTCAAGGGGGAGAACTGATCTTTATCTTTATGAGTCAGAAACGCGCGAAAGCCGTCAGTGTTCTTGCCGCCAAAGGCGGTGTCGGCCGCCGCGATTAAGTCTTTCACCACCTCGAGGTGACCTTCTTTCGAAGCAGTATTCAAGGGGGAGAACTGATCTTTATCTTTATGAGTCAGAAACGCGCGAAAGCCGTCAGTGTTCTTGCCGCCAAAGGCGGTGTCGGCCGCCGCGATTAAGTCTTTCACCACCTCGAGGTGACCTTCTTTCGAAGCAGTATTCAAGGGGGAGAACTGATCTTTATTCGGTTGAGTCAGAAACGCGCGAAAGCCGTCAGTGTTCTTGCCGCCAAAGGCGGTGTCGGCCGCCGCGATTAAGTCTTTCACCACCTCGAGGTGACCTTCTTTCGAAGCAGTATTCAAGGGGGAGAACTGATCTTTATCTTTATGAGTCAGAAACGCGCGAAAGCCGTCAGTGTTCTTGCCGCCAAAGGCGGTGTCGGCCGCCGCGATTAAGTCTTTCACCACCTCGAGGTGACCTTCTTTCGAAGCAGTATTCAAGGGGGAGAACTGATCTTTATCTTTATGAGTCAGAAACGCGCGAAAGCCGTCAGTGTTCTTGCCGCCAAAGGCGGTGTCGGCCGCCGCGATTAAGTCTTTCACCACCTCGAGGTGACCCGCACAAGCAGCAGAATTCAAGGGGGAGAACTGATCTTTATCTTTATGAGTCAGAAACGCGCGAAAGCCGTCAGTGTTCTTGCCGCCAAAGGCGGTGTCGGCCGCCGCGATTAAGTCTTTCACCACCTCGAGGTGACCCGCACAAGCAGCAGAATTCAAGGGGGAGAACTGATCTTTATCTTTATGAGTCAGAAACGCGCGAAAGCCGTCAGTGTTCTTGCCGCCAAAGGCGGTGTCGGCCGCCGCGATTAAGTCTTTCACCACCTCGAGGTGACCTTCTTTCGAAGCAGTATTCAAGGGGGAGAACTGATCTTTATCTTTATGAGTCAGAAACGCGCGAAAGCCGTCAGTGTTCTTGCCGCCAAAGGCGGTGTCGGCCGCCGCGATTAAGTCTTTCACCACCTCGAGGTGACCCGCACAAGCAGCAGAATTCAAGGGGGAGAACTGATCTTTATCTTTATGAGTCAGAAACGCGCGAAAGCCGTCAGTGTTCTTGCCGCCAAAGGCGGTGTCGGCCGCCGCGATTAAGTCTTTCACCACCTCGAGGTGACCTTCTTTCGAAGCAGTATTCAAGGGGGAGAACTGATCTTTATCTTTATGAGTCAGAAACGCGCGAAAGCCGTCAGTGTTCTTGCCGCCAAAGGCGGTGTCGGCCGCCGCGATTAAGTCTTTCACCACCTCGAGGTGACCTTCTTTCGAAGCAGTATTCAAGGGGGAGAACTGATCTTTATTCGGTTGAGTCAGAAACGCGCGAAAGCCGTCAGTGTTCTTGCCGCCAAAGGCGGTGTCGGCCGCCGCGATTAAGTCTTTCACCACCTCGAGGTGACCCGCACAAGCAGCAGAATTCAAGGGGGAGAACTGATCTTTATCTTTATGAGTCAGAAACGCGCGAAAGCCGTCAGTGTTCTTGCCGCCAAAGGCGGTGTCGGCCGCCGCGATTAAGTCTTTCACCACCTCGAGGTGACCTTCTTTCGAAGCAGTATTCAAGGGGGAGAACTGATCTTTATCTTTATGAGTCAGAAACGCGCGAAAGCCGTCAGTGTTCTTGCCGCCAAAGGCGGTGTCGGCCGCCGCGATTAAGTCTTTCACCACCTCGAGGTGACCTTCTTTCGAAGCAGTATTCAAGGGGGAGAACTGATCTTTATCTTTATGAGTCAGAAACGCGCGAAAGCCGTCAGTGTTCTTGCCGCCAAAGGCGGTGTCGGCCGCCGCGATTAAGTCTTTCACCACCTCGAGGTGACCTTCTTTCGAAGCAGTATTCAAGGGGGAGAACTGATCTTTATTCGGTTGAGTCAGAAACGCGCGAAAGCCGTCAGTGTTCTTGCCGCCAAAGGCGGTGTCGGCCGCCGCGATTAAGTCTTTCACCACCTCGAGGTGACCCGCACAAGCAGCAGAATTCAAGGGGGAGAACTGATCTTTATCTTTATGAGTCAGAAACGCGCGAAAGCCGTCAGTGTTCTTGCCGCCAAAGGCGGTGTCGGCCGCCGCGATTAAGTCTTTCACCACCTCGAGGTGACCTTCTTTCGAAGCAGTATTCAAGGGGGAGAACTGATCTTTATTCGGTTGAGTCAGAAACGCGCGAAAGCCGTCAGTGTTCTTGCCGCCAAAGGCGGTGTCGGCCGCCGCGATTAAGTCTTTCACCACCTCGAGGTGACCCGCACAAGCAGCAGAATTCAAGGGGGAGAACTGATCTTTATCTTTATGAGTCAGAAACGCGCGAAAGCCGTCAGTGTTCTTGCCGCCAAAGGCGGTGTCTAATTTTTGCAATGCAATGTTAATGATTTGACCGTTACCATATTTTGCGAGAGAGGTTAAAAAAGTCCACCTTTCTTTTTCATCAAGCCATAAATGTGGTGTGTCCTTCTCCTTCACTAGGAAATGTTTGTTATTTATTAGTATGATGAGAGTTTGATCAAGACTGGGAGTTTTTTTCATCCTGTGCACAAAAACATACACGCTTTCTTGTAAAAACAAACTTGCTTCAAGTGCATTATTTTGAAAGTGGCTAACTATCTGTTCATCAGTAATCTGTTGTAATAATATTTGCTTGCGTAATGTGCTTATTGCTTCATCGTTGCGCGAACTTCTTAAGTGATAACTAGGCATGTGGTTTAATATATAAAATTATTTTCTAAAGTAGATATTCGAATATAATAAAGGATAAAAATTAACAGATTATTTAGTTATTATTCAGGCTACTACAGAATATACCGATGGCATTGCCTTAAAGTAGCGGTAAATACCCGTGATAACCGCGACTTATCACGGGTTTGACTGCCTAATTAAGGTACATTGATTAGTGTGTATGATGCCCTAATGATTCAGAGATCATAGAAATAACTAGTGTATTTAAACTAACTCCTTCTCGCTTAGCTTGCTCAACTAAACGGTAATGAAGTGATTTAGGAACACGTTGAACCCACTTACCGCTTTGAGCCTCCATTATTCCTGGTTTTGGAATTTTTCTACCAGATTCTTCTGCAGCAGACAACCAGCATTGTAGTGCATCCTTGCCATTTTCAATGGCTTCTTCTACTGTGTCTCCATCAGAAAGGCAACCTGGCAAATCAGGGAATTCTATCAAAAATCCTTCACCCTCTTCTTTGGCAAGGTGTCTAATTATAAAAGGATAGTCAGGAGCTTGCATGATCCACCTCCAATGATTCAATTAATGTGACAAACTTTTTAATATACACTGGTTTTATAGGTCTTTTAGCTGGTACACAAAGTAGCTCAACCCAAGAGGGATGATCAAAGACCACATGACTGCCACCAGTTTTACGAACAATTACAGCGTGTTGCTTTGCAATTGTCTCTAGTTGCTCAATCCGCCAATCACGCGGATTATTACGCATTTTTTCAAAAAGCTTATCCTTGTTTACCATAGACTTAATGATATTGTATATAGTACTATTAATCAAGCTGATTTTGAACAAAAGTGCCGATGGCAATTATTAGTAATAGCACCTCATAACCAGCTTTATCGGGGGTTGGGTAAAATCTATTCAGAAAAGGCCATTATTACCCCTCATAATGGCCCTTATGCGAAGTAAACTAATTTTTGATCAGGAAGAAAAAGCATCTGGCTTTTCTGGTTAAATTTTAGCATTACTTACAACGTATTAGCAGCAGTTTGATTTTTGGTCAAATTACGGCGGGATTAACAAAAGAGTTAGCCAGGCTTCATGCATTCTTGTATAGTCGCGCCTGTTGAATGGCGTGGCCAAACAAGGACGTGTGATGAGAGTCGGGGATAAAGCGGAAGTAAGCGCAAAGCAATTTACCAAGGCGAGGGTGAAGTCCCCTTGGCTGAGCTTGTACTCAACGCTTGTCACTTGGGTGAGTGTTGCCCTGATTATCCTGTTGGTCATGGCCAGTGGTTTTGCGGATTCGGTCAAGCCAGCTAATCCCCCGCCCTTTTTTTCTACGCTTCATTCAAGCAGCCATGCTCAGTCTAAAACCAGCAAACCCGCCTCCACTCACGCCCAAGGGTGGGAGAAGGACTGGCGCCGCTACTTGAAACTGGCCGATAGCCAATCCCAACCGTATTTATCAACCCAGTTCGGTAACTTGCTGTATCGCTCTGAGATCAAACCGCATGAAATCACGCACGTGGATCCGTTTACAGGAAATGTCTCACTGCACTTACCGTTAGTAGCCATCCCAGGCGGGGACGGCTTACCGTTACAGATCACCGGCAGTTATTCGCTGCTGGATCCCTTTGTCATGGGGAATGATGTGAGCGGTCGAAACTACGGGTACAACATTAACCGATTAGGCTATCGCTTTAATTACTTTGTAGGCATTCTCGAAGACAAAACACCGTATACCGCTTCCTTTCCTGCTTTTCAGGATCCAGCAGGCAGCATCCATGTGCTTTATCCGCAAAACGGCTCACGGTATTACTCAAAAGACCATTGGCAAGCAACGCTCAGTAAACAAGCCTATCCGCGCTTTCAAGGGTCATTTATTTATTCAGGCCGAGTGACAAGTCCTAATGGCACTCAGTACACCGTTGTCTCCAAAGGGGGCTTCACTTCCCCTGTGACCCAAATCACCAGTCCAAACGGACAAACGATTCAGTATACCTATGCGGCTGGCGCGAATGGGGTGTTACTCAAAGTCAGAACCAGTGACGGGTATCAGTTGGGTTTTAGTTACAGCTATGTGGCTGGTGTGGCGGTGTTAACACACATGGCCAGCAGTGATGGTCGGCATTGGTACTTTAAGTACACCACGGCACATAACAGCCCCGTCTTGTACCAGATTCTTTTACCTGATGGCTCACAGTGGCAATTTAATTGGAAGGTGTTAACTGACCCTGATGCCTCTGACCCGCAGGTTTATACTGTCCTCGCTGATATGACGTACCCCAGAGGTGCTAAGGTCGCTTATACCTATGGGTTTTTACCGATGGTGGAGAGTGCTGAGGTCAATATCAAGCAACCTGATCGCATGATTGATCCTTATGTGATTCGGGTTCAAAAGTCAGGCCCTTTTCTGCCTAGTGCCACGTGGACTTACACCTATGACCGCATGCCCAATAATCAAAGCTACCTGTATGGCAAGCACACCACGGTCACCGGCCCTGACCGAAAAACTATTTATACCTTTGATACGCAAAGAGATCTGTTTACCCTCGCGTTTTACGATCCGATCCAGCATGCCTACGCCACGACCACGTCACCCGTACCGACCCCTCAAACGGGCTTATTGCTCGACAAAGAAATCACCACCCTGAACGGGATCCCTTTAGAAAACACCCAATTGACTTGGGGGTTTAAAAATATCTCGACGGCTCCGGTGTATGTTCATCCTATCTCACAATCGGCTTGGAGTGGCCCTTATGACCCGAACATGGGTACCTTCATGGCGGAGCTGACACAAAAAAAAATCACACGCTACAGTCAAGGCGTGGGAACAACCTATCTCACCCAGTATGCCAATTTTAATGCCCAAGGACTCGCGCAACATGTTGTAGAAACGTCTGATCAAGGATCCTTCAGTAAAGACCTGACGTATTTTATTAATCCTTCACATTGGATGGTGAAGCTCCAAGACACCACGCTGTATAACGCACAAAAACAACCGGTCAAAACCCTCCGCAGTACATTTGATTCGTTGGGGAATTTACTGACTCATACCGTGGACGGCGTGAAAACCACGTACACGTACGATGCTCACGGAAATGTCACCTCAAAAACCAATTCACTGGGCCAGAAAACCACCTTTGCCGATTATCAAGCCGGTTTACCTCAAACGGTGACCGATCCTTTAGGGGCAGTGAAACGGTTTGTTGTGCAAAACAATGGGACGGTAACGAGTGCAACTGATCCTTTGGGGAATACCACAACCTATCAGTATGATCCGCTGTATCGATTGAGCCTAATCACTCCGCCGTTGCATGCGCCAACCAAGCTCCTCTGGCAAGATCGTCCCACCGGCAGCACTCAAACCGTGATTCGAGGCCCCAGCCAACAAGTAACCGCATTTGACGGCTGGGGGAATCCTATCAGCGTAGACACCGAGGACACGACCCAAAAAATCCATCGCCGAGTGATTCGACGCTATGACGCAGAGAAGCGGTGCGTATTTAAATCCTATCCCAATCAAACCACGGGTGTGGTAACCCGTTATGATCCCTTAAACCGCATCACACGGATTGAACAAGCCGCGTCATTCACTGACCGCAACACCCTCACGAATCCCTATGTGACCCAGTTGACGTATCTCCCCAAAAATCGGGTGCAACTAACCGATCCTTTGGGTCATGTAACCACCAAGCAGTACCGCGCTTTTGGGAATCCTAACCAAAAGCAACTGATGGGCATTGAACAACCCAATGGGACGATCACCACTATAACGCGCAACACGTTGGGGCAGATTACGCAAGTCCAGCAAGGCCAATGGCAGCGACAGTATCACTATAATCAGCAGGGGTATTTAACCCAAGTGATCAATCCTGAAACGGGTATTACCACCTATGGGCGGGATTTACTGGGGAATAAGCGTTCTGAACAAGTGGGTCAATCGGGTGTGACGCAGTATCAGTATGATGCGGATCAACGACTGACGACCATCACGTATCCTGGTGCCAGTACGTCACCGATCACGAGAACGTACGATCAAAAAGGAGAGCTCACCCAAACGACCAACCAACAAGCCACTTGGCAATATGCCTACGATGCGAACGGTCACTTACTCAGTGCCACTTTAACGGCACTAGGGCATCAGTTAGCCTTGCACTACACTTATGATGCGTTGGATCACTTGTTGAGCATGACCTATCCTGATGACACCGTGTTACATTTTGCACCCAATGCGTTTGGTGAACCCACCCAGCTTCTACCGTTTGTCTCCTTGGTCACGTATTTTCCGAATGGGCAAGTGCAGTCGTGGACAGACGCGAACGGCGTTAAAACCACCGATACCCTAACTCCACGACAATTCATTGCCAGCAGGGTGAGTCAAAAAGCAGGAGCCGCAGCTTTAGTCAACCGCCAGTACCGTTATGATTGGGTTGGCAATTTAAGTCAGCTCACGGATCAGCTCAACAGCACGAATAATCAAACCTTGCACTACAACGCAGTGAATTGGTTAACCGATGCGTCAGGCCCTTGGGGAAGTGGTCAGATTGCGTATGATGTTACGGGTAACATCACCCAAAAAACCATGGGCAGTCGTGTGATCACGTATACCTATGACCCCACGACCAATCAATTAAGTGCAATCGGTGGCTCAGACCCTACCACCTTCTCGTATGATGGGTTTGGCAATCTGACCAGTGACGGCACACAGCGTTTCACGTATAACGCCGCACAAGCATTAACAAGTATTGCGGGGCACAACCGCCTCGGCCAGCCTGAGGTATTGACTTACCGTTATGATGGCAATCATCACCGACTGGCTGTGACCGAAGCAACGGCTAAAGGGCCAACAACAGTTTTAGAGCTGCATCAAGCCAACCAAATGCCGTATACGTTGCAAAACGTTGCCGGCCACCTGGTGGCGACTGACTTTATTGCGTTAGCAGGGCATCCGATTGTGAAAGTGACGCACCCAGCGGGGCAAGCAGGCACAGTCAGTGACGCCTTGTACTACCTGAATGATCTTTTGGGTTCGCCGATTGTGGCGACAGACAGCACGGGGAGTGTGCAATGGCAGCAAACGTATTTACCTTATGGCACGGAACAAGCTGTGGCTCAACAAGCAACACGCCATATAGGGTATACCGGTCAATTGCATAACCGGCAAACAGGGCTGTCCTACTTTGGTGCGCGTTATTATAACCCGTTAATTGGTCGCTTTATTCAACCGGATCCCGTGGGTTTTAAAGCTAAGAATCCGTTGAGTTTTAATCGCTATGCGTATGCCAATGACAACCCGTATCGATTCAAGGATCCGACTGGTCAATTTCCTGAAGGGTTCTTTGGTGGCGTGATGGGGATGTTGGAAGCTTTGCCTGCTGAGCAGGGGGCTGTTGAAGCGATCGAGGTGGGAGGTAAGGCGTTAGGTGAAGCGGCGGATGCGGTGGGTGAGGTTGCTTCAAAAGTTATTGGAGATTTTCTTGAAAAATCTGGGGTTCCTGCGGAGCAACATGCAAATATTATTAACTCATTTGAACGTGGAACTATTAACCTAAAAACAGCTGGTCATAACTCATATGGGATTCGTTATTATGATGGGATTGATGCGTCACCCAAAGGCCGTTATTTATTTAAAACCTTTCCTGCTTCAAGAGATAGTCTAGCCTTGAAACCTCAGTGGAATCAAATGACACAGTTCAAGCAATTTCAAATTACTCCTGGCACTCAATTTTTAGAAGGAAAAGCTGCAAGTCAAGACATATATCTCGGTGGGCAGAGCCAGTTTTTTGTTGCAAATCCTAGCGAAGATTTACAGGAGGTCTAGGATGACAAAAATAAAGAATCAATTATCTTTTTTAATTACTCATTCCTTACAGGAAATTGACGATAGGCTTTCGGGAAAGAAAACTACTGAAACCTATACTAATCATCATCAACTTGTGAAGCTTAAACAAACACTTCACCTGCTTGAAGATCATAAATATGATATAGGTTATTACTATTCTAATCTTTCAGGCTTTGATCATATGATTCTAGATTCATGGGCTTTGAGTGATAGAAATAATAAACTAATGAGTTACTTGTTGGAAATAGCAAGAATATATAACCAAAAACGAGAGGATAATAGTGGAAATTTGTAGAGAAGGCGAGGTTAAAAATCATATTAACTTGTTAGTTATGTATAATAAAAAACTAAAGATATTGAAAATGAATTGTCTGGTTAATGGAGTATATCTGAAAAATCACGCTTATGAATTTTCACCCAAATATACTGCTGTCAGCAGTTAAACAAAACTGAATAGGATAATGGACACGTGAAAGAAGGAGATATTGAGAAAGAGTTAATCAATAAGCTTATTGATCTGAAATATCGCTATAGATCTGATATTGATAACAGAGCATTACTTGAGAAAAACTTTCGCGATCAGTTTGAATCGCTTAACCGCGTTAGATTAACTGACAATGAGTTTGAGCGACTACTTGAGCAAGTGATCACTGCAGATACTTACAAGGCTTCTCAATTATTAAGGGAAAATAATTACTTTGAGCGTGATGACGGCACGCCCTTCCATTATACCTTAGTTAACATAAAGGATTGGTGTAAAAATACCTTTGAGGTTATTAACCAAGTTCGACTCAATACTGACTATACCCATCATGTTTATGACGTGGTCTTATTAATTAATGGCATTCCTGTTGTTCAGATTGAGCTAAAAAACCAACAAATTAGTCCTAGCAGAGCTATGGAGCAAATTATCGAATATAAGAGTGATATTGGTAACGGTTACACCAGAACCTTAATGTGTTTTTTACAGATTTTTATTGTGAGCAACCAACATGATACTTGGTACTTTGCTAACAACAATCAGCGACACTTTAGTTTTGATGCTGAAACACGTTTTCTTCCTTTGTATCAATTTGCTGACAAGGATAATAAAAAAATTACACATCTGGAAACCTTTACTGAAAAGTTCCTAGCAAAATGTACACTTGGCCAAATGATTAGTCGATACATGGTTTTGGTCGATAGTGAGCAAAAACTAATGATTATGCGTCCCTACCAAATCTATGCTGTCAAGGCAATTATGGATTGTGTACACACAAACTGTGGTAACGGTTATATTTGGCATACGACTGGTAGTGGTAAAACGCTCACTTCATTTAAAACGTCAACACTGCTCAAAGAAAACCCTGAGATTGAAAAATGCCTTTTTGTGGTTGATCGTAAAGATCTCGACAAACAAACTGTTGAAGAGTTCAACCGTTTTCAAGAGGGCTGTGTAACCAGAAACACGCACACGGAAGATCTAGTAAGCCGATTGCTTTCAGATGATTATTCTAATAAGGTCATTGTCACCACCATTCAAAAGCTTGGATTAGCCTTAAGTGGTAGCAATAAGAAAAATTATAAAAAACAGCTTGAGCCGCTTCGTCATAAGCGGATTGTCTTGATTTTTGATGAATGCCATCGATCACAGTTTGGTGATAACCAAGCGGCTATCAAGGAGTTTTTCCCTAACGCGCAGCTTTTTGGTTTTACGGGGACGCCGATTTTTGAGCAAAACTCATCAACCTATAAAATAGAGGGTGAGAAAAAAACCCTTAAAACCACAAAGGATGTTTTTGAGAGACTTTTACATGCCTATACGATTACTCATGCTATTGAAGACCGCAATGTACTAAGATTTCACTTAGACTACTATAAACCGAAGGGAAAGAATCCGCCTCAGCCAGGCCAAGCGATCACTAAGAAAGCGATTATTAACTCAATTTTTGAGAAACATGATGCTGCTACAGCTAGCAGAAAGTTTAATGCGATTTTGGTTACCGCAGGAATTGATGACGCAATTGAGTATTTCGAGCTTTTTAAAAACCTACAGGAAGCGCGATTAACGACTCATCCTGAATTTAAACCATTAAACATAGCGTGTGTCTTCACCCCTCCAGCGGAGGGAAATAAAGATGTGAGGCAGATGCAAGAAGATCTCGATCAAGAGCGGCGTGATAATACAGTAGAACCTGAAAAGAAAAAACAAGCACTAATACAGATAATAGAAGATTATAATGCTAAGTATGGAACGAATCATAAAATTACTGAGTTTACTCAGTATTACAGTGATGTGCAAAGCCGCGTTAAATCTCAGGAGTTTCCTAACCGTGATCTGCCTCATAACCAGAAAATTGATATTCTGATTGTTGTTGAAATGTTACTGACAGGGTTTAATGCGCCGTTTCTCAATACTCTGTACGTTGATAGAAACTTAACCTATCACCGTTTAATCCAAGCCTTTTCACGAACTAATCGTGTTATTAATGACACGAAGCCTTATGGGAATATCTTAGATTTTCGCCAGCAGCAAGATGCGGTCAGTGATGCAATCGCTTTGTTTTCTGGGGAAAGCTCGCCGGAAGTGGTTAAAAAAATCTGGTTGGTTGATCCTGCCGAAACTGTTATTGAAACGTTAGATGATTCGGTCAAAAAGCTTGCTGAGTTTATGGAGTCACAAGGGTTAGAAAATAAACCCTCAGATGTGCCTAATCTAAAAGGGGAAGCCGCACGTAGTCAATTTATTAATCTCTTCAAAGAAGTTCAGCGTGCTAAAACACAGCTTGACCAATATACGGATCTTAATGAGAAACAAAAACAAACTATTAACACGTTACTTCCTAAAGACCAGCTTCAAGGTTTTCGTGGAGCTTACTTAGAAGTTGCGGAAAGATTAAGATCTGATCACGGTAAAAAAGGTAAGGATGCTTCCAGTGAAGTTGAAGATCTTGACTTTGAATTTGTCCTTTTTGCATCAGAACTCATTGATTATGACTATATCATGAAATTAATTGCCAGATACTCAAAAGGTACGAGATCTAAACAAAAATTAACCCGCAATGAGTTAATCGGCTTGATATTAAGGAATTTCAATGTGTCAATTGGTAAAAATACCACCAATTAAAATGAGTAATTTTAGCACAGGTATTTTTTATAAAATCGATTTAGTGGTGGGGCAGGGTTAGTTATGACAAACAATAGCCAAAACTAGCTGTTATTTGTTGTTTTGGACGGACTACCCCCCTAGGAAGTTATTAGATTTTTTTCAGTAAGGCGAGTTCACGATGCTTTGATAGCAATTTGTAACGGTTAGGTTGTCTATACCAGCAGTTAGCTAAAAACATTTGGCTACCGCATAGAACACATTCATAGGGGTCAATGTTAAAATTATTTTGCATTAAGGTGCGGTAATTGACCTGGGGTGTGTTTGGATCAGTTTCACCTAATAGGAGTCTGACTTTGGGTAGCATCTCACCTCGCACCCGGTTAGCAAGAAACCCATAATAACGCACCATACGAAAGCCAACATCAGGAATGTGTTGAATAAATCGAGCAATAAACTCTTCCGCGGTTAATTTAAATTGCTTGTAGGTTTTAGAGACGTGATCAAGATAATTAAAACTGAGGCTGCTCCCATCAAAGTTTTTAATTTTTGACTCAGCAATAGGAGGACGTTTGGTGTATCGACCTAAGTATTTAACGTTTTGTTTGTGATTCTTTGAGGGCTTTGCGCAATGTACTACCCATCGTTTTTGGTAAAGCTGATCAAGCAGTTGATTAAAGTTGAAAGTGTGGTTCAGTGTAGAGGCTAACTGATTTGGCAGAATAAGCCCTTTGTCCTGGTGGTGGTTTCTAAAAAGGTTAATGACCTCATAACGCCACATGGACATTAGTGTAGGTTGATGGAAGTAGAGGCTTTTCCATTGTGTTAACTCTTTAGACCTTCTGCGTAACTAAGGGCAGTTCTAGAAACTAGCTAAAATTTGCTTATAATTGCCTGATTAATAATCATTCATGGAAAGGCATATGCTATTAAGCTATCAGCAACTCAGTAACCGCCCGCGTATTTTTAAAAAGTTAACTGGTTTGACCCTTGATGATTTTGAAACGATACACCAACAAGTGAAGTCATCACTTGATGATGAGTTTAGTAAGCTGGGAAGGCGCCCGAAACTCACCACGCACCATGATCGCCTTTTGCTTCTCATGATGTACTATCGCACTTATGTAACACATGAATTCTTAGGTTACTTTGTTGGTTTGGATGACAGTAATGTCTGCCGCTTATTTAAACGCTTAGAACCCTTAGTGGCCAAGCATATTCATATTAAAAAAGACAGAACCCTAACAGAAGATGCGGTTTGCGCTATATTAATGGATGTAACGGAGCAGCCTATTCAGCGCCCCAAAAAGAAGAAGCCACGTAAAGATTATTATTCTGGTAAAAAGAAAAGACATACTCAAAAGGTGGAGATAGCAATGAGTACATCCGGAAAAATAATCAACGTCTCTCAAACAATGCCTGGGAGGGTTCATGATATTAAGATCCGACAACGTGGCAGCCCACTGCCACCAGCAGAAAAATATGCTGATCTAGGATACCAAGGAATTCAACATACTGACCCCTTGGTTAACTTACCTCATAAAAAGCCCAAAGGCGGCAAATTAACTACTCAACAAAAAGAGGATAACCGTAATCACAGCAAGATCCGTATTAGGGTTGAACATCAATTCTCAAAATTTAAAAAATTCCGCATTCTTGGGGAGGTGTATAGGAATTTTCGCAGAAAACACAATATGAGATTTAATATTATTGCTGGGATTCTCAATCTTCAAGCCGGATTCTAAAACTACAAACGAGCATAAGCTCGCCCAGTATTTAGTTTCGCAGAAGGTCTTTTGTTGATACCACCCAGAGTGATTGACGCATGAAGATGCACATTGCGCTTTAGATCTCTGCCAAAGGTGTGAAGCGCGATAAATACACCGGGTTTAACCCTCTTGTTTTTAGCAAGCTTGAGTAACACCTTTGCTGCTAATGGTGGGAGTAAATTAAGAAGCTCTCTGTTTGTCCAAAAGCAGTCCCAAAGAGTAGAGGGCATGGTGAATGTGATGTGTTGCCATGTAGTGTTGGGTAAGATTGCCATCTGTTGTTGTATCCATACTTCTGTGGCTTTTTTACCACACGATGAACAGCTTTTAGCTTTGCAGGTATGGCGGATGTATTTGACGTGTGAACAGTTTGGATTACTGCAATGATACTCTTTATGGCCACGCATAGGATGTTTGCAGCTAAGCAGCTTAACAATGCCAATGACAATAGCTTCTCTGATTTTATCTTTGTACTTGGTGTGAAAGTTCCACCAGTTCTGATTGGTTACCAAGATTTGTTTGATACTAAAGCGTTTCATTATTCATAGAGTAAAATGAGAAGCGCGTATAGTAGGTGAGTTATTGCTCAGCTACCTGAAGCAATTTCTATAGCAGGTGTGTTATTTTTATTCGTTATTATTCCATGGGCAGGTTTGACTAGTTTGAGACTTAATAATACTCGTGGCTTTGTAAAGACTAAACTCTTAGAGGCTTAGAAAGTTGCCGGCGAAGCCGGCCTGACTTGAGAACACTAGTAAAGACTAAAGGCAGATGGGATCAGTTTTGGGAGAAGGTCAATGATTTTGGCGTGCCAGCAGCAATATAGCCTACATTATATAGAGGCAGCACCCGTTGAAAGTGTGGTTCAGTGTAGAGGCTAACTGATTTGGCAGAATAAGCCCTTTGTCCTGGTGGTGGTTTCTAAAAAGGTTAATGACCTCATAACGCCACATGGACATTAGTGTAGGTTGATGGAAGTAGAGGCTTTTCCATTGTGTTAACTCTTTGTTGATACCACCCAGAGTGATTGACGCATGAAGATGCACATTGCGCTTTAGATCTCTGCCAAAGGTGTGAAGCGCGATAAATACACCGGGTTTAACCCTCTTGTTTTTAGCAAGCTTGAGTAACACCTTTGCTGCTAATGGTGGGAGTAAATTAAGAAGCTCACTGTTTGTCCAAAAGCAGTCCCAAAGAGTAGAGGGCATGGTGAATGTGATGTGTTGCCATGCAGTGTTGGGTAAGATTGCCATTTGTTGTTGTATCCATACTTCTGTGGCTTTTTTACCACACGATGAACAGCTTTTAGCTTTGCAGGTATGGCGGATGTATTTGACGTGTGAACAGTTTGGATTACTGCAATGATACTCTTTATGGCCACGCATAGGATGTTTGCAGCTAAGCAGCTTAACAATGCCAATGACAATAGCTTCTCTGATTTTATCTTTGTACTTGGTGTGAAAGTTCCACCAGTTCTGATTGGTTACCAAGATTTGTTTGATACTAAAGCGTTTCATTATTCTTAGAGTAAAATGAGAAGCGCGTATAGTAGGTGAGTTATTGCTCAACTACCTGAAGCAATTTCTATAGCAGGTGTGTTATTTTTATTCGTTATTATTCCATGGGCAGGCTTGACTAGTTTGAGACTTAATAATACTCGTGGCTTTGTAAAGACTAAACTCTTAGAGGCTTAGAAAGTTGCCGGCGAAGCCGGCCTGACTTGATTCGATCAGATTCTAAGTTCATGAATGATGTTGATGATATTGAGGCTTACATTAACACCTTAAAAGTCGGTGAGGGGCTTACCGAAAAACAAATTCATGAAGGATATGAGACTTTTAAGAAGAATAAACACCAGAATGAAATAGCTATTCTTGCCAAGCACAATAAACTTGAACCAGCAGCCCTACAGGGTTTTGTAGATACTATTCTAAGAAGAAAGGTATTTGATGATGAAGAACTGACGCACTTACTTTCTCCCCTGGGTTTAGGATGGCGGGAGAGAACCAAGAAAAAACTTTCACTCATGGAAGAGCTAATCCCGTTATTAAAAAAATACAGCAATGGTCGTGAAATATCAGGTTTAAACACGTATGAGTAACCAACAGGATAATCGCGCTGTTCCTAGGCTTCGTTTTCCTGAGTTTAAGGATTCGGGAGAGTGGAAAGTGAAGAAGTTAGGCGAATGCTTAGATTATCTTCAGCCAACTCAGTACTTAGTGAAAAGCACGAGATATGATGATAGTTATAAAACCCCTGTCCTAACAGCAGGAAAAACCTTTGTTTTAGGATATACTAATGAGACACATGGGATATATAGAGATAAGCTGCCTGTAATTATTTTTGATGATTTCACTACAGCAACAAAATTTGTCGAGTTTCCCTTTAAAGCAAAGTCGTCTGCAATGAAAATATTAGTGGCCGAAAAAAAAACCAATACTAAATTCATTTATGAAGCAATGCAGGTCGTTAAATATGAAATAGGTTCACATGAAAGACATTGGATTTCAAAGTTTGCAAAATTAGATGTTACAATCCCGATACCTTCCGAGCAACAAAAAATAGCCGATTGCCTTACCTCACTTGATGAGCTGATAAAATCCGAGTCTCAGAAAGTCGAGACACTAAAAGAGCATAAAAAAGGGTTAATGCAAAAGCTATTTCCAGTAGATGGGAATAGCCTGCCTCAGCTTCGTTTTCCTGAATTTAAAGATTTAGGAGATTGGGATAAGAAAACACTAGAAAGTATATATACATTCCAACAAACAAACTCATACTCTAGGGATAAACTGAACTATAAAAAAGGTACTGTTAAAAATATCCATTATGGTGACATACACACAAAATTCAGCACATTATTTGATATAAAAAAAGAGACTGTGCCATTTATAAACACTTCAGAATCTCTTGAAAAGATTAGACCAGAATGCTTTTGTATTGAGGGTGATATTATATTCGCTGATGCATCAGAGGATATTAATGATGTAGGAAAAAGTATCGAAATTATTAACCTAAATAAAGAAAAGCTATTATCTGGATTACATACACTCTTAGCGAGACAAAAAAATAAAAATCTAACGATAGGATTTGGTGGATACTTATTTAAATCAAATTCAATCCGAATTCAAATTAAAAGAGAAGCTCAAGGAGCTAAGGTTTTAGGAATATCTTCACGCAGGATGTCAAGCATTAAAGTTTGTTATCCCGCTGACAAAAAAGAACAACAAAAAATAGCCGATTGCCTTACTTCACTTGATGAGCTTATAAAATCGCAATCTCAAAAAGTCGAGACACTAAAAGAACATAAAAAAGGACTCATGCAGCAGTTATTTCCTTCAGTGAATGAGGTGGGGAAATGACCCGTTTCGATTCACTGCGAGAGGTAGCAGCTCACCTACGGGATATATTGCAGAAAAAAAAGTATATTCTGCTTTTTGCCTATAATGGCACAGGCAAAACACGTCTTTGTATGTCTTTTAAAGCATATGGCAAGCAACATGATAAGCGTGATACCTTGTATTTTAATGCGTTCACTGAAGATTTGTTTTATTGGGACAATGATCTTGAGGGTGATTGTGACCGTGTTTTAAAGCTTAACTCAAACTCTAGTTTTTTTTCAGGCTTTGAAGAACTGGAAATGGATAACAGGATTAGACCATTTCTTAATAGATATGCTGACTTTGATTTTAAAATAGATACAAATAATTGGCAGGTTCGTTTTTCAAGGGAAGTGAATAACGGAAAGACCTTAGAGTATTTTGATAGCATCAAGGTTTCACGTGGCGAAGAAAATATGTTTATTTGGTGCTTTTTCTTAGCTGTTGTTCAATTAGCGATGGATAAAGATATTGAAGCGTATAGTTGGGTTAAGTATATCTATATTGATGATCCTATTTCATCACTAGATGAAAATAACGCGGTGGCAGTCGCGCATCACTTAGCACAACTTCTTAAGAATGAGAAACATTCACTAAAAACAGTGATTTCCTCACATCACACGCTATTTTTTAACGTACTTTGTAATGAGCTAAAAAGTGAAAAAAAATTAGTAAAAACGTTATTTTTAAGCAAGAACAAGAAAGATGAAACCTGTGAATTAAAATATACTGGTGATACCCCCTTTTTTTATCACGTAGCCATGTTGGTAGAGTTGCAGCAAGCTGCTGAATCTGGCGATTTGTATACCTACCACTTTAATATGCTTAGAATTATTCTGGAAAAAACTGCGAGCTTTCATGGCTATAATGGCTTTGCTCATTGTATTAAGAAAGACAATGATGACAAAGAGGGTTTATTACATACTCGCCTGATCAATATCCTTAACCACGGCAATTATTCACTTTATGAGCCGCAACAAATGTTGCAAGAAAACAAAGAGTTTTTCAGGCAGATATTGAATGACTTTTTACAGAATTATGACTTTAACGATGAGATATTTTCAGCGTTAGCAGAACAAAAGCAAGAGGATTAACAATATGACTGAAGAACAGCAAAAAAAGCTCGGTAAGATTCTTTGGGCAATCGCCGATAAGTTACGCGGTGCAATGAATGCGGATGACTTTAGGGATTACATGTTATCCTTTTTATTTTTACGTTATTTATCCGATAATTATGAAGAAGCAGCTAAAAACGAGCTTGGTGAGGAGTATCCTCAAGTTTCATGCTTGGATAATATTACACCACTACAGTATTGGTATGAGCAAAGCTCAAAGACTGATGTTAAAGAATTTGAGAGAGTCATGCGAAGACGCATGCATTATGTTATCAAACCTAATTACTTGTGGGGCAATATTGCCGAACTGGCACGAACCCATAACAAAGAACTGCTTAAAACACTAGAGGATGGTTTTAATTACATTGAAAACGAATCCTTCCAAAGCACCTTCCAAGGCTTATTTTCTGAAATCAATCTTAATTCCGAAAAACTAGGTAAACGCCCTGTAGATCGAAACGATAAATTATGTGCGATCATTAGTAAGATCGCTGATGGGCTCGCTGAATTTTCAACCGATCAAGATACATTAGGTGATGCCTATGAATACCTTATAGGGCAGTTTGCAGCCGGTGGTGGTAAAAAAGCAGGTGAGTTTTATACCCCTCAGCAAATCTCAACCATTCTTTCTCGGATCGTTGTGCTAGATAGTCAGGATCCATCAGCTGGTAAAAAGAAATACCTGGAAAGTATCCTTGATTTTGCTTGTGGATCAGGCTCATTACTTTTGAATGTACGTCACCAGCTAGGCGATCATGGTATTGGAAAAATATATGGTCAAGAAAGCAATATCACTACCTTTAACTTAGCTCGTATGAACATGCTCTTGCATGGGCTAAAAGATTCAGAGTTTGAGATTTTTCATGGTGATACATTAAAGAATGATTGGGAGATGCTGCGTGAAACCAATCCCGCTAAAAAACCCTATTTTGATGCAATAGTGGCTAATCCACCTTTTAGCTTAAGGTGGGAACCTCTTGATATGTACGCTGATGACATTCGTTTCAAGCAATACGGGTTAGCACCTAAGTCAGCCGCTGACTTTGCTTTCTTATTGCATGGCTTTCATTACCTTAAGGATGATGGAACAATGGCAATTATCATGCCGCACGGTGTTTTGTTCCGAGGTGGAGCAGAGCAACGCATACGAAAAAAACTTTTAGATGATGGAAGTATTGACTCAGTAATAGGGCTGCCGTCAAACTTGTTTTACTCAACAGGTATTCCTGTTTGTATAGTCATTCTTAAAAAATGTAAAAAACCTGATGATATACTCTTTATTAACGCAAGTGAGCACTTTGAGAAAGGCAAGCGACAAAATAAATTAAGAACTCAAGATATAGAAAAGATTATTTCGACCTACCAATTTCGTCAAGAAGAAGATCGCTACTCGCGTAGAGTGTCTATGCAAGAGATAATAGAAAAGAATAACTATAATCTCAACATCTCTCGTTATGTGAGTACCGCAGAACCAGAAAAAGAAATTGATTTAGCTGAGGTTAATAAAAAGCTACATAACATAGAAAGCGATATTTCTACTGCTTTAAAAAAGCATAATACTTTTTTAAAAGAGCTTGGCTTACCAGAGCTACCGGGTGATCAGTAGCGTGTTTTAAGTGACGATTTAGAACAACTTGACCGCTTATACCTCTCTAAAAGTTATATCTAACTTACTGCTTTGCAATTTCTTTTTTTAGATTAGCTAGCGTTGTTGTATCTAGACCAGTAGCCTTAGTCACAAGGTCTTCACCTAATCCCTCTTTCAATAGATTTGAAGCAATGGAAATTTTTTCTTGTTGCATTCCTTGTTGCATCCCTCGGTTATGGCCTTCTTGCCGTAATTGATCTGCTGCAGACATAATCGTCTCCTTCATATCTGGTAGTGCGTCAGCTAAAAGCGTGACAATTTCACTACCATAGTTGTCTTTCTCATACTCTAGCGCATATTTTACCAGTCTAGAAATGTGTTTTCCACCATCAAGTGTTTTGATTAATTGTAGCAAGTCATGCTGAATTAACGCTTTAATAATTGGTATAAGATCACGGCTATACGCGTGCTTGTGGCATAGCTCCATGGCAGCCACATGCCCATGCGTTAATAGCTCATCATCCGGTATGACCGATAAATCAATCAATGGGGCAGGGGCATTGTAAAGCTCTTGGGCGAGTGCCGCATCCTCAAACAAGTCGAAGAAATTGAGCGTGTACGGGTAGGGTTTTTGTTTACCATTGTAGAAAACCAAATTAAGAATTAATGGCAGTTTAAGTGTGTCGCTTTGCTCTTTTTTGTCAATTTGTTTTAAAAACCGATCCCAGATTTTGCAACGATAATACCACAGCCTAAATGCCATTAAGGGGTCAGGGGTGGATTGGTGCTCACTCAAAATGTATAAAAAAATCTGCTCTTTACCGTACTGTTTTTTGAGCTTCACTTGGTAGAGTACATCCGTAAACGCAGTTTGGAAATCTTCTTCGATGAAGCTATCGTTTTCTAAATGCAGTGTTTCCCAGTCAATCATCTTTTGGATTTTTTTAGGCAAGTGCGCCTTAAAAAAATCCTTGGCAATTTCGATGTCTTGGAGCGAGCTTTTAAAAAAAAGATCGTGATGCTTAATGGCGTGTTTACTCTTCATTTGTCGTCCTTACATCAATGACCTTGCAAAACTAAGTGGCTCACAGGCCACCACACAAAACAGGTGTTATGACGATTGCGGTTGTTGATCTGGTCTCTTTCAAGTTAGCCAGCAATCAGTCCTCGATAGTGCGCTATTTTACTGTGGCTAGGCCGTGATGCCTAGAGAATTTCACGTAAAATAGACCAAGTCGATACCAGTCATTTTTTTTAGCATCAGACTGAAAATAATCGTAGCTTTTTAGGTTGAGCAAGGAAATAATGCTCCCTTTTACACAAAGGTAATGGCGCATGAAAGGCTGGATCCTGTACTCCAAAAAACAAGCAGACCTCGGTACGAATGCCTACGGGATTAATCGCCTGTTACAGGCTGGCCAACAAAAAGGGATTGATCTAACAGTGTATAGCCCTGAGCAGTTTGAGCTCGTGGTGACCAGAGATGACCGTAAAAGCATTTTGGTCGATGGTGAACCAACCCCGCTGCCTGACTTCTTAATTCCTCGAATTGGTGCTAACACACCGTATTTTGCTTTGGCAGTTATTCGGCAATTGGAACGGCTAAATGTGTACTCGTGTAACTCCTCTGAAACCATCGAGATTGTCAAAGACAAATTACACATCCATCAGCTTTTAGCGCAAAGCAATCTGCCCTCGCCTAAAACGATGCTGGTTAAATTTCCCGTAGACAGCGAGCTGGTCAAACGTGAGCTTGGCTTCCCCGTGATTGTGAAGAACTTAACCGGTACCGAAGGGAAGGGTGTTTATTTGTGTGATTCACCTGAACAATTTAGCGATCTCATGGGGTTAATCGATAGTCAGCACACTAAGCCAAACATCATCTTGCAAGAGTTTGTCAGCAACAGTCGAGGTCGTGATTTACGGGTCTTTGTGCTTGGTGGTCGTGTCATTGGCTGCATGAAGCGTTACTCGGAAACAAGCTTTAAGGCGAACTTTTCTCGCGGTGGCCAAGTAGAGTCCTTTGCGCTAACTCCTGAAATTGAGTGGCTGGCCACTGAAACTGCACGACTGGTTAACCTTGATATTGCAGGTATTGATTTATTGTTTGATGAGGAGGGGTATAAAATCTGTGAGGCTAATTCATCCCCTGGCTTTAAAGGCTTAGAGCTGGTGGTTGGTGAAACCATTGCCGAGCAAATTCTCGATTACATTACCGTTAAGGTCAGTGGCAGAATTACCGCCTAACCAACCAGTGAGTCGTCATCCATGAAAACAACGCGCTATGATTTTCCTTCGGGTCGAATGCTGGGTAAAAAGTATCGCGTGATTAGTTTTTTAGGGCAAGGATGGGAAGGCGAAGTTTACAAGGTTGAAGAACTGACAACTGGCATTATTCGAGCAGCTAAATTGTTTTACCCACATCGCTACACGAAACACTCAGTACCGCCTGTTGAGTACGCAAAAAAACTCCATGCTCTACAGCATTGCCCGATTGTCATTAAGTATCACCATTTAGATACCTTAGTCTTTAAAAAAAAGACCGTTGATTTTCTTATTGCTGATTTTATTGATGGGGAGATGCTCTCAGAGTATTTAGCGAGACAGAACGAGAAACGTCTACCTGTGTTTGAAGCCTTGCACCTCTTTTATGCGATTACCAAAGGAGTCGAACAAATTCACTTGCAAGGTGAATACCACGGTGACATCCATCTCAATAATATCTTAATGAAAAAACACGGCTTAAGCTTTGAGGTTAATTTCATTGATGTGTTGCACTTTGGTCGCAGCACAAAAGCCAGAATCCAACAAGACATGATTGATCTGATTGCCGTGCTCTATGACCTCTTGGGTGGTAAGTCTTACTACGCGAGTTTACCTCAACAGGTCAAGCGCATTATTTTAGGTCGTAAGCACACTTTGATTCGACAGCAGTTTTCCAATGGCAGCCAATTACGGGTGTACTTAGAAAACCTTACATGGCCAGCTTCGTAAGCATTTTGTTTTAACCAAACCTCTTTTTAGCACTCGTGTGTTAACCCATGATTTTTTAACTCACCGATTTTGAACACCTCTTACTCTAAAGGGTCTAAGTGTATCTCACGTTCAGTCAGAGTTAAGCTACGTTGAAATGCCTTGCGCGCAAAAACCCGTTCCGCATAATCTGTCAGCGGTTGCGCACGTTTTGGTAGTTTAATACCTAGAACAGGTAAACGCCATAGCAACGGGGCTAAACAGCAGTCTACCAGTGAGATGGTTTCACCGCCTAAATAAGGGGCTTCTGGTTCCTGAACCAATGGCACAAAGTTTAGTAAGGCTTGCTGCAACGCCTTACGAGCAGGTTTAGCTGTTTTTTCATTACCCATTAAAATCTGATGAAACAAGGGATAACAATCACGCTCTAATTGCATGACCTTCATCCGCGTTTCCGCACGAAACACTGCGTTGTCAGGGAGTAGGGGAGGGCTGGGGTAACGTTCGTCAAGGTACTGCATAATTAAGTACGACTCTGGTAAGACAAGCCCGTGATCAACTAATGTAGGAAGCTCCGCAGCAGGGTTAACGGCTAACAAGCTTCGAGGAGGGGCAGCAGGATCTACCTCAATGATCTCAGCCGACAAGTGTTTTTCTGCTAAAGCAAGGCGTGTGCGATGATTATCAATCTCATCGGACGCTGTATACAAGGTTAATGCTTTTTTACTTGCAGACATTGCCATCAGTAACCGAGCCACCCTTTCTTTCATTGCTAAAACGGCACGCAGTTTACTCGAAAACGTTTAAAACACCTAGCAAAAAAATCACCGTGTTAGCACCATGATCACCAGTCCTTCTGGATTGGGGAAAACGTTAACTTTTCTACGTCCCGCAATAGCTACTCGTAATCCACAGCCTACCATGACCTAGCTCGACTGAGACCTGAAAACGGGCTTTGCGATCTAAAATGGCATCCTCGCCTTTTAATGAGCTACGACTCGGCCCACCGTTCAACGGTGATTCCCATCCTGTGAGTTCTTTATAACGCCGTTGCGCGTAAGCATGACGTAGGCCGTGTAGCTTACTTAACCCTGCTTTACTTGCCACCCAATAATAGTGTTTGTTTTGTTGAATGTAACTTTTATTCGGTGGAATTAAGGAGCCACCTGCTGCAAGCACCTTTGCTCTGTCTAACCAATATCTCTGTTCCTCAGTTTGAATGGGGATGTATCGCTCCACCCCACCTTTCGCCCAGGTACGATAGATAAAAAGCTGATTGCCCTGATCAGCAACGGTGGGAATAATTTTAATGGACTCCGCTGCCCGTAAACCAAAGACGCGCTGCAGCTCATACGAACATAAGACCCGTTCATCATCCACCGCTTGAAAGTTGGGCGAATGAATCGCTTTACTTTCCGTAGGGATTAATTGCCGAGAGCCTATCTGGTAAAAGTCATTGGTTTGGACTAAGCGGTGTTTGCCAAGCTGGCGACAAACAAAGCGCAAGTCAGATAAGCGGTTTTTAATGCTGCCGACACTAATCCCTTTTTCTTGCCAGTGTGCCACCAAGCAGGCAACGTGCTTTTGCTTTAACCCTCGAATGTGTTTAATTTTATAACCCAAACCGTGTAGCTCAGCAAACATGGCTCGTAACCGATTAGTCCGGCAGATACGGGTTGAATGTGACATTTGCTTGCTGCCTTTATATTGTTTCATAAACTCAAACAACGAATAGTTTAATCGTCTAAGCGGTTGTAAGCTCATGCAAATACTCCTTTTTAATACGATGGGTACTGTGACAGCCCATTTCATGACACAAGGTTTGAATAGCCTGATCACTCTCATCCTGCTGAGATAACGCTTGGTAGCGTTGTTGTGCATAGTGTTGCCGGTAAGGCAAACGTGGATTGAGTTTCAAGATCCCTAACTCCGCTTGATAAAGCCGATTACAATACGTCACGAATTCTGGTGTGTGTTCCAAAGAATAGCGTGTTTGTAATTCCTTACACCGCTGCAAGCAAGCTTTTTGCTCATTCGTTACAATCGGAATCTGGCGTGTTTTATGGTTATGAGCCAAGGTACGATCAATCCATAATGATTGCTTGGTGGTTTGAATGAATGAGAGCAACACCTTAATTGCCTCGAAGCGGGTCACACCAAAGCTTTGCTGTAATGCCACTAACACTTGAGTGATCGGGTGGCACAGCGAGGGTGTCGGTACAACCGGCTGCGGTGTGATGCACTCATCACGCTGGATCCCCAGTTCCGCATTACTTGGAATACTGACCGTTAATTCGGCTAAGGCAATAAAATGACGTAACGCGCCGAGCTTATTTTTTAAGGTGCTGTCGTTGTTGTCTTGCTGGCGATAATAAGCAACCAGCTCTACAAAGTGATCCCGTGTTAATTGATCCAGTCGATAAGGTAGCAACCGTAACTTCGCCCAGTCAGCAAAACATTGCCGAACGATACGTCGGTGCTCTTGCCGCGTACGATACGAGTATTGCCTATCTTGTGCGAGCACTTGCTCGACTTTCTTTAATAAACTGTGCTGTCGCCCCATACGAGGTTTTCCTTCTATTGACAAGTCAGTGACCTGAAGGCTCGCTATTCTCAACGCCTTTGAGCAACAACGATCAACCCCAAAACCCAAGGGAGTGAGTTTCACGACTCACCGTGCTCAACGCCACAAAAGACACAAGCCTTCAGGTCACTGACCAAGGGAGAGAAAGAAAGAGCAGGCAATTTATAATCTGTGGTTTGCGCTATTAGACCTAGGCTTAATTGGCTTAGTGCTATTAAGACCAAAAACGACAGTAAGTGATGCCGTTAATCCCCGAAGGGCATATGGGTCTCAGACAAGGGTCTACCATTTGTCAAAAACACGAACTACAAAATTTGTCTGTTCTTCTCTTTTCTTCTCTCCTCTTAATGTTTTTCATCCAATTAATTTCCTAAGCAAGCTGTAACCCCAGTGCTTAGGAAGCAGTGCTCACCCTCCACCTGACCTTCGCCAGTGTGAACGGAGCGGTGCAAAACGTATCCAACGCGCAAGCGTGTCAATCCGAAGCTCTCTGACTTCAAATCACAAAGTCAGTCTGCCCGCTTAACGCGAAGTGGCTACAAAACGTTTTGTTAAGCACACGAACTCGTGTGCAAATAGTTAGCTATCGATCTTGGTCGATAGAATGAGATCATTAAGCCCCTTCTGCGACAGCATTAGTCCTAACGAAGGTTAAAGATAAGCAGATAACACCACTTATCGGTCTTAATGCCAAAGGCAGTTTGCGTCATTCGTTTATGCTCGGTAAGAGCACTGGCCGCATTGGCAAACCCGAACTTTTAGGACAAGGTTAATCTTGTCACTCGCTCCATGCTTTGGTAAGTCCCGCTAGCTTTCGCTAGGCTCACGACACCTGGGACAACTGTGACGAATAGTAATAGACGTACAAGACGTTTCAGGCTTTCGGCCTTCTTCAGTATTACCTCAAACAATGTTACCGAGCTGACACCACAAAAGCAAATTCAATCAAACAAAAAAAAGCAGCAGCAGAACCAGCAAGTGGTTTGTGCTGAGCCATTTTAAAAAAGCGCAGCAGCGACAGCAAAACAAAGTGACCCATTAACCCTGATGCCAATGGTGAGTACAAACTGAAATTTCGCGCCGACAATTTATCCACAATCGTTGGGGATTTTTTTATGGAATCCCCAACTCATGGGGATAAATTGAGGCCCTGCACCCGTGGCCTAGGCGGGAGCCAAGTCAGGCTATTCTTTAACCAAAATCAGAGCAAAATAAGTTAGCCCGTAAACACGGGCTAGAATTTCGCGTGTAACTGCTTGTTTCCATTAAAAAATCGCCGGAAAACGCTCCCGCGTCACTTCCTATTTTATAGGAAGTGACGCGGGAGGATTGCAACAGCCCCCGTGCGAAAACGGGGGCCGAAGCCAACCGGTGGAACGGTTGGCGGAACTGAAAATCGAGGTGCTTGGAAAGCCTCTAGCGAGTGGAGAGTTCCGCCTGCAAGACAACAAAGCCTGCCGGTTGACTCGCAAGCTGGACAATCTTTTGATGCGGTAAGCCTTGCTGGCGGAGGGTGTTGTAATGGCTGGCGAGGGTGTTGAGTGTGGATCCTGCACTGCGACAACGTGCAATTTGAGCAAGTTCTGGTTCCGAAAAACCCCACCCTAGCAATTTTTTAGCGTGCGTTTGCAGGGCTTGCAGGGTCTTCGCTCCGCCACTTTTTGCGGTGATACTGACCAAATCAGCGGGTGTGAGTGAGAGGGTTTGCCATGCATTTTGCTCCTCAGCAAGTAACGTGAGGGTGACTCTGGCTCCGTCTTGGTTGACTATTCTGATTAAATCGTAGTCATTAAAGCCCTGATTCAGCAAGGTAGCGTGATGCGTGAGTAGGGCTTGGATGGCAGGCGCACGTCCACGTTTGTTGAGTATTTTGACAATTTGTTTGTGCTGAAAACCCAGAGTTAGCAGAGCGGGGTAGTGCTTGGCGAGTGCATCGAGTGTTTTGGTTGCGCCGGAATGGCTTAAAATAGGGACTAATTCTTCGGTGGTAAAGCCCCAGCTTTCGAGATGTTGGTGGTGAGTGAGTAAGGATTCTACGGCCTGAGTGCAACCCTCAGTCGAAAAGATCTTAACCAAATCGGCGTGCTGAAACCCCAAGGTTTGTAGCACAGCGCGATATTGATGCAACGCTAGCAAGGCTAACGAGGCTCCCCGTTGGGTTACTAATTGCACTAATTCCGCATGCGTTAAGCCTGCGTTTTGCCAGAGTTCCGGTTGATGCAGCAACGTTGTAATCGTTTTTGCTGCGCCATCCTTGCTCAATAATGCCACGATTTCAGACTGGCTAAATCCCCATTGAGCCAATAGCCCGTGGTGTTCGAGTACCGCTTGGAACGCTTGCGCTGCCCCGTCTTGACTGGCGATACGCACCAAGTCAGTGATACTGAAACCTAACTCGAATAAAGCCGAGTGATGTTGCAACAATGCCTTGAAGCTGTTGGACGCACTGTTTTGTTGAGCAATCTTGACCCGTTCTGCGTGTGAAAAGCCCAAACTTTTCAGTGCGGCATGCTGTTCCACTAACACCGCCAGTGTGTGTGCTGCACCGGTTTTACTGCTAATACTCACTAAATCAGCACGGGTATACCCGCATTGAATCAAGGCGGGGTAGTGAGTAAGTAGAGCAGTGATCGTCTGATTAGCTCCCATTGAGCCAGTGATTTTTAAGCAATCCGTGGTGGAAAAGCCTAACCGCAATAAGGTTTGTTGGTGCTCAAGAAACGCAGTGACTGCTTGTGCGCCACCCATATTCCCAGCAATGCGAACAATGTCAGTAGGGGTTAAGCCACGACTAACTAAGGTGTGGTGATGGGTGATCACGGCATTCAATGCTTGCGAGCCACCGGTATTACTCCCTAATTTAATGAGCTGGTCATGGGTGTACCCTAGCTCTATTAATTGCGGGTACACGCTGATCAATTTAGTCAGTGTTAACCCACCCGCATCAATGGAACCTAACCGCGTAATCTCTGCTTTAGTTAATCGGACTTCAAATAAGGCACACTGTTCTAGAATGGTTGCCACGGTTTCGCGTGAGGCTTTTTTTAGGATGAGCTTATCCGCTTGCTTCTCAGTAAACCCTAACGTAGTTAATTGACGACACTCGTCCTGGTAGCGAGTGAGCGCAATGTTGTATTGGGTTAATTTAGCAGATAACTCATCCATGCTAATGACTCATATCATCATCAAGTCAGCGTGAGTTACGCATCTGGCTCAGCAGGCGTAGCCTCAGCTTTGGCTTTAGAGGCAGTCGTTTTGCTTTTTTTAGCAGGTTTCTTTTTGGCTCGCGCTTTTTGCTTGCTTTGCTTCGCCCATTCTTTTTCAAACTTTGCTAAGGCTTTGGCGCGGTTAATGACAAAGCTGTACTCTTGCGTGATCTCGGCTTGCTGGACTTTTAATGCGTCCATCTCTGTTTTAACACCCTCAATCAGTGCTTCAATGGCCTCAATAGTCTCTTTTGCTTTAGCAACCCGTTTTTCGGTTTGTTTGCCTGGCTTCGCTTTATGTTGTGCTTTGGCTTCTTTTAAGGCTGCTTTTTGAGTAGTGAGTTTCTCTTTCGCACCCAGTAACTTCTCTTTCAGCTTCGCCACTGATTGGGTGCAATCATACACGGCTTTCTCACACACGCCTTCGAGTTTTGATTCAGTGGTTGCGAGCGTTTGCTTAAACTCGGTGATTTGTTGTAAAGGGGTTGCAGCGTGTTTGGCTTTAACGGTTTTTTTCTTAGCAGGCATTAGTTTTTCCTTCTGGTTGATTAAGAGCGCGGATTGTACACGAAAAAAAAGCGAGATGCCTTGATTATTACTAATCAACGCTCCCGCTTCTTTTCTTAAACTTTCGTCTTACTAGCAAAACGCTGGTTGAACTCCGCTTGCAGAGCTTGCAACCAACGCTCATTAGCGACTAACGTTTCACAACGAGCCTGTAGGCATTGCAGTTCTAACTGCAATTGCAAACACCTGCGTGACATCGCTAAGGATTGACCCAAATCGCCTGTCGATTTACAGGTCAATTCATTTCTGCCATAGACTTCAAAAAATTCGAGTCGCCCTAAAATATGACTGGGGTACGTAAAAAAATACTCATTCAAATAAGCACTTTTTCCGTCACGGCTAAATCGCCTGGCTTCTCGCCAAGGCAGTGAGCCGGTGGTCTTTTGTAAAAAGACAATATCCACAGTCACTTTAGCGTCACTAAACAAATTATCCGGCAACCGAAACGCCGCCACCAAGGTTCCCCCTTCCTCTGCAATGATGTGTCTCACCTGCTTGCAGGAGGCATCTAAAAAGTAGCGTGGTAACACCATGGCCAGTAGCCCATTGGGTTTTAATAACCGCATGGCTTTGGCCACAAAGTAATGGTGAATGCTGTAGCGGGTTAAATCCTGATGAACGAGATCGTCCACTTGGATTTGACCAAACGGCGGATTGCCCAGTATCAAGGTAAACTGCTCGTCCGGCTGAAAACGTTCAAAGCCGGTGTGATGCACCTCAACATCGGGGTAAATCACGTTTAACAGTTCACAACTGACCTGATCAATCTCCACAGCCACCACACGCGAGGGTTGAGACTCAGGGCGATTTAAGTGTTTAAGCCCGTTAAGAAAATTCCCTACACCTGCACTCGGTTCAAGTACTGCCTCTAAGGACAAGCTCGGTATACTGGCTAAACATTGCATCATAAACCGAACCAGCCAAGCCGGTGTGTAATAAGCGGACTTTAACGTTTGTTTTAAACTCGCAATCGCTTGCTCGCCGATCAAGCCTTTTAACTCCTTAAAAATAGCAGGGGTGTAAATGGCCTCTCTCAGGCAACCCCATCCGGTATACGCCATTAAGTCGTCAGCGGTTTGACCGTTTCGCAAGGCTCGCAACGCCTTCAAATTGTTATGAACACGATTTTCTGTTGTCATAGCAACGCTCCTTCAAAAAAACCGAAGGAGCAACCCCGCAACGAGGGATGACTCCCTCGGTTGGGGTTAAAAAAAGAATGACGGTTGCCCGTCATTCTTACTGATTGTTTAAGCGCAGCAACACCCCTTAATACGGGATGTCATCCGAACTGGGCAAGTCATCAGGATAAGCCGGTGGCTTAGGTGAGGCTTGCACAGGGGAGGACACCTGATTAAGTGTTGTTACGTCTATCTTTATTTAGGGGAATTGAGCTAGTTTTATCTCATAATAAACAAGGTTTTTAGTAACCTATCAAGGTAAAATAACTTGATATAAAAACTATAGTGAAATTAGTCATGCGCAGAATCATAAAAGCGATTAAAAGCCTGAGTGATTACCTGATCCTGCTGAAAAAAAATCCAGAGCTACTAAGGCCAGAGCAGTGCAGCCATTGCGGTGCAGGTGGACTATGGTCACATGGATCATATGATCGAAAACCAGATAGGAACCCAGGTAAAGGACGCTCTTTAAATCCCACCCCTGTTTTGAGATTTTATTGTCATCAATGTAAACGTACTTGTTCAACCCTACCTGAGATACTTTCTCCAAAGCGTTGGTATTGCTGGTCAGTTCAGCAGGCAGTGTTAATGAGCGTGCTCCTGGGAAAAGTATTAGCTCATCAGGTCAGGAGCAAGGTGTTAGTCGACACACCGTTGCTAGGTGGTTTCACTGGTTGGTTGACCACTTCGTTGATTACTCCTTCCATATCAAAGCACATCCGTTGTGGTTACAGCTTGGGCGACATAGTGATCCACAAGCGTTTTGGTTGGCCTGCCTTGGTGAGCATGATTTATCGAGCATCATGCTTTTTCTTAACAACACAGGAGTGAGCATCCCATAATTAATTAACGTGAAAAAAAGTTGAGATGGATATTTTCTGTAAACCTCACGACCCCACACAGTTTGAGCGTAGCATTCTCAACTCAAGTTGTGATTAACTCATTGCAAGTAGTTAAATCACACAGGAATTGCAAAATGACCAAGCCCATTCACCCAGCAGCACTGTTTCGCCTAAGTGTTTTAGGTGAGCTATGTAGCCGAAATAGTTTTGAGCATGGTGAGCTCAAGAGCATTATTAAAAGGTTGTCCCAGCAAACCTACAACATTCCAGGTAGTAAGCGTGTTCACCTCAGTGCTAAAACAATTGAGAATTGGTATTACGCCTGGTTAAAGCAGGGTATTGATGGATTAGTTCCTAAAACTCGACGAGACAAAGGCCAGTGTCACATCAATCCAGAGCTACAAGAGTTAATTATTTCCACTAAACAGGAAAGCCCTTCAAGATCAATTCCGACCGTGATTAAACTCTTAGAAACTCAAGGGAAGGTAGCACGAGGTGAATTATCTCACGCAACAGTTCACCGCTTATTAGTAAAACACGGCCTGTCTAAAAGAACAGTCACACCTTCTAACCAAATTGAGCGCCGCTCATTTGAGGCGCTCACAGCTTGTGATATTTGGTATGGCGATGTCATGCATGGTCCAACGATTTACGATGGCCAAAGAAGAGTTAAAAGCTATTTGGTGAGTATTTTTGATGATGCCTCAAGGTTGGTCTGTCACAGTAAATTTTGTACTGATGAGAGTGCCATTACTATTGAGCATGTGTTGAAAGAGGCATTACTCAAACGTGGGCTTCCTGTTAAGCTCATCATTGACAACGGCCCTGCCTACCGTGCTAAAACGTTGCAAACCATTTGTGCTCGTTTGAAAATTCAATTGATTTACGGCAGGCCCTATGAACCGCAAAGCAAAGGCAAACTAGAGCGTTGGCATAGAACAGTACGCGAGCAATTCCTAGCTGAATGCAACCTGGATTCCATTCATAGTTTCAATGCGCTGAATGATCGATTTTGGGCTTGGGTTGAGCGTGTTTATCATCAAGCCTCGCAAAGCGCCCTGCCTGACAAGATGACCCCGTTACAACGCTATCAGCAAGACCTCACTAAAATTCAGCCGTTAGGTTGTTTGGCCGATAAGCTAGATGATTACTTCCTGCATCGCATTAAGCGCCGAGTCAGGAAGGATGGCACGGTAAGCTGGAATAATCGACTCTTTGAAGTTCCATTTGAACTGGCTCAACAAGAGGTTTATTTAGTGGTTGATCCGCATAGTGACTCCGCCCGTCACGTCGAATCATTGGAATATCAATACCTTGGTGCAGTGGGAGAGCTGGACAAACATAACAACCTTTCTAGAACCCGAGCTAGACCTCAGATGCCGGAACAACCAGCAAGAAAAACCTCGCTAGTTGAGATTGTTTATAACCAAGTTAAAGAGGATTTGGATATCACTGAGGAGATACCGTCTTAAACGTCAACAATAAATTGTAAAATTTTTACTAGGCATCCGCTGAAAATGGCTGCTGTGTTTTTAGGATGCCATAAATCATATGCACCATTTTTCTCATAACAGCACAAATGGCTAGCTTCTTTGGCTTGCCTTTTTTGAGCAGCTTTTCATAAAATTTCTTCAAAATAGGATTATGCCTTATAGCCACTAATGCCGGCATGTAAAGCGCCTTTCGCAACCAAGCACTACCAACCTTTGAGAGCCGTGATGAATTCAATGAAGTGCCTGATTGTGACTGGCTGGGATTTAAACCAATATGAGCAGCCAATTGTTTTGCGCCAGAAAATCTTTCAATATTATTAAAAAAAGCAGTTAGTGTTTGAGCGGTTTTATCACCAATGCCTGGGATGCTTTTAAGCAGCTCTGTGTTATTCTTCAGATCATCATCACTCGCGATCAGCTTACTAATTTCTTCCTGCAGTCGTAAAATTTCTTTTTCCATATAATCGATATGATTTTGTATAGAGCTAATAATTGTTTCTTCCGCTAGCTCCAGCCTGTTTTGTTCATTGCTGACTTGGGAGGTTAATACTTCAGATCTCTGTATCAAAGCTCTTAGAGCCTCTATATTAGCTGGCAAAGGCTGCCATAGCGTTGGAGTAAAATGATTTGAATAGTCCTTAATACTGACCGCATCGGCCTTGTCGGTCTTGTTTCGTATTAGCTGTCCTTTCATAAAAAACTTTATTCGTGCAGGATTAATTATACTGACATCACACTTCTCACTATGTAAATAAAGAGCCAATGCATTACCGTATTTACCTGTTGATTCCATGCAAAAATGAAGTGACTGATCAGATAAAGATTGCGTCCATTCTAATAACTCAGAAAAGCCCTCAGGATTATTATTAAAATGTTTAACGTGATCTTTTCCGCTAGTGGTGATAGCAGCAACAAAATCAGATTTTGCAATATCAATACCAACACAATTTTTTTTCATTTGCTAGAGCCTCTTAAATTTTATTACACTAACAAACTTGGGAAATCATAGTTCGGATCAACCTTGCAAATACAGGCTCACAATGGCCTAAGATACCGTTCGATCTCATGAACTTATGAGGGTGGAAGGGAGCTAAATCTCCTCAACAGGATTAAATCCTAAGGACGAACACGGCTTCACCTTCCGCCTACCCAAGCATCCTTGGGATTGTAGCAATATTGTCATATCTCTACAGTTATTTAAGATACAAGGATGAGTAAGATGTATCTTCAACATTTTGGCTTGAAATTTGATCCATTGGGTAAATCAAACATTATTGAATTGGCGCAGTCAAAGCGACTAGAACAGCAACTTAATGGTTTGCTAGAAACACGCGGCTTAGCAGTGATTACTGGCGACTCAGGGACAGGAAAGACCACGGCGCTAAGATACTGGAGCAATAAACTCAACCCGCTGACCCATCAAGTCATTTATCAATCAGACACTCACTTTCGGTCATTTGATGTGTACTCTCAGCTTGCCGAAAATCTAGGTTTAGAAAACTATTACCGATTCTCTAAACTTTGGAGAGACTTGAAGCAGAGCTTGATCGCGCTCTACCATGATAAAAACGTTCAGCCTATTTGGATCCTAGACGAGGCGCATCAGCTTAGTAATGATTTCATTCTACGATTACCTGACTTCCTTAATTTCAGTTTTGACAGCAAAGACGTCATGACGATTATCTTATGTGGACCCCCATCACTTCTAGCAACATTGCAGAGACCAGCCTATGAACCTATCAACTCTAGAATTCAGTGCTTTATTAGGTGGCATGCAATTGAAGATAGCAGGGATTTTGAGAGCATTATTCACGCTGCTTTTGAGAAGGCAGGAATGAGCAGCAGCTTATTCACTGAAACAGGTATTCGTGCAGTACACATGGCCACAAAAGGTAGGCTTCGTTATGTTGATAGGCTCATGCGACATGCGTTGCTAATCGCCGCTAATATGAATTTAAACCATATACCGGATGATGTCATTAATCAGGCAATTCATGAGCTAAAAGGTTAACTATTTGACACCATCTCACGCAAAATAGGTTGAGATGGTTTCTCTAAATTATTGTGGGACGTTACAGTGTGTCGAGTTTTTCTTGTAGTTTCCGATCAATCAATCGATGCAGGTGATTGGCATGCACCACCATGCTCGTTCGCTTCTCACCGGACTCGGTTAGCCAGTCGTTGGTTTCCAACGTACCGGAAACCGAGACATAACTGCCTGTTACGACTTTGCCTTTGATAAACTCAGCGCGTTTACCAAAGCAATAGATCGTGTGCCAAGTGGTTTTCTCCACCTCTTCGTTTGCTTTATTTTTATAATGACGACTGGTGGCTAAACTAAAGCGAGCAAACGGGGTTTTCCCTGCTTCCTCGTAATGCTTGATTTGTCCAACATAACCAACAAGCTGAACTTCATTGCGACAATAAGACATAGTCTTTCTCCTTTTCATTTAAAAAAAAGGATGAGCGACCCGTTCGGGCCTTTCATCCCTACTGGGGTACTACTAACAACAGGTTAAGCGGTTGTGTGAGTTTTTACGCGAGATTGCGAGCCGAAGGTTTTGTAAATCTTTTCCATCGGCCATGCTTTCTCACCTTTACTGTTAAAGGGTAACGACTTCGGATGGTAATACCACCGCGCCTTACTCTTTGACCAGCAAAAACCCGCCTCTTGCAAAGCAGGGGCATCGGCCTTCTCTGCGCCTGTCACCCACAACCAATTGCCGATGACTTCAATCGGCAATCCAAGGGGTGCAAGACGCTCAATGGCTTGCTCCAGCTCTGCTTCAATCGCTTTCCAATCAATGTTTTCTTTGCTCATCACTTTCTCCTTTAATAAAAAAAGAGAATGCATCACGCCCCGCAGGGAATGACACATTCCCCGTGGGGTTATTGCACAACAAGTTGATTCAACAAACGACACTCAAAAAGACAAGCTGTGTTGCGTTACCGCATTACAACTGACTCTCAAGTCTCACTGCCTTACCTATCCGCCTCAACTGATAACCTATCCAGCCTTGCGCGTTCTTCTCGCGTGACATACTGAACAGGACCCGTATTAATGAGATCTAAAACACAGACTGCATTACTCGCGTGATTCAGGAAACGACGACCCTCATCATTGTAATAAGCTAATTTCCCTCGTACTTTAATTTCTGTCCCTACAATCAGCATTGGGTCGCCTATACGACGTTGCTGTTCTATGAATACAGGGGTTAACTCATCACAAAAGAAAAGTGTATGCCATTCAGAACCGGAGCGAATGACTACTTTCGCAGTCGGTGCACAATCTTTTGATTGAATAATCTTAATCGAAATAATACTACCAGTAAGCGTGACGGTGTTTTCATACGAATACATCAGGTTTCTCCTTAATTAATAAAAAAACCGTCAGGAAAGTCAGACTTTCCCGTTAGGGAAAGAAAACCTCTCTAACGGGTTTATTGAACAAACAACAGCTCACAGACATGAATCGTCAAAGTGAAAAAGGGCTCCATGACCAAGGCATCGCACAAACATGTACGGCATTCGTTTTCTGATTCACCTTTAACACCCCTTTGTCATCACAGTAAACCGGCTCACCGATCACCCGAATGTACATACCAACAATCAACGGGGTGTCCGCTGTGTGAACATTAGATCCCTCACACGCACGCCGAAAACACTCGATGAACTGTCCTGTAAAAAAGAGCGTGTGATGAGTTTGATCAGAATACACCGTGACTTTCATCACAGAATAGCCCTCCTCGTCTCTCAGCTCCTCAATACAGGTAATCAACCCTTCGAGTTCGACAACCTTTTTCGGTGTGGTGGTCAGTATCTCAGTGACACAAACGGCATTACTGCTTTTATTCTTGTTAACCTGACCGTGTTTATCGTAATAACGCAACGCGCCTTTCAGCCGGATACGGCATCCTGCTTCCAGAAACGTCTCGCCAAGGCGAGGTTGCTTTTTAATATTTTTAATAAACACATGAGCCAAGTCACCCAAAAAGAATAACGTGTGCTTAGTCTGTTCAGCCTTTAATATGACCCGCACAATTAACGAGTGTGGCGCATCATCAATAAAGGTGATGCCCTCAATCGTTCCTTGTACTGTTACGATCACATCTTCCATCGGATTCTCCTTAATAAAAAACCGTCAGAAAGGTCAGATTTTCCCATTAGGGAAAATCACCTCCCTAACGGGGTTGTTGAACAAACGACAATTAACGTGCGTTCACCATTCGATATACCACGGCGGTTGCCAAACTCGCCATCGCTGCAATGAACAAAAACACCGCCGTAGCGACTTTTTTTGCGGATTGTTTCGTGGTGACGGTTGGCTCGGACTTCTTAGCGTCAGCCGTTTCTTGTGGAAACGCTTTCGCTAATAACTCGCCTTTCAAATCGGGCAAAACGGCTTTTGCCCGTTCAAAATCGGGTATATGAACGCTAGTATGCACGAAAGGCACAATCCAAACGTAATTATGCAAGGCATAACAACCAAACCCTCGTGACCGAAAGACCCCTTTAATATGCGTGACCAAATCAAGGGCTTCTTTACTGCTGGTGCAGGTGAGAAACTCACCGTTGTCACCGAGTGTCACTTGGCGTAATTGCGCTGCTTGTAATTTCAGCCACGGCACACTGGACGCAACGGGTGCTTTCGTTGCTTGAGTCGGTTTAGCCGGAGCAGTCGGTTTCACTGCTGCTCTAGCTTTAACCTGTGCATCCGCTTTGGCTTGCAATCGAGCTTGCATGGCTTGTTTTGTGTGACTTTCTTGCTTTCTACCTGATTCATTGGACATAACAGTCTCCTTCTGTAGTTAAAAAAAAGGAGAAAGCATGCCTTTCCCAGAGGAAAGTAACACTTTCCCCGTAGGGTGAAACAGGCGAACGCCTGCGCTTAAACTCTCAATTGTTAAAGAACGATTGCCATTACGGCACGCCAAGCCAATGGCAATCTTGCAAAACGTATCCAACGCGCAAGCGTGTCAATCCGAAGCTCTCTGACTTCAAACCACACAGTCAGTCTGCCCGCTTAACGCGAAGTGGCTACAATACGTTTTGTTAAGCACACGAACTCGTGTGCAAATAGTTAGCTATCGATCTTGGTCGATAGAATGAGATCATTAAGCCCCTTCTGCGACAGCATTAGTCCTAACGAAGGTTAAAGATAAGCAGATAACACCACTTATCGGTCTTAATGCCAAAGGCAGTTTGCGTCATTCGTTTATGCTCTGTCAGAGCACTGGCCGCATTGGCGAACCCGAACTTTTAGGACAAGAATACTCTTGTCACTCGCTCCATGCTTTGGTAAGTCCCGCTAGCTTTCGCTAGGCTCACGACACGTGGGACAACTGTGACGAATAGTAATAGACGTACAAGACGTTTCAGGCTTTCGGCCTTCTTCAGTATTACCAACTGATAGTTTACCAAGAAACCCTTTAAAAACAAGCTAAAAACGCCCGATTACGTGAAAAAAGAGCAGTAAATAACTCAGTAGTAAGAGACAAGCAATCGGCCAAAACAGTCGTTTTTTCTGATGATAGACTTGGGCAATTAAAGAGACTAAAAACGCCCCATAAAAAATCACACCTGCGCCCAGCAACAAACCAAAACTCAGGCTTTCATGTGGGGTTGGGTGCATGAAGAATAAAAGGCTCATCATGCCAAGAGCAATGAAAAGCTGTAACACAATAAAACGGTTCGTTAGAGCAAAAGAATGCCAGTCTGATTTTTCCATTGTTCTTCTTCTCAGTGTGAAAGGTTACGCTTAGTCGTCAGCAAACACTAACTCGCCTTCCTCGCGCTTGATTGGCTCTTTTAGCTCCTTGTCCTTAAAGATATCACGCAACACGCCATAAACAAAATCAGGACGCACCGACTCATCAATTGACCATGAGATTAAATCCTCGCGCATAAACGCAGAACCGGTGACCTGAACGGATTCGGTTGGCATCGTATAAGGCTTTCGTATGTAGAATGTGCCGGTGTATCGCGTACCGAGGGGTAAGGTTTTGGCTTTTTCTTTCATTCCAGAGACAGCGCGTTCTAGCGTTTTAATGATCTGTTGGTATTCGTCTTCACTCGCAAACTCCGTGAGTGATTCTTCATCCACGTTAACCAAATGAATCAATGTGTGAACTCGGCTCATTGCAGTCCGTAATCGTTTTAAGTCACCTTTAGCCAACTGTTTACTCCTTCGTCTTTAGTGGGGTAATCATGGTTAGTGTACGTCCATGTCTTTCAAACGAAATTCAAAGGGCTCAAGAATTTCCGTTAACGCAAATGCTTTTTCTTTGATCTCGTCCACTTCGTGGTTGTTCGCTTCAAGACTGAGATTGCTGATCAATTCTTCAAAATCCCCTAGCGTCATCGGCACACTTAACTGGCCTTCACTATCGGGTATTGCAGCTTGTAGCTTTTCCAGTAGCTCATCACTGAGCGCGTAATGAATTAACTCCACGATGAAATCGCGCTCGTCTTCCAATAAAGTCACATCAACTGTTTTCATGTCAGTATTCTCGCACAAATCAACCGATGCCAACAATAATGAATTCTGCACCGATTAGCAATCCTCGTGTTAGCGTTTTTCTTTTTGGTGGTAACGTTGGATTTGCTGTTCCAATAACGCTTGCTCTAATTGGCGCAGCTCGCGTGCTTCCTTAACGCTCAGCTCATTCTCCTGGTATTCCAAGGAGGCGATGAAGTAACGATCTCTCATGCGTTCTCCTCGCTCACTGATCGAGTAGGTAAGAGTGGTTTGCCCTGCTCTTCCCAGTAGAGAGCCTCGCAGGTCGGATAACGATTACAACCCCAAAACGGTTTCTTCTTACCCTGTCGTCTAACGAGTTTGCCTTCCTTGCAGTGCGGGCAAGAAATGTCAGAGACTTTCGCGTTAGGCTTATTGACCGGCTGGCCGTCTTTATCCGGCAAGGTCACGTCACACTCAGGGTAACGGGTGCAACCCCAGAAAAACCCCTTCTTCCCCTTACGCCGTCTCAAGGGGGCTTGACAGCTTGGACAAGCATGCGGTGTTGCTTGATCGGCAGGCGGGTGCAAGCGGTGGTGTTCTTGTAAATCCGCTAATAAAAAGTCTAAGACTTCGGCTTGATCTTCTAAAAACTCCCCCAAGCACCCCTGCCCTTGAGCAATGTCGTCTAAGGCTTGTTCCCATTCAGCCGTGGTTGCAGGGTTTTTCACCGGATCCGGTAATAACGCAATCAGGTCACGGCCTTTGGTGGTGGAGACTAATTGCTTTTTCTTTCGTTCAATAAACCCACGCGTCAACAGCTTTTCGATGATGTCAGCTCGTGTGGCTTCAGTGCCAATGCCTGCCGTGTCTTTGAGCGTTTTTTTCAAGGCCAGATCATCCACGACTTTCGCAATGGACTTCATGCCCGCAATGAGCGTGCCCTCGGTAAACCGTGCCGGTGGTTTGGTTTGTTTATCCGATTGCTCACACGACAACACGGTCACTGGCTCTTGCGCGGTGAGTTTTGGCAAGGGGGCTGCTGAGTGATCAGGCGTGTCGCTCTCTTCCTGCACCAACGCTTTCCAGCCCTGCGTTTGAGGTAGGTGGCACTGAGCACTAAACGTCTCATCCTGACAGTGTATCACCACCTTGCGTTGCACGTAGTCATACTCCCCTAAAAACTGCGCGAGGTAGCTTTGTCGAATGAGTTCATACACCTTGCGCTCATCATCAGACATCGCAGCCAGATTGACCCGATCATTCGCAGTGGGCATCAAGCCGTGATGCGCGGTGACTTTCTGGGTATTCCACACAGGAGCCTTCAGTGAAGTATCACAACGGGCCACCCATTGCGCTACTGCACTATCGACTTGTTCTAATGCGGCTAACACCGTGCTCGCTTCGCCCCATTGCTCTTCCGGCAAATAGCCGGTATCGGTTCTTGGGTAAGTCGTGGCTTTGTGTTTTTCATACAGGGCTTGCGCGATGCTTAAGGTCCCTTTAGCGGTTAACCCGAAACGACTGCTGCACACCTTCTGCAAGCTCGATAAGGAATAACACAATGGCGGGGGTTGTTTCTTCGCGGTGTCTTTCGCTTGCGTCACCGCACCAGTTTGGTTGGCGACTTTATCAATCACCGCTTGCACAAACGCCGGATTCACACAGCGTCCCTCCGTGTCCGTGAATTCCTCAGCGGGTTGCCAGTGTGCCACCAGCTCACCCGCCTTGGCTTGAAAGGTGACGTGTAACTCATAGTAACTGAGAACTACCCAAAATTGTTATCTCCCTACCTGAACTGAATTCGATAATTCTTTTTGTTCTTCTTGAGAAACACTATTTTCTTTAAAAAATTGCTCTACTAAGTGATACGTTAGAAGTTTTCTAATACCCTTCGCAATAAAGTGTCGTGTCACCTTGCCCTTACCATCTCCTAATTTAGCTAGCATAATTGCGTAATCGTCATAAGCTTTTTCCTTACCTATCTCATACAAATATGAGGCCACATAAAAACATACAGCCAGTAGATTTTGTATCCCTTTAAAATTTTTTATCTGCATATTTTCCCAGCCTAGTCCTTCCTTGAGAAATTTAAAAACATATTCAATTTTCGCACGAGATAGATAGGCTATGTATACCTCATACGCCTCATCAAAAGTCGTTACTTTTTTATTAGTTAATAGCAGCATGTCATTCTTAAAAATTCTCCTACCATCTCTGCCTGTAATTTGGATTTTAATTGCATTGATGTTCTCAAACTCTCCAAAATAAATAGTTATTTTTCCGTCTTGTACGCAATTCTTTCCAACTGTTAACTTTTGGAATTGCTTTTCGCCTTGAGCATCAAAATCAGCGTTAATCAGCTTAAGCTTTTTACCATCATCACCTCTACCTTCTATTGTTCTTGTTATTTTTGAGCGAATAATAAAGTCTTGATCTAGGTTTGTATCAATTAGTGAGAGATAGTCATTATCATCAAACTCTCTATCTAGAATATGGGTAATGGTTGCATCTTCATTCTTTGATTTTAGGCAGATTCCTATTTTTTCTATTTCACGAATAGACAGCAGCTTTTTATTAAAGTAATCACCAGATTCATAAAGACTCTTGGCCTCTTTATCTCCCTCAAATGGCTTTCCAGCCTCTATTTTCTTAATATGCTCAGCTTTTAAAAACTTAGGGTCTTTATTGCTGTAGCTTACATGCGATAGTAGATGCACAGCCTTATCACCAGGTACTAATGCAACTGCGTTATGCGTGCTGTAACCATTGATAATATCCCCGTCCAGACTCCTTACTTTACCTAGATTTTCAGTTTGCTTGCTATGTGGCTTTCTAATATCAGAAGGATCATGAAGAACATCAATTTTACTGGCGTGTGAAAGTTTTTCACAGCTCTGTTCTAGCAATACATCATTTGTTTTTATTGGATCTAAATCGGTGCTTTTATTTTCACCGGTAAGTGTACGAATCATCTTTTTATACTCATTGTTATCTTTTGATGAACTGAACAACTTACAACTACCTTCAGTTAATAGCTTTCCTACAATCGTCGATAGATTTTTTTAAAACAACTTTCCCAGTTAATTTTGAAAAAAGAGGGGCAGCGTAATCGGCGAAGTTTAACATTTATACTCATCTCGTTAGTCTTGTTAAAAAGACAAAGCATAGTCATTTTTACACAATATTTCAGCATTATTTTGCTGATTTAAATTTTGGGTAGTTTTCAGATAGTAAGGGCTAGCTTGAAAGTGTTCGATTAAGTGATCCCGCGCCACAATGAGTGCCAGCGTGGGCGTTTGCACACGGCCCACCGACAACGCGCCTTCTCCTGGAGGGTGCTGCCTTTATATAATGTAGAAAATATAGCATAATATACACTTTAACTTGATTACGGATGGTGTTTGGATGTTAGCTAGAATTCTCTCTGATGAAAATAATGAATTAACTATTGAGCTCAAGCTTCCACTAAAAGGATCCATGCTTGAATGTGAGGATGCAATTCTTGACGGCCTTAATGAGGTTGGAACATTAGCCACTGAAAAAGCTTTAAGTAAGTTTGATGCAGATGGCTCTCCTATCCATGTTGGAAAAATAAAGCTAACAGCACGAAGTAGAGATGAAGCAAATTACCAAACGCCTTATGGAGTTGCTCGAGTTAAGCGTTATGTTTATCAAACCTCTAAAGGCGGGAAGATCTTTTGTCCTTTAGAAGATAAGGCTAGAATTATCCAAGGATCAACACCGCGATTTGCAAAAATAATCTCACATAAATACTCAAACTTACCTGCTCCTAGTGTTATTGATGATCTCAAGGTCAATCATAACCGTAAAATCTCACATTCATACTTGCAACGGGCAACTGATTTTGTTGGCGGTATTGCACAAGCCAAAGAGGCTGAGTGGGAATATGAAGAGCCAAAGCTTGATGCAGGCATTGAGATGCTAAGTATTAGCTTAGATGGTGCATATGTTCTCACCGTTGATGATGGTTATAGAGAGAGCATGGTTGGAACTATTTCCATGTATGATAAGCATGGTGCACGCCTGCACACAACCTACGTTGCAGCATCACCAGAATATGGAAAAGATGAATTCTTTAATAGGCTTGAAAAGGAAATAAAGCTGAAAAAGAAATATTACCCTGATGCTAAAACAATTGGCGTTGCTGATGGAGCAAAAAATAATTGGCCATTTCTAAAAAAACATACTGATACGCAAATTTTAGATTTTTGGCATGCAACTGAATATCTCGGCGAAGCATCAAAGGCAGTATTTACCAAAAAATCTGAAAGAGATGAGCGTGATGTTTGGCTCGAAGAGAGATGTCATGACTTAAAGCACAAGAAAGGTGCGGCAGGTAGAATACTTGCTGAGCTTAAAGAGCATCTAAATAAAAAACTGAATAAATCGCTTAGAGAAAAGCTAGAAGGAACAATTACGTATTTTGAAAATAATATTAAAGAAAAGCGAATGTCGTATCATAATTTGATTAAGCAGAATGCACCAATTGGCTCTGGCGTCACTGAAGCAGCATGTAAAACAATTGTTAAACAAAGATTAGGGGGATCAGGAATGCGCTGGAAAGACAAGGGAATGAAAATCGTTTTATGCTTGAGAACACTAGTAAAAACTAAAGGCAGATGGGATCAGTTTTGGGAGAAGGTCAATGATTTTGGCGTGCCAGCAGCAATATAGCCTACATTATATAGAGGCAGCACCCGAAATAGAACATGCTCGTGTTGAACAGTATGCCGAGGCTTATGATCATTTGAAGATACAATTTGCTAAGCTCCAACGACAGCATTTTGGTAGTAAATCTGAGCGCTACATAGAAGATCAGTTGCCACTCTTCGGTGATCTCTCAACACCGGAGGATCAAGAAGATGATGAAGCAGTTGTTGTCTCTTCTCACAAACGTAAGAAGAAGGTCAAGAATGAATTACCTGTGACGGTGAGAATCATTCCAGTACCTGATGACCAGCGTATTTGTCCTTGCGGTAAAGAAAAATGCCCAATGGGTTTTGAGACTAAAAAAATACTGAACTACAAACCAGCTGTCTTTGAAATGATTGAAGAGCGCCGTGAAAAACTAGGCTGTGATTGCGAGCAAGGTGGTGTTACGGTTGCACCTAAGCCTTTACATATCCTACCTAAGGCCGAGGCGTCTGAATCATTACTAGCGCATTTAGTGTCTAGTAAAATCAGGGATAGACAACCCTTTTATCATTTAGAAAAACAACTACGCTCACAATACGGCGTCAATCTATCCAGGCAAACTATGTCACGTTGGTTTATTGAGCTGACTAAACCTTTACAGCCGATTTATAATCTATTGAAGGATGAGCTGCTGGATTATGAAATAGCAAGTTGTGACGCGACTAAATTACAAGTCTTAAAAGAGCCTGGTCGACGGCCACAAACTAAGTCACTGATTCATTGCATGCGAGGTGGTGCTCCTGGTCGTGAGGTTATCCTGTTTGCCTATACGCCAAGTGACCACAGTGAGTTTCTAGTAGAATGGTTTCAAGGGTGGACTGGCAAGCTTCATACTGATGCAAGCCCTATATTCGACCAATTAGAAAATACCGGCGTTACGATCATTGCGTGCAACCTTCATGCCCGCAGGAAATTTGAAGAGATCACCAAGGCGACCAAAAAGAATGGGTTAGCCGCTCATGCTATGCGGGTCTATAAAAAACTCTACCAGATTGAAAGAAAGGCGAAAGAAGAAGAGATGTCGCCTGAGCAACGCCTTGCGCTTCGGCAGAAAGAATCAAAACCGATTATGGATGAGTACAAGGAGTGGCTAGAGGAGTATTATCCAAAGGTTCTACCACAATCTCATCTTGGCAGGGCAATGGAATATGTCATCAAGCATTGGGAAAACATGACTCGGTTTCTTGATGATGGTAGATGTGAGATTGATAACAATCACACAGAGAGAGACATTAAGCTCTTAGTGCTTGCAAGGAAGAACTTTCTATTTTGCGACACAATGCCAGGCGCTAACGCACTAGCAATGCATGCAAGTCTAGCTCTAACTGCTGAACTGCATCATCACAATGTCTGTCGATACTTCACCTATCTTTATGAGCGCCTACCACATTGCAAAACATTAGAAGATATTGAGGCACTGCTGCCATGGAATGTGCCGCCGGATAGCACCTAGCACCTAGCACGTGTTAGCTACGGAAGCAAGGACGCCCGTGGATCGCTTACAAAGAATTTCAACTTGCGAAGCGTGACATGGTCAAAAAAATGAATGACACATGGAAAGAATCCTAAGATGTTTCACTGTCCCGGGCTATGGAGATACCCGAACTATGCGTAAGAAATACCACATAAACAACCATGATTTTATCATATTATATTAACGATGAGCGATTATCATGAAACATATTGTTGATTGTTTTGAGGAAACTTAGTTATGGGTGCTGGCTCTGATTTAAAAGATAAAATTAAACGTGATACAGGAATTACAGTATATAAAATTACTGATTATGAGGTTGAAGACGCTAACAAACTTTATGACTTATTAACAGATGAAACCAATCAAATAAAGAGTTGGTTGTTATCTATTTCTCAGAATGGTAGAGAAACTATACCGTTTGACATAGCGGTAAATTTAGCTAGCGACAAACAAGTACTAAATTACCTTACTTCAATGGTTCAATCCAAACATATTTCAATTTCAAATAATACAGATTTAAAATTGATTAGGGATATTATTGTATCTTCACGCCCAGATTATTTCACTTGCTTATTGTTAGTAGCAAGAAATAATGATCTTGACGCCTTATATAACATGGTAGTAATGGATATACAAGCTAGTGGCTATCGGGAAGACAGAGCTAGTCGATACTATGACAGCATTATTGCTGTAGCTAATGGTAATAACGGTATGATAAGTCATGACCAGCTGAGATGGTTATCAAACCAAAGTCAAAGTTTTCAAAGTATGATGAACTCTATAGTAGGAGCGCAAAGTAACAGCATCAATCAAGAGGGCCTTAAAAAATTACATGATGATCCTAGTAAAGACTCATTTTATAATGATGTAGATGTTTTATCTATATTTAATAAACGTGGCGTTGTGGGTCTTAGCCACGCTAATTCTTTATACGATACGGCAATAGCGCTTTACGAGAAAGCGATTGAGCTGGGTGATGCCACTGCGATGTGTAATCGCGCATATATGCATCAACACGGCCTGGGTGGCTCAAAAGATTACGCGGCGGCAATAGTGCTTTACGAGCAAGCGATTAAACTGGGTAATGCCACTGCGATGAGTGACCGCGCATATATGCATCAACACGGCCTGGGTGGCTCAAAAGATTACGCGGCGGCAATAGCGCTTTACGAGAAAGCGATTAAGCTGGGTAATGCCACTGCGATGCGTAATCGCGCATTTATGCATCAACACGGCCTGGGTGGCTCAAAAGATTACGCGACGGCAATAGCGCTTTACGAGAAAGCGATTAAGCTGGGTAATGCCACTGCGATGAGTGACCGCGCATATATGCATCAACGCGGCCTGGGTGGCTCAAAAGATTACGCGGCGGCAATAGCGCTTTACGAGAAAGCGATTAAGCTGGGTAATGCCACTGCGATGCGTAATCGCGCATATATGCATCAACACGGCCGGGGTGGCTCAAAAGATTACGCGACGGCAATAGCGCTTTACGAGAAAGCGATTAAGCTGGGTAATGCCACTGCGATGAGTGACCGCGCATATATGCATCAACTCGGCCTGGGTGGCTCAAAAGATTACGCGGCGGCAATAGCGCTTTACGAGCTAGCGATTGAGCTGGGTGATGCCTGTGCGATGTGTAATCGCGCATATATGCATCAACACGGCCTGGGTGGCTCAAAAGATTACGCGACGGCAATAGCGCTTTACGAGCAAGCGATTAAGCTGGGTAATGCCACTGCGATGCGTAATCGCGCATATATGCATCAACTCGGCCTGGGTGGCTCAAAAGATTACGCGGCGGCAATAGCGCTTTACGAGCAACCGATTAAGCTGGGTGATGCCACTGCGATGAATGACCGCGCATATATGCATCAACACGGCCTGGGTGGCTCAAAAGATTACGCGGCGGCAATAGTGCTTTACGAGCAAGCGATTAAGCTGGGTAATGCCACTGCGATGAGTGACGGCGCATATATGCATGAACAAGGCCTGGGTGGCTCAAAAGATTACGCGACGGCAATAGTGCTTTACGAGAAAGCGATTAAGCTGGGTAATGCCACTGCGATGAATGACCGCGCATGTATGCATGAACACGGCCTGGGTGGCTCAAAAGATTACGCGGCGGCAATAGCGCTTTACGAGAAAGCGATTAAGCTGGGTAATGCCACTGCGATGCGTAATCGCGCATATATGCATGAACACGGCCTGGGTGGCTCAAAAGATTACGCGGCGGCAATAGCGCTTTACGAGAAAGCGATTGAGCTGGGTGATGCCTGTGCGATGTGTAATCGCGCATATATGCATCAATACGGCCTGGGTGGCTCAAAAGATTCCGCGGCGGCAATAGCGCTTTACGAGCAAGCGATTAAGCTGGGTAATGCCACTGCGATGCGTGACCGCGCATATATGCATCAACACGGCCTGGGTGGCTCAAAAGATTACGCGGCGGCAATAGCGCTTTACGAGCAAGCGATTAAGCTGGGTAATGCCACTGCGATGAATGACCGCGCATATATGCATCAACACGGCCTGGGTGGCTCAAAAGATTACGCGGCGGCAATAGTGCTTTACGAGCAAGCGATTAAGCTGGGTAGTGCCTATGCGATGCGTAATCGCGCATATATGCATCAACACGGCCTGGGTGGCTCAAAAGATTACGTGGCGGCAATAGTGCTTTACGATCGAGCGGTTGTATCGTTCAGCAACTTCCTAGATCGCGAAATAAGCGATCTTCTGAGCACTGGTAGTCAATTCTTTACGCCGAATAACTTAATAAATGCTCTTCTTCCACGATTGAAAACTGGAGAAACGGTTTCTACTTCTATTTATCAGTGGTTAATAAGGCATAAAAAAGAGTTACTGAAACAGATTTTAGTTGGCGAGGATGATGATACAGAAAAGTATAAAGTAATTCATTCTGCACTTACTGATCAGGACCATGTTTTATATAAAATATTTTACAAAAAGACTGGGTTTACACCTGTGGGCGTGGATAAGCCAAAATCAAATTTAGGACAGCTTAGAATAAAACATGATGAGCTTGCTACAAATCTTAACCTTCCTGTATATGACGCAGGTAAATTTATGTCTAACAGTTCAGCGTCTTTTTTTACGAATGCTTCTACTGCTAAAGTTGATACCTGTTGCGAACCAAGAGATGCTGTAGATGATTGTGAAGGATATGGGTCGGTTTTTAATAGTATTACAGATGCAGGATTGTAAGAGCCTACCTGGAAAAGAGAAGGCTCTCTTGGGTTTTATTATATAGTTCCGGTGAGTTGGTGTGACAGCCTTTTAACTTAAAACTACTCTAGTTGCTTCTAAAATCCAAGCAACTGGAGAGCCAACGCGCGAGGCAGGAAAGCCGAGGGTTCTGAGTATATTCCAATCGTAAGATGAGCCTGAAGCAGCATCTGAACAGATGTCACCATGATGGTCCATCGGTTAGTCTTCAGTGCTGATAGTATCAGCTATTTGCTCTTTTGTTATTTTCTCAAATAACGTCTTCTTTGCTTCCTGCATCTTTTGTGCAGATTCATGATCAGTCAGAGAATACGCTGATAGAGCGTTATTTTGTCTGTAAAAACCAACTTCAGTACTTAGAAAAACCTTTAAAATTCTAAATGGCACTCTATTGTACCTGTCTCATCGCATAATATCTTAAATTAATTATGCTAATCAATCTAAAAAATTATTTATACCTCAAATTTTTCTCCTCTCAAAATAAATTATTAACTTTTAGGTAATAGCAATTATATCTCGTTAATAAGAACAAGAATGATCTATCCTAAAACCCTATGAAGCCTTATTATTCACTTCAACTTAAGTATCTAGGTGATCCGCTCCACTGGTCATCAATTTCCACTAAAACAGCTGATACGAGCCTTAGGCACGATTCAGTATTAGGGAAAATTCCAACTGTATGCGTCCTTCTTTTTACCTCTCTGTTTACGCGCTCAGCTATGTTACTGGTTCTTAATCTTTTTTGATGCGGCCTGTCAAAGTTCATCACTACTAAGCCCTCCGGTATATTCACTTCCAACCAAGAAGAAAAGACCTTCTGCGAAACTAAATACTGGGCGAGCTTATGCTCGTTTGTAGTTTTAGAATCCGGCTTGATATTAAGGAATTTCAATGTGTCAATTGGTAAAAATACCACCAATTAAAATGAGTAATTTTAGCACAGGTATTTTTTATAAAATCGATTTAGTGGTGGGGCAGGGTTAGTTATGACAAACAATAGCCAAAACTAGCTGTTATTTGTTGTTTTGGACGGACTACCCCCTTAGGAAGTTATTAGATTTTTTTCAGTAAGGCGAGTTCACGATGCTTTGATAGCAATTTGTAACGGTTAGGTTGTCTATACCAGCAGTTAGCTAAAAACATTTGGCTACCGCATAGAACACATTCATAGGGGTCAATGTTAAAATTATTTTGCATTAAGGTGCGGTAATTGACCTGGGGTGTGTTTGGATCAGTTTCACCTAATAGGAGTCTGACTTTGGGTAGCATCTCACCTCGCACCCGGTTAGCAAGAAACCCATAATAACGCACCATACGAAAGCCAACATCAGGAATGTGTTGAATAAATCGAGCAATAAACTCTTCCGCGGTTAATTTAAATTGCTTGTAGGTTTTAGAGACGTGATCAAGATAATTAAAACTGAGGCTGCTCCCATCAAAGTTTTTAATTTTTGACTCAGCAATAGGAGGACGTTTGGTGTATCGACCTAAGTATTTAACGTTTTGTTTGTGATTCTTTGAGGGCTTTGCGCAATGTACTACCCATCGTTTTTGGTAAAGCTGATCAAGCAGTTGATTAAAGTTGAAAGTGTGGTTCAGTGTAGAGGCTAACTGATTTGGCAGAATAAGCCCTTTGTCCTGGTGGTGGTTTCTAAAAAGGTTAATGACCTCATAACGCCACATGGACATTAGTGTAGGTTGATGGAAGTAGAGGCTTTTCCATTGTGTTAACTCTTTGTTGATACCACCCAGAGTGATTGACGCATGAAGATGCACATTGCGCTTTAGATCTCTGCCAAAGGTGTGAAGCGCGATAAATACACCGGGTTTAACCCTCTTGTTTTTAGCAAGCTTGAGTAACACCTTTGCTGCTAATGGTGGGAGTAAATTAAGAAGCTCTCTGTTTGTCCAAAAGCAGTCCCAAAGAGTAGAGGGCATGGTGAATGTGATGTGTTGCCATGTAGTGTTGGGTAAGATTGCCATCTGTTGTTGTATCCATACTTCTGTGGCTTTTTTACCACACGATGAACAGCTTTTAGCTTTGCAGGTATGGCGGATGTATTTGACGTGTGAACAGTTTGGATTACTGCAATGATACTCTTTATGGCCACGCATAGGATGTTTGCAGCTAAGCAGCTTAACAATGCCAATGACAATAGCTTCTCTGATTTTATCTTTGTACTTGGTGTGAAAGTTCCACCAGTTCTGATTGGTTACCAAGATTTGTTTGATACTAAAGCGTTTCATTATTCATAGAGTAAAATGAGAAGCGCGTATAGTAGGTGAGTTATTGCTCAGCTACCTGAAGCAATTTCTATAGCAGGTGTGTTATTTTTATTCGTTATTATTCCATGGGCAGGTTTGACTAGTTTGAGACTTAATAATACTCGTGGCTTTGTAAAGACTAAACTCTTAGAGGCTTAGAAAGTTGCCGGCGAAGCCGGCCTGACTTGAAGATTGAGAATCCCAGCAATAATATTAAATCTCATATTGTGTTTTCTGCGAAAATTCCTATACACCTCCCCAAGAATGCGGAATTTTTTAAATTTTGAGAATTGATGTTCAACCCTAATACGGATCTTGCTGTGATTACGGTTATCCTCTTTTTGTTGAGTAGTTAATTTGCCGCCTTTGGGCTTTTTATGAGGTAAGTTAACCAAGGGGTCAGTATGTTGAATTCCTTGGTATCCTAGATCAGCATATTTTTCTGCTGGTGGCAGTGGGCTGCCACGTTGTCGGATCTTAATATCATGAACCCTCCCAGGCATTGTTTGAGAGACGTTGATTATTTTTCCGGATGTACTCATTGCTATCTCCACCTTTTGAGTATGTCTTTTCTTTTTACCAGAATAATAATCTTTACGTGGCTTCTTCTTTTTGGGGCGCTGAATAGGCTGCTCCGTTACATCCATTAATATAGCGCAAACCGCATCTTCTGTTAGGGTTCTGTCTTTTTTAATATGAATATGCTTGGCCACTAAGGGTTCTAAGCGTTTAAATAAGCGGCAGACATTACTGTCATCCAAACCAACAAAGTAACCTAAGAATTCATGTGTTACATAAGTGCGATAGTACATCATGAGAAGCAAAAGGCGATCATGGTGCGTGGTGAGTTTCGGGCGCCTTCCCAGCTTACTAAACTCATCATCAAGTGATGACTTCACTTGTTGGTGTATCGTTTCAAAATCATCAAGGGTCAAACCAGTTAACTTTTTAAAAATACGCGGGCGGTTACTGAGTTGCTGATAGCTTAATAGCATATGCCTTTCCATGAATGATTATTAATCAGGCAATTATAAGCAAATTTTAGCTAGTTTCTAGAACTGCCCTTAGTTACGCAGAAGGTCTAAAGCTCTGGTGCTGTTTGCTGATATTTATCTACCGCCATAGCCAATAGTCTTTCCGACTCATGAATGTTTGAGGCATTAAATATAGCTGTAATCTCCTCAGCTACTGGTTCCTTCATTGAGCGCTTTGGTATGTGAGCCTGAGCATTTTGCTGCAAATGAAATTGGCAGCGTTGCCAAGGAACACTGGGGAACACAGCTCTTCTAGCGGTTTTTGGGTATCCGTCTTATTTCAGCATGATGCTCATGCTGCGCTCTCTTTAGTTTACTGCGCCTGTGATGAGCGGATGGTAATTAATTCCGCTAGCGAAGGCATAGAATAGTTTTTTGTAATTCTGTCATATATATAATCGAAGACATTAACTGCTAGCTTTTTACATGTCTCAGTAATTGTAACCATTGTATCCTTAGCTTTCGTTCCTTCTTCACTCATAGTATGAAGGTGTACATCGCGCATTCTAGCCTGCTTCCGAGCCATCAACTCTGCTGGATTGTTATGTAGAGGAAGCTCTGGCTTTTCCAGCACTAACAATAGCTGCCTTTTCTTTTTTAAGGTGAGCTCAATTTGTTTATCTAGTTTCTCGTAGCCAGTGATTGTTGAGAATAACTCAGTAAACTCATTGGATAGCTTATCTATCTCATCTTGCCCTGGGTTCTTTTTATATTCAATGAGCTTATGATAATAATCCCAAAACCTATCCAAGAAGCTGTCAACAGAGTCTTGGTGCTTCTTAAAAATTGGCGTCAGCTTTTTATAATGCCTACCCTCATGAACCCAGCACAAGGCGAGTGATTCAGTAATGAGCTTAAACTGTGGCGCATCATCGGTAATGAGTGTTTCTATCGCATAAGGACTCTTTCTATATGTTGAGATAGCTGCCGCATCAGTAATCAGCTTTCTATATTTTGGAAATTTTTTATCACCTAATACCTTATCAAGAATAACTTCCAGCTCCTTACTGTTTAAGATAGTCGATGAGTGAAATACCTTTAAGCTTTCGATTACCTTGTGGGGTAAGTTCATAGTAGCCAGTAAATTAAAAGCGGCCTCATTTAATGTGAACCCAAAGTGGTCTTTGCTTAACATTTCAATGACGCTTAATCGACTTTTACTGGTCAGCGTAAAGTAAGCTGAATAATACTCATTACCCAATACATTAACATAACGGTTTTTCCCATCCTCTCTAGCGTTGGTGTCATCTAGGTGCTGGTAGTTCGTGGATTGTAAACCTGCCTTCACAACTTCTACCTTCTCGGGCTCAAGTATCGTAGGTGTTTTAATTGTGAAGCTATGGATGGTTGATTTACTAATATCTATGTTGGCGGTTTTATAAAATGTCTCAAGGCTTTCTAGCGTCATACCACCTTGAGTATTTAGGAAGCTTGTCCAGCTTTTAATAGTAGGGCCGAACTGGCCCTCATAACCAGTTGGCAGAGGTGCTGTATAGTGTTTGTTTTCAGAAGGGGAGTAATATTGTTGGCGCAAAAAAAGAGTGTTATTAGCAGCAATTTTTATATCCTGGATAAGTGTTTTCTTAGAGCCATTTGGCACAGCATCGCTGGGCAACGAATCTGGATTAATTGTTAGTGTCACTGTATTAGAGACTTCGAGATTTTTTTTACTAGATTTTGGCTTTCTAGTTTTATTGGTTTTATTTCCTTTTCTATCCTTCTCGGAGGAATGATCCTTGTCCTTGTTAGCGCGCGTTTGCTTTCTAACATTAGGCTTTCCTTGCTCACCTTTATATTTATTTAATGCGTTATTTAACGATTGCACCTTGTCTTCTAGCTTTATGATTTTCTCAGCCTGACTTTCACATACATTGCTAAAATCTGTTTCTAGTGCTGTTGGTGTAACAGTATTATTAAATCTCTCAATGAGATCGGCTAAAACTGATTTGTCAGGTTGTTTTTTCATAGGAAGAGTATACCACGGTTTTGAAAAGGTAAATTTTCCCCACACAGATGGCCGTACTGCTGAAATTATTTTTAAGCCATGAACCTGATCGATGAAAAAATAATCCGAGCATACAGCGTTGTTATAGAGCGCACATCATGCTTTTATGACACACGATGATTCCAATATAAAATTTCCAAATTTGCACGAAAAAGCTGTCAAGAACTTTTTGAATTATTTTCAAATCATGCTGATATTGAACGGATACGTTTTTGGCTTGGTTCAATTACGGTGTATTTTAGGTATCAGGGCGCATAGAAATACCTACCCAATTAAAGCATAATAACTACTGCTCTTTAAAAATTAGATTGCGTTATGCTGCTCGTTGAAAACGTTTGAAGCCCAGCATTTCTACCCAGTGTGGATGCTCCTGACCAGTTAAAATATGTGCTGGAGTTTTCTGATGACGAAAGCTTTTTTCGCTACGCTCGATTTTCTCATGATTTAAAAAGAAGCGTAGTAAATTAAGAAATCCATTCCCTACTTGCTTACGTACAAATAAGTAGGGAGATATACGACTATGCAGGTTTTCTGCCATAGAGCTTGTGCGTTCCGTGCCCTCTAGCACTCGAGTCACAAGTTCTTCTATGTCATAGAAATCATCACCCAATTCATCTTGTAAGGGTAACGCACGAACAGCATATTTCATTGACCCTTCCTTACACCTTTGTAATTCAGCTATTTTCCACAAAGTATTTACAGAGATATTATTAGATTCAGCAATTACCTGAAATTTATTATCAATTGTCATCATAAATGATAAAGCTAAGTGTTTGGCATTCTCCAACATAACTCGAATTGATTTAATACGATGAGGATGAATTAACTCAAGGGTTTTTAGTTCATTAACAATGAAGTCATATAACTCACTACGTTGCTCTGGTGCTGGGCCTGCTTTTACTAAAACATCATGACACAACCAGTCTACTAACGTGTCAATAGAGCTTGATAAGCGCCCAGCTTGTCCTGCCTCTTTTACCGCCATGAATAACTGCTCTTCATGTAGCGCTTCATTACCTTTAGTAATTGCCTTGTAATACTTATTCTCTCGTTGGTTTAGATATGTGATAGAACTTTTTTTCCTATTTCTAAAGTAACGGCGAACCTCAAGTAACTCATGGATGATGTGAAAATGATCTCTGTGGTAAGGAACATCTGGCATTACAAGTTTATGTCCAGCATACAAACCACGGCCATCGTCACCATAAACAGCCTCTGGTAAAAAATGTTTTTTCTTCAGCTCTAGTAAATTTCTTGCCCACGTATCTCCATCACGTGTGTCTTCTAGGCGAAGCAAATAACAATATAAAGAACGAATATCGGTTCCAGAAAGAATTGGTTTATTAAGGTGAAACTTTTCATCATTAGCTACTAGTTTGGCTTGGCTTAAGTCTTCCTGAGAATTAATCTTCTCCGCTCTTTGAATCGCAACAGCTGCAATGTTATGAATTCCACCTTGAGAGATCTCATAGTCTAAACAAACACTTAAAAATCTACGTATACCCCTAAATGAGCAGCGAGAAAAAAGCAGTAAGCAAACAACCATAAGAGAAATATACTGCTTGGTTACTGGTATATAATACAAAACCTTATGTGCATCATTAGTCGCGTCTGTTTCTGAGAAAGCACTATCAATTGCATTCACCAATTTATTTTTTTGCTTATGCACAAACTTACGGCTAACATCATTTTGTTCTGCCAGCTTAGAAACTGACTTATCTTTTTTTAATGCTTTTAAAGCAAGTTCTTTTCTATCGTCTGCATTCATTAACTTAGCGGCACTGTTTGTTGTTGACATGATCAGCCTCACTCTTTTGCTTTCATTATTGACTTGGATGCGAGAGTATATGGCAAGATAAGCCATAATTACCAATCCGTGAAATACTATACTAGACCTTCTGCGTAACTAAGGGCAGTTCTAGAAACTAGCTAAAATTTGCTTATAATTGCCTGATTAATAATCATTCATGGAAAGGCATATGCTATTAAGTTATCAGCAACTCAGTAACCGCCCGCGTATTTTTAAAAAGTTAACTGGTTTGACCCTTGATGATTTTGAAACGATACACCAACAAGTGAAGTCATCACTTGATGATGAGTTTAGTAAGCTGGGAAGGCGCCCGAAACTCACCACGCACCATGATCGCCTTTTGCTTCTCATGATGTACTATCGCACTTATGTAACACATGAATTCTTAGGTTACTTTGTTGGTTTGGATGACAGTAATGTCTGCCGCTTATTTAAACGCTTAGAACCCTTAGTGGCCAAGCATATTCATATTAAAAAAGACAGAACCCTAACAGAAGATGCGGTTTGCGCTATATTAATGGATGTAACGGAGCAGCCTATTCAGCGCCCCAAAAAGAAGAAGCCACGTAAAGATTATTATTCTGGTAAAAAGAAAAGACATACTCAAAAGGTGGAGATAGCAATGAGTACATCCGGAAAAATAATCAACGTCTCTCAAACAATGCCTGGGAGGGTTCATGATATTAAGATCCGACAACGTGGCAGCCCACTGCCACCAGCAGAAAAATATGCTGATCTAGGATACCAAGGAATTCAACATACTGACCCCTTGGTTAACTTACCTCATAAAAAGCCCAAAGGCGGCAAATTAACTACTCAACAAAAAGAGGATAACCGTAATCACAGCAAGATCCGTATTAGGGTTGAACATCAATTCTCAAAATTTAAAAAATTCCGCATTCTTGGGGAGGTGTATAGGAATTTTCGCAGAAAACACAATATGAGATTTAATATTATTGCTGGGATTCTCAATCTTCAAGCCGGATTCTAAAACTACAAACGAGCATAAGCTCGCCCAGTATTTAGTTTCGCAGAAGGTCTACTGTATGTATGCTCAATACCTGACCATCTAATCTGATACCCAGAAATGAACAAGGCCGCTTTTAGCCTCATTGAGTAAGTAGAAGTAGGCTGGCTCTTCAGCCAGTTCAACACCGTAAAGTAAATCGGTCAAATGCTCTTGGCTGTTCTGATCAATAAAGGAATTCTTTTGTAGCTTTAATGATTGCCAGTTCACTTGCTGTTGTAGTTCTTCAGGTATGTGCGCCTTAAAGAAATCCAACGCGATGCGTTTATCTCGCATTAAGCTGCGAAACAAGCGATCATGATTAATCAGTGAAACGATTTTTGACATCTAGGTCTATTTCCTTATCTATCATAAAACTGCACAGCAAGCTATTAAATTAACGTGTTTTCTAGTCGAGCCCCTTTTCATTAACACGTGACCAGAAGGCTTTTTTCCGAGCATGGGTTGCTTTAATCTTAGTTAGAAAAGTAGTTTGTGTTTCAAACTTGCCCCAGTTAGTTACTTTAGCTGCAAATTCATTGCCAAGCTTATAATCACTGGCAGCATATTTATAAGATTTTGATCGTGCCTGATCTAAGATGGTAGTTAACACAGCTCGACGAAGTAACGTTGCGCTTAAATAAAATCCAGCCTTGGCGAGTTTCGTGGAAAGCCCGCGGTATAAATAGTAATCCGACCCTGAGACTTCATCATATCTTGCTAAAAGAAGCTGATTAATTAGTTCAAATTCATGCGCCTCAGACAAGAATTCAATCGCCATTGAGAGCGGTTGATGAGATTGACAAAGTGATAACGCTTTCTTTTTAGCTGCGTTTTTTTCGGTTGCGCTAGCGTGCTTTAAGTAGTCTTGATAAGTAAACACTGACAATGTTTTTTCAAAATAATGCCATAATATTGACTGCGCTTTTTTATCTAAGCCTTCTAATCGGTATGCCTCAACGAGTTGATCAATTTTTTGGTGTTCATAATGCGACTCGTCATCAATTTTGTTGAGCCATTGAATAGCTTCTTTTGGACGAAAAGCTTTATTGAGACGAGATGCAATTTCAAGAATAGCGTAGTCATCAATACGCCCTGATTCTTTTGCCTGAATAAACGCATCAACGTCATCACAAAGATCGGCCACTTGCTCATTCAATAGCGCAATATCGCAATCATCTAAGTCGGCTTCTTCTGCTGCTTGAATTAACGTCGTTGTATCGTCTGGATCTAGCGAATGCTTGATACTTTTAATAAGGGTGTCACTCATGCCATACTCTTCATTCTCTAGAAATTGGATATAGAACGCAATAACTTCATGGCTGGGTGTATCTGCTGCTTGAAAGGCTTGATCCAACTCTGTAAAAATGTGCCCAAAAGCACCACTAACATTACCGTAGGAATCATCAATACAGGACATCATTTCATTACAGAGATCGACTAATCGTTTCAAGAGATCAAGCGCCTTCGTTGGATCTTGCTTGAGTAGATTTTGTGAAATTTGCGTGCTAATTTCACTTAATTTATCCCCTGCTTCAAAAGACTGATAGGGGTCAACGCGTTTTAGCCAACTTTTTAAAGCAGTAATGGATTTTCCAATCAGCTGAGCACACTGTTTGGGATCTTTGGAAGCAGCATAAATCTGTACTCGCTTCTTATTTTCTGAACTGGTTTCAGCGAGCTGCAAGGTAAGGTCGACGAGGTCTTCTTGACTTAATTGCGATAACTTATCTTTGAGTGATTTTGACATACCTTGCCCTAGGTTGATCGAAAGCCTGACTATTGTAATCAGGTTAGCAAAGGATGCCTAGTTAAAGTCTCTTCCAATGTAAACTTATTTACTATGTAAACCTAGGTGCTGGTGAGCATTAACTTAACTTATTTACTGCCAATATAAGCGGCAGAAATAGACTCGCGACTATGGCCTGCGTGCTCGGAAACAAGCTGTCGACCTAGGCTATCTAGCTCTCTGTCAATTCGGCTTAAGCGCCCACCGTTAACAGGTGTTTCATGTCCGGTGGTTTGTTTGTAAAGGTTATTGAGGTATTCGTGCCGCAAGCCATGCGAGGTTACGCCGTCTTTTCTTGAAATGCCATTTTTAGCGAGGACATAGTAGTAATGGTTACGGTACGCTTTATAGCTCGATCGAGGCGGCACTAAACTTTCTGTTTTATTCACATAGCCTTTAATCCGATCAAGTAGGGCGCGTTGTTCGGCTGTTTTAATTGGGATAAAGCGATCCCGCCCACCTTTTGTCCCGTGGCTGATAATGAGTGTGTGCCCTTGGTCAGCAACGTGGGGTTGCAATAAAAGACTCTCTTTAGCGCGCAAACCAAAGTGAAGTTGTAGCAAAAGTGAGTCAGCAACGCGAGGTGAGAGAGCGCGAACCCTCGCTATTTTTTTACTGACATCAACACCTTGGTCAGTCCAGCCTTTAGGCGACTTGGCGGCGTAAGACCTCCTAGCAAGCTCAGGTGAGCTAACGTAATCCTCAACCCTTCCCACCATTCCTGGCTTATCAATCCAGTGTGCAAAAGTACGAAAGGTACTCAAGTTAAGCTGCATGGTTGATGCGGAAAGCCCTGCTTCTTCCCAGCTTTGTACTAACGCTTCAATGTGCTTGCCTCGTAAAGCCCGCACTGTTTTAAACTTAAACCCCATCCGGCGTAAGTCACGAAAACCTTTTAATAAAATGTTGCTGCGCCGTTGACGAGTGGCATAGGCGGCCACTGTCTGACCATTGGCTTTAAAGTCATTATTTTTTTTGATGACAGCATAAAAACTGTCTTTCCAATTCTGTTTGTGCTTTGCCATTACGCCTTCCTGTTAAATAATCAATCTGTAGCAAGTGGTCTGGTACTCTTTTCGTGAGTGTTTTCTAGCCTGCCTTAACCGCCTGAGCGACTAAGTGCTTTAAAAGCTAAGGTGCTACCCAATAGACCTAATTGGTTTCGTGCTTGAGGCTTACTCAACTGGCGTGACCAGCCAAAATAAAACCTTTCGGCGCCCAATACCGAACACACACGAATGGGCTACTACTCTTTTTTGTCTTTTTCGTCTTTCTCCTCTGTTTGTCGATTTGATAAAAATAGCCTTACTGCATTGCCAAATGAAGCAAGGGTAGAGCAAACGACAGCACCCTTAGCAATGGGGTGAGGTCGTAGTAGGAACAATCAATGCTGCACCAAAATAACTAAGCGTGAACGAGATGCTCTCTTAGCGATAAACCCTAAGTCTGCTCTTAGTTACGTTGTGACAATGCACAGCATTGTATGACAATGCGTCAACGCACTGTGTTTGATGACATTGAATCAGTATCAATGTGAAAGTAAGGACACTCGACTGCTTCTGCGATAAAACCTATCTTAGCGGAACAGCACCAGTGCAAAATTGATTGGTTACTTCTCTCATGGCGGGCATAGGCTGGCCTCGAGATCTTGTTTCGGACGACTCTGGGTCATCGCGGCAATGAATCAATTTTGAAGGCCCATCTCACCGAAGTGAGGCTCACGACACGAATGGGCGACATGTGACCGTGGTAGTAGACACTTTCGTGTTTCGCTGCAACTAAACAGCTCTTCAGTACTACCTTCAGTGTTGCTGGTAAACCAGCGCGTACAATGGATTGCACAAGAGAAACTTTACCTCAAAAAAAAGACAGCAGCAAGGGGTTAGCAGGGGTTCTTTTTTGCGCGCTTGTAAAGCGCAAAAGCAGCAAGCAGATAAAGGACAACGTTGCCAACAATCGATGAGTCTTTTTGAATGACTCATCTCATATTGACAAGTTGCGGTCTTGTGCCGGTGGGTTATTAGCGCGGTGATTGCGGGCTTTTAAAAGCAAGGAATCACCCGTTGAAAAGAGGGTTTTTCCTCGGGTGATGAATTGATTAATAAAATATCAACTTAAGATTCAACTTTTACTTTACCTTCGTTTAGTGTTGAATTTCACTAAAATAATTTTAACTATCATTAACTTACAGTGACTTTTCTGCCCTCTCTGTTGAATCTTGCGATTCAACAGAGAGGGCAGAATCAAAATCAACCCCAAACCCTGCATAATAATAACGCATTCGCTGGAAAACCTAAGGTCAATTCGCGTCAGTCAAGAGTGGTGCTTTTGATTAAGAAAACGCCTAGCTTGTTAACTAGAGGGCAAGCTATTTTTTTGATTTTCGTGACTGGGTACTCACCTCAAAGTGCTCCAGCAGCTCAGCAACCAGGTGACTGAGTGCTTCGGTCATGAGCGCAAAGTCAGCGTCAAATTGCTGCTCAGGCGTTTCAGTGTAGGCCTCTTTAGCCGCCTCTAAGAGCTCATCTTGGTAGCGAATGCTACGAATATTGAGTTGCTCATCTAAGCTAAACACCAAGTCATCATCAAAGCTAAGCCCTAACTGTTTCACTTGGCAGCCGTCTTTAATCAAGGCTTGAATACTTTTATCAAATAAGTTTTGTTGCTGGCAGCGAATCACCCGTGTTTCTTGGTCTGGGTCTTGAAGCACGCACGATTTTTCAATGTGCAGTGAGCCAGGAGCTTGGTTACTTTGCAGCCATTGCGTCATTTCATAACCAGGCTTTTTAGTATCCAATGCGACTAAATTGCAGTCCTCAAAGGTGCGTTTAAACAAGGCGGTGAATTTTTCCACCTGAGATTGGGTACAGGTATTGAGCAAAAGGAGTTGTTGCTTAGTATCAATATAAGCATAAAGTTTGGCGTATTGGGTCAAGGCACGTGGTCGAAGCTCCACAATGATGTCATCTTTCAGGTCGCGTTTTTCTTTGCCTTTCACGACTCGTTGCTCGGACTGCTCAATCTTTTTAACGCGCTCATCAACTTTCTGGCGAATCACGGTAGCGGGTAAAAGCTTTTTTTCAATCTGTAAACAAAACATCAAATAGCCATTGGCGGCATAAGTGAGCGTGCCGTCTTCAATCTCTAGGGGCGATAACCAACCTGCGCTTTCTTCAAAGCTGGGTAAGCAAGGGGTAAAGGCAAAGCGTTGCAGCTGATTTTCTAAAGCTTCAGGGCTGTATTTAATTTTTGATGAAAGACGGAAAAGCTGGATGTTTTTAAACCACATAGGCGCCTCTGATTGACTGAATTGAGTTGAGCATTCTAGCGGGTGTTGCGTTGGTTTCATATGTAAAACAGGTGGGATAATTTATTGTTTCGTGTAGAGCTCTTTTTAATCGCTGTGTAATTATGAATGAAACAATGGCTCACCACTAAACTAAGCGACAAATTTAGCAGTTTATTTTTAAATGCTTGGCATGAAAAGCAAGTTGGTTTCCAATAAATGTCGCAATAAAGTAGTAACTGTGGTCAAAACCTTCATGAAGTTTATAATCTAAAGAGTAGTGGTTCTTTTCACAGGCTGCTAGAAGTAATTCGGGTTTTAACTCTTTTTCTAAAAATTCATCAGCACCACCTTGGTCAATGCGCAATGGCAATTTTGTACCACAGGTTGCCACTAGCTCCGTGCTGTCATACTCTTTCCATAGCGATTGATTATCTCCAAGATAAGCGGCAAATGCTTTCTCACCCCAGGGACATTGCATTGGGTTGGCAATAGGAGAAAAAGCTGAGATGGATTGAAATAAACTGGGATTACGTAGACCGAGCACTATAGCACCATGACCACCCATGGAATGCCCCATGATTGATAGTCGGCTTGCATCAATGCTGAAAACTACCCAAAATTTAAATCAGCAAAATAATGCTGAAATATTGTGTAAAAATGACTATGCTTTGTCTTTTTAACAAGACTAACGAGATGAGTATAAATGTTAAACTTCGCCGATTACGCTGCCCCTCTTTTTTCAAAATTAACTGGGAAAGTTGTTTTAAAAAAATCTATCGACGATTGTAGGAAAGCTATTAACTGAAGGTAGTTGTAAGTTGTTCAGTTCATCAAAAGATAACAATGAGTATAAAAAGATGATTCGTACACTTACCGGTGAAAATAAAAGCACCGATTTAGATCCAATAAAAACAAATGATGTATTGCTAGAACAGAGCTGTGAAAAACTTTCACACGCCAGTAAAATTGATGTTCTTCATGATCCTTCTGATATTAGAAAGCCACATAGCAAGCAAACTGAAAATCTAGGTAAAGTAAGGAGTCTGGACGGGGATATTATCAATGGTTACAGCACGCATAACGCAGTTGCATTAGTACCTGGTGATAAGGCTGTGCATCTACTATCGCATGTAAGCTACAGCAATAAAGACCCTAAGTTTTTAAAAGCTGAGCATATTAAGAAAATAGAGGCTGGAAAGCCATTTGAGGGAGATAAAGAGGCCAAGAGTCTTTATGAATCTGGTGATTACTTTAATAAAAAGCTGCTGTCTATTCGTGAAATAGAAAAAATAGGAATCTGCCTAAAATCAAAGAATGAAGATGCAACCATTACCCATATTCTAGATAGAGAGTTTGATGATAATGACTATCTCTCACTAATTGATACAAACCTAGATCAAGACTTTATTATTCGCTCAAAAATAACAAGAACAATAGAAGGTAGAGGTGATGATGGTAAAAAGCTTAAGCTGATTAACGCTGATTTTGATGCTCAAGGCGAAAAGCAATTCCAAAAGTTAACAGTTGGAAAGAATTGCGTACAAGACGGAAAAATAACTATTTATTTTGGAGAGTTTGAGAACTTCAATGCAATTAAAATCCAAATTACAGGCAGAGATGGTAGGAGAATTTTTAAGAATGACATGCTGCTATTAACTAATAAAAAAGTAACGACTTTTGATGAGGCGTATGAGGTATACATAGCCTATCTATCTCGTGCGAAAATTGAATATGTTTTTAAATTTCTCAAGGAAGGACTAGGCTGGGAAAATATGCAGATAAAAAATTTTAAAGGGATACAAAATCTACTGGCTGTATGTTTTTATGTGGCCTCATATTTGTATGAGATAGGTAAGGAAAAAGCTTATCCCAACTTTGCCCTTTCTAAAATTAAACCTATCCAAATCAATGACTTACATTTTAAAAAAACGTTTAGGGTCACTACAACTTAACAAATTGTTTTTTCAGTGTGCCCAGGTTGTGAATTCATGCCTAACGATTTATAGATCACAACTTGCTCTGGAGTTGCCTTTGAGGTTCTTCTAACAGAAAGTAGTTTATTATTTTCAAGCCGCATCGTAGTCGTGATACGAACCTGAGTGCTAAAAATCTGCCGTATAGTTTGCCAGCTACTATCAATGCTCTGCAATTTAAGTTGATGGCGAATAGTGTGTAGTAAGTGATAAGCAAGAATACTAATAAACAGATGGGCATCAACTCGCTCTTGCTTTTGATGGTAGATAGGACGCAGGCCTAACTCTGATTTTAATGATCTGAATGCCGATTCAACATCAGTTAGAGTTGTATAGATTCTCCAAATTGTTTTTTCATCTAAATCCATTCTGTTACTACGCAAACAATATGCGCCCAGATTCTCAGAGTTAACTTTACTCCAACTGATTTTCGTAACCTTATCAGCCTCTGAATCAAGCGTGATAGTGTATCGACCTGAAACACGTTTATGGCGCTCCTTTATTCGACCTAAACGCAAGGTTACTTTCTCAATTGCTTTCATTCCAGTTTTTTTAGTGAGTCCATTAGCTAACTTAATTAATTCCTCTTCGAAACGAGTCTCAGCCTTACTAATCATATTTAAGCTTTTTTCTTCCTTAGCCTGAGAATGGCAGTACAGTAAGACTTCATTTGCTTCAGTATCTTTAATTAATTGCGCTGTAACCGTATTATTTACTGATTCTTTTACTAGCACTTTATCAATGTTTTCATCGACAACAGGCAATGCTCTACGGCTCACTACAATATAATGGAAACCTTTTTCAGTAAGCCATGAAATATTTTCTTCAGTTGCAAAACCAGCATCTAAGATAATTGTTGCCTCTGGCTGTGCATGAAGCTCAGTTAGCATTTCGGATAATGTTTTAGGCTCGCTAACATTCCCTTTGAAAAATTCACTGCGTTGCGGGAACCCTGAGCCATCCAGCACGAGCCCTAGAGAAACAAGCGGACAATCAGACCGCTTCTCCTTTGATCGACCATGCTGTGCGTGATCATTCTGTAATGCTCTACCCTCAAAGTAGGTATTGGTTATATCGTAGAGAGTGATCACCTGATTTAAACTAAAGAGATTTTTCTCACGTTCGAATAATTGATCTTCAATCATTTGCTTATGTTTGAGTAACTCATCAGCAGTCTTATAGAATTTCTTGAGTGATAGTTCTGAGAAATCAGTACCCAGTAATTCATCTAACGCACTTTGATTGCTTAAATAATAGTGCGTACTTAAATCACTTCCTGGGGCAACCAAACGCCCAATGATGGTAGCAAGCATCAGATGACATTGTTTTTGATTAAAACCCAAAGTCCTAAACAATTCTTCAAGTTGTAATTGGCTAGCAGCATGTAAGCCCAACGCCTCAGCTCCAACGTGTCGTATGTCCTCACTCTCAATGGAGTTAACATCCACTGCTTGAAAGTCAGGTTCAACCGCGCTTACTGAATTAACAGCAATGCTTGTCTCATTGTCATCTGCAAGCCTAGAGCGAATGCGTTTTACATACATTTGCGCCTGTTTTTCCAGATGTGCAGGTATTGAAATTAACGTGCCTTGACCCGTTAAAATTTCCTCAATACGGTCAGCAAGCAATTTCCAACTGTCCTTCTTTACTGAAAAATTTGCACCAAGGTTTAAAATCAGTCTTTGACGTACTTTGCCGTCAGCAGTGCGATGAGTATCAACAAGTCGGTAGGTTGCGTAAGACTTACCTGTCCGAGGACTCTTTTGTGTAGAGGTTCGAATATACATAACTCAATACTCTCATCACTTCACCAGCCCATGCAACCCCTTATTGCTATTATGTGTCACTACATTCCAGGATTCACGTTTCTAGGCAAGTAAAATCAATGGGTTGAGTTAAAAATAGTGATGAAATTTTTGATTTTCAGGGTGAAATGGCCAAACTTGGGTTATGACGATTACGCAATTATGCTAGCTAAATTAGGAGATGGTAAGGGCAAGGTGACACGACACTTTATTGCGAAGGGTATTAGAAAACTTCTAACGTATCACTTAGTAGAGCAATTTTTTAAAGAAAATAGTGTTTCTCAAGAAGAACAAAAAGAATTATCGAATTCAGTTCAGGTAGGGAGATAACAATTTTGGGTAGTTCTCAGATCAATGGGTAAGTGCTTCACACATAGCGGGATAAAATCATCAATAATGTAGCTGTACATGCGAAAGTTTTTATTCCAAGGGGCTTGCGTTGCATTTACATAAAAGGCAGCACCGTAGCCTAAATCATAATCAACATCTGCACCTTGAATATTAACAGCGCGTGGACTAGTGTCAGGCATGAGTAGTATTAATCCATATTTGTCTGCGTAGCGTTGGGCACCTGCTTTGGTAATAAAGTTCTCATGATTGCAAGTTAATCCAGAGAGCCATATGACCGCTGGTAGTTTTTCTTGCTCAGCTTTCTTTGGTAAATAAGCGGCAAATGTCATAGTGGAGTCACAGACGATTGATGCATGGGTGTAGTAATAGACCTTGCCTGAAAAACTATTAAATGTTTTGATTGTTTGCATTAAAACGTCACCACTGAACGAATACTTTCCCCTTTATGCATCAAATCAAACGCTTTGTTAATATCTTCAATTGGCATAGTATGGGTTATCATTTCATTAATCTTGATATTGCCGTGGAGATAATTCTCAACATAGTTGGGCAATTCAGTTCTGCCTTTAACGCCACCAAACGCACTGCCTTTCCATACTCTGCCTGTTACCAGTTGAAAAGGACGAGTACTAATTTCTTCACCACTGCCTGCCACACCGATAATTGTTGATACGCCCCACCCTTTGTGGCAGCACTCTAGTGCAGCACGCATAACATTAGGGTTTCCAATACATTCAAATGAATAATCAACTCCACCGTCGGTCATATCGACAATGATCTCTGAAATCGATTGATGATGTTCTTTAGGATTAATGCAATCGGTTGCTCCGAATAAGGTCGCCATCTCAAATTTATCAGGATTAATATCTATCGCAATAATTCGCTCTGCTTTAGCCATAACAGCGCCTTGAATCACACTTAATCCAATACCGCCCAGTCCAAAAACAGCAACGGTAGCACCTGGCTCTACTTTAGCGGTATTTAATACAGCACCAATGCCTGTCGTAATACCACAACCAAGTAAACAAACTTGCTCTAACCGCGCAGCTGTATTGATTTTTGCAAGAGCTATCTCGGGCACCACAGTGTATTCAGAAAAGGTTGAAGTCCCCATGTAATGATAAACTGGCTTTCCATCGACGCTAAAGCGGGTTGTGCCATCTGGCATGAGTCCCTTGCCTTGAGTTGCTCTGATAGCTTGACATAAATTAGTTTTCCCTGACAAGCAGAATTTGCACTGACGACATTCAGGGGTATATAAAGGGATCACATGATCCCCTGTTGCAACTGACGTTACACCATCACCAATATCAACAACAACACCGGCACCTTCATGACCTAAAATACTGGGAAATAAACCTTCTGGGTCAGCACCTGATAAAGTATAAGCATCAGTATGGCATACTCCCGAGGCGTGTATCTTAACTAAGACCTCACCAGATTTTGGTGCTTGTACATCGACTTCGATAATCTCTAATGACTTTGCTGCATCCCAGGCAACAGCGGCTCTTGACTTCATGGCAGCTTCCTTTGTTAGTGAGGCTTGATTTTAACGTAAGGGAGTAGGAAAGCCTAGTAAAGGAGGTAGGTGTATTAGAGGGCAATTAGGTTCTCAAGTGTACTACTTATTCATCGGAGCGCGGGTCAATTTCATTGATAATAGGAGTCATCTCCATTGTATGGGTAAATTCTGTTTTTTCTTCCTCAGCAACAGAGGGGGCAATTTGTTTTCGCAGTAGGACAAAAAGTCCAAGTGGTAAACTCAGCGCTATAATAAACACAAGAATAGCTGCATGTGGAAGAATCCAGTGGAATGCAGGAACGATAATAGGGCCAAGTGTTGCTCCAACCCCGTAAGCTAACAGTAAAGCTTGTGTTGCTGCCACCATTTGATTGGCATTAAATCGATCACAAGCATGGCTAATCCCGACGGGGTATAAACAGAAAGTTGTGCCCCCTAACACCAGTGATAATGTCGCCATTACAAAGAAGTGATGATTTGAAAATAAAATCAATAAAATAGCTAAACCAATTGAAGCAAATGCAAGTCCTGCAATCACATAACGTCGGCTTACTAGATCAGATAACTTACCAATAGGATATTGAAATAACATGCCGCCTAGAATAGTTAAGCCCATAATAGTTGTCAGTGCAGAGGTTGAGTAGCCCTGACTATTAATAAAGAGTGGGTAAAGTCCGTAAATACTCCCTAAAATAAGACCAGCAACAAAACAGGTTAATACACCTGACGGTGTTATTTTAAGTACCTTCCTAATGCCAAGCGGTTCTGGCTCATTAAAAACGGGCAAAACAACACGGCTTAACGTTAAAGGAATAACTGATAAGGAGGCGAGCACAGCAGCTAAGGCATAAAGCATGAGTGTTTGCTGATCGCCTAAATTTAACAACCACTGGCCAAATGCTTGGGCGACATACAGTGAAACCATGTACAGTGCTAATGAAGTGCCACGGTTACTTGGATTTGATTCCGCTAGGATCCAGCTTTCAATAACAATATATAGACCAGCAGTTGCAATCCCACCCAAGAAACGGAGCAACAACCAAAACACTACTGAGATATAAAAGCCGTGTAAAATTGATACGACAGCCATGATCGAGGCAAAGGCTGCATAAGCACGAATATGGCCAACGCGTAAAATAAGGCCTTCCAACTTAAATGCACCGATCACCATGCCACCATAATAGGCGGTTGTTAGTCCACCAATAAAAAACTCATTAACCTGTAGTTGTTGTAATCTTAAGGTAAGAAAAGTGGTGAGCAAAGCACTACCCAGCGTGAGAATAATCAGACTAATCAACGGGATAATTAATTTTCTACAAGGGTTCATTTTTACTTACTTCTATCTTTTCATGACTAAATTTTGAAAAGCCAGATTTTACACGAAAAAAAACGGGTTGCCCCGTTTTTTTTCGTTGTGTGACTCACTCCGATGGTTTGAGTAGTTTTTGTTGATACTGCGTCAGATAAGCCACTTGCGCCTGCAAGCTTTGAATCTGCATCCCCAGTCCATTCAGTTGCTCAGTAATCGGCAAGGCTGTGAGCACTTGCTGAAGTCGTTGCGTTAAGTTGCCGCTTGCTTGGCAAGTAATTTCCTGTCGCCCATAAATCGGATAAAAGATGAGCTCGCCTAAAATATGATTTTTGTTTGCAAAAAAATACTCATTTAGCCATGCGCGTTCACCGTTGGCCCCGTGGTACGGTTTCGCGTGTAACCACGCCACCGACCCCGGTGCTTTTCGTAACAAGATGACATCCACGGTCACTTTTGCCTCTGAGAACAAATGATCCGGTAACCGATACGCCGCAAGTAAGCTGGCCCCTTCACGACTGGCAATCTCACGGACATGTTTGCGCGACGCATCCAAAAAATACCGTGGTACCAGCATTGCTAACAGACCATGCGGTTTTAAAAGCCGCAAGCTTTTCGCAACAAAGTAATGATGAATGCTAAACGGACACAAGTCCGGATGTTTTGCATCCTGTACTGTTGTCTGACCAAATGGCGGGTTGCCAACCACTAAATCATATCGGGTGGTAGGATGAAATGCTTCAAACCCGCTGTGCACAATGGTTGCCTCAGGATACAATGCTCGCAAAAACTCACAGCTTACCGAGTCAATTTCCACTGCGGTAATTTGCGCTGATTGCCAGCAGCGTAACCCTTGCAACCGTTGAATACCGGCTAGGAATGCACCATGGCCCGCGCTCGATTCAAGAACGTGTTCAAACACCACGCCCTGACTTAACCGCATCACTGCTTGCAGTAGGAATGACACCAACCACGGTGGCGTGTAATACGCGGATTTGAGTGTTTGTCTCAGGCTGTTAATCGCAGGCTCATCTAACACTTGCTGCAATTGGCGATAGACGTTTGGTGTATAGATCGCCTCACGCAACCCACCCCAGCCGGAATACCCTTGCAAGGTGGGGGTTGACCGATCGGTTTTTAAAGCAGCTAATGCCATCAAATTGTGTTTCACTCGCTGATTCGTTTTCATAAAGATTCCTTTGGTTGTCACGCAAGGAATCACCCAGCAGGGTAAAACCCTGCATGGGATGAAAAAAAAGGTAGCTTGCGCTACCTCTTTTGGTTGAATTAAGCGTCGACTTAATAAGGAATATCAAAGTCATCTGGCATCGGTACTGCTTGTGGTGATGCCTCAGGCGTTGACGTCGTTTCCTTACCGTCTAAACGGGCTTGTACTTTTTTATCGATCAAGCGGTGCAAGTGATGCACCCGAATCACCGCGCTAGTGTGCTTTTCACCGGTCTTAGATTCCCAAGACTGGTACTCAAGCTCACCGGACACGGATAAATAGCTGCCCTTCTCGACTTTGCCTTGGATAAGCTCAACGAGTTTGCCAAAGCAGTGCAAGGTATGCCAGTGAGTGTGCTCCACCCACTGACCTTGCTGATCTTGAAAGCGCTTGGATGTCGCAAAGCTTAACTTAGCAAAAGGTTGTTTGCCTTCTGATGTGAAAAACTTTACTTGACCGACATAACCGACTAAAGACACGTTGTTTTGATAGTGTGACATGATTTCATTCCTCATTGATTAAAAAAATGTTTGCTTTTCATTAGGGGTTAACCTAACGAGTGGCTGCGGTTTGTTTCACAACCCGACGTGCTTGCCGACCAAAACGGTGCTGGATTTTCTCCATTGGCCAGCTTTGTTGCGCTTGGCGCTTAAACGGTAAGCATCGCGGTTTGTAAAACCAACGCTGTTTTTTTGTTGACCATTGACAGCCGATCTCACGCAAAGCATTCACATGGGATTTGGTTTGACCGGAAAGCCAAAGCCAATTGCCCACCACGTCCACTTGCAGCCCTAAGGTTTGTAAGTGTTCGATGGTGTGAATGAGTTCCGTTTCAACCGCTTGCCAATTAATGTCGTTTGCCATTTTTTTTCTCCTCGTTGAAAAAGAAAACCCACTACCCCCTAAGGGGTGTGGATCCCCTTAGGGTGGCTAAAAAAAGATAAAACCTTTCACCTTAAGCCGCCTGCGAACCGAGAGTCCGCTGACGTGCTAAAAGATACTGGTGTTGTTCACAACCAAAACGGATTGCTTCTTCTAAGCTCACACCACTCACAAGTAACTCGTTAATGACATAAGTGAGATCAGTGCCTGCAATAAAGTCTTGGCTGCTGTGATAGACCGAGTAGGTGTCGTTAAAATGGCAGGTCACGAAAAGCTGTTCTTCGAGTCCTTCCCAAATTCCACTCACATTATTGAGAGCAGAACAAGCTGTTAACGGCGCCCACGAATGAACAGGGTAACCTTTAAAATCATTACCGAGCTCATACGCTTCCAGTTGCTCATAGTTCATCTTTTCTGTGTTAATTAATGCCTCTATCGCCTGACGAATCGTTTGACAGAGTCCCTTAATCACAACGGACTTAGACGTTAAAATACAAGTAGACATGCTCGTCTCCTTTTTAAAAAAAGAAGACCCACTACCCCCTAAGGGAAGTGGATCCCCTTAGGGTGAATAAATTGCACTACCACAGTAGTGATAGACAATCCGTGATTACTGCAACAAACCACTCAGTATTCACTCGGCAGCATCAAGACGTGCGTTTGAAAGTAACCATCTTGAATCGCAAAGAAACGAATCCTTGCGGATGGCTCAACATACAAATTCACAGCTTGACACACAAAGTTACTTAAACACTTTTCATTACCATCGGTTAAGCTGAGTAAACCCCGCCCGAGTTGCGGCGTAGTAAAATCAGCCGTGATAAAGTATTCCTGCTGCCAGAACAGTTTAGAAGCAGCAGCGACTTGATCAATTAACCAAACGCATTTCAGTGTTTCTGCTAACCACTTCACACCGTCTGTCAATAATATCCCCGAAGGATGCCGATACCAAGACTCGGTTCCAGTGAAACGGTGAGAATCTGCTGCCAGCTCATCCGTATAGTGAAACGTCATCTCAGTAGGGCTCACGGGTGTGGGCTTGACAGAGTGATCAGGTGTCGCAAGTTGTGTGCTAGTCATAACGTTCTCCTTAAAGTTAAAAAAAATCAGAGAACCATGACCACCCCATCGGGATAGTGATTCCCCGATGGGTAAAAAAACAATGTGTGCTGCGTGACAAACGTTACAGCGCTAAAATCAACACACCCAGTACCGCAGCCACTGTAAACCAGCCTTGGCGATTGAGCGTGAAAGGAAGTAACGGCTTGCGCGGTTTTCGTTGTGATGCAGTCGGATCTAAACGATCGACCAATTCACTGCGAAAATCCGGCAACACCGCCTTAGCGCGTGCAAAGTCTGGCAGATGCAGACCTTGATGCACAAACGGCACAATCCAAACGTAGTCATGCAACGCATAACAACCAAACCCTTTTGATCGTAAAGTGGCTTTGAGATGATTAATCACATCTAAGGCTTCTTTACTGCTGGCACAGGTATAAAACTCGCCTTCCGGACAAAGTCGTAACTGTTTCAGCTGGTAATCATTGAGTTTGGTGACAAAAGCCCAACACTCAGCCAAAGTTTTGGGTGAGGTTTGCTTTGTCGACGTTTTTTCTTGCGAACCGTTGGTATCGGATTGATAAACACCTTGAGTAACCATAAGCACTGCTCCTATTTAAAAATAAAAAAAAGGAGCACGCCACGCTTCCCCGTTAGGAAAAGTGTCACTGCTCCCACGGGGAAAAACAAAGTGTCATCAATGAGCTGTTGACGCTTTAATTCAAATTGTTAAAGAACGGGGTCAACGAGTCTTAGGCTCGCTTATTCTTCTTCCTGAGGCGGATTATTTCACCACACGCTCGCCGTTGTTGCTTGGCTGTCTTAAAGAAAGGACTTTAAGTCTGCTGCGCACGCACGGATGACCACGAAATAATCGTCGCTAAAAACAGTAAAAATACTGTGTTGGATGACATTGAATCAGTATCAATGTGAAAGTAAGGACACTCGAGTGCTTCTGCGATAAAACTTATCTTAGCGAAACAGTACCAGTGCAAAATTGATTGGTTACTTCTCTCATGGCGGGCATAGGCTGGCCTCGAGATCTTGTTTCGGACGACTCTGGGTCATCGCGGTAATGAATCAATTTTGAAGGCCCAACTCACCGAAGTGAGGCTCACGACACGAATGGGCGACATGTGACCGTGGTAGTAGACACTTGCGTGTTTCACTGCAACTAAACAGCTCATCAGTACTACCTTAGAATAAGTATACTACCAAATAACCCTATTAAAACCAAGCTTAATGCACAAAAAAGCTGGCTAATAAGCACAGGCTGGCGGGGAGAATGCTAAGTAAGGCAGTGGTATAAAACCTGCGTCTGGAGCGATCTAAGAGACCGAGTATTGCACTTAAAAACCCCACTAAAAAAATCACGCTCGCCACGAGTGCTAACCAGTAGTCAAGGTGATTGAGCGGTTTATACACTGCTTGAATGACAGCACAAATTAAGCCAATTAATAACAGCACGGCGACAAAGCGTAATTCTTTAAATGAAACAGTCGCGGGTTTATTCATGAGCCGCCCTGAAATAGTGAGTGAACAACAGCGATGCTTTTTACCCTGGCATGACTCATTGCGATTTTTGCTCTGTTGGTTGAAAAACCGCCTCACCGTCCTCGCGTGCTAGAGGTTGCTCACAGCCTGGGTCATGATAAATCTGACGAAAGTACCCGTAACGCTCCGAGGGTTTGCCATCCGGTTCAATTGCCCAGGAGACAAGATCTTCTTTCATGTAGGCAGACCCTTGTATCTTAGTGATGCGCACGGGGTTACTGTAGGGCTCTTTGAGGTAATAGGTGCCGGTGAACCGATGACCGATTGGCAGGTCATTCATGGCTGCTTCGATTCGACGTATCGCCTCATGCAGTGTAGTCAGCATGTGTTGAGCGTTTTCATCACTGGAAAACTGACCGATGTCTTCTTTCATGCAGTCGACGCTGTGCAATAAATTGCGAAGGGTGTAGCGTTTTTCATTAAGACGTTTTCGTTTTCCGATCACGGTTAACTCCTGTTAAATAATGATTCAGCAATCATACAGCAATTAACACTAAAGGGCAGTTGTTCCTTACGACGCTTTTTTCTGTGGCGTTTGTAAATTTGGCCTGCCTTTATTATCCCAATAACTACCCTTGCAGTCCGGATAACGATTGCATCCCCAAAAATAATTCTTTTTGCCGCGCCGTCGGGCAAGCTTACCCTCCTTACACAAGGGGCAGCTGATCGTTGAAACCTGCGGCACTTCTTTAACGTAAGGTTTACTGTTTTTATCTTGCAATAATGCTTCACACTCTGGGTAGCGGGTGCATCCCCAAAAATAGCCGTGCTTACCTCGGCGTCTGGCGAGAGGCGCCTTGCATTGCGGGCAAGGGTAAGTGGTAGAATCAATAAGCCCCTTTCCTCGTTGATGGCGAATAGTGGCAATGTCTTCTAATAAAAAGTCTAAACATTCGATCTGATCTAATAAGAAGGACTCCAGATCACCCTTGCCTTGCGCGATATCATCAAGCACCTGTTCCCACTGGGCGGTGGTGGCGGGGTTTTTAATGGCATCCGGCAAAATACTGATTAACGCACGCCCTTTTTCTGTGGAGCGTAATTGCTTTTTCTGGCGAACAATGTAATCACGATGAAGTAACTTTTCAATCATGTCGGCACGGGTAGCTTCGGTACCAATGCCAGCTGTGTCACGCAAAGTCTTTTTTAAGTCTTTCTCGTCCACAAGCTTAGCAATGTTTTTCATGGCGCTAATCAAGGTGCCCTCGGTAAAATGCGCGGGCGGTTGAGTTTGTTTTGGCAACACTTTTCCTTGTTGAACGGGCAGTGCTTCGCCGGATTGAAGCGGTGGGATGACTTGCTTGGATTCATTATCAGGAGCTTGCTCTGTTTGCGGCTTGATGGCTTGCTTCCAGCCTACTTGTTGAGGCAAGTTACAGCTTGCCTTAAAGGTTTCTTCCACACAGGTTAACGTCACCTGTCGTTGTAGGTAGTGGTAGTTCCCTAAAAACTGTGCCAGGTAAGCGCGCCGAATCAGATCATAAACCGCTTGCTCTGAGCTGTTCATTGCCTCCAGATTCACTTGGCGGTTGTTGGTGGGAATGATGCCGTGGTGAGCGGTGATCTTTTTGTCATTCCAAGTTGGCGAGCGCCAAGTCGGGTCTGCGGCTTCAATCAGTGGTTGCAGGGTTGGATCAATGATAGCCAAGGTAGTTAAAATATCAGCGGCCTCGCTCCACTGATTTTCGGGTAAATAACCTGAATCAGTTCGTGGGTAGGTGGTGGCTTTGTGTTGCTCATACAAGGACTGGGCAACCTTTAAGGTTTCTTTGGCCGTTAAACCTAATTGACTACTGCACAGTTTCTGTAAACCTGATAACGAAAAGCAGATCGGTGGCGCCGTCTTTTTTTCTTTTTCCTCAAACTGCGTTACACACGCGGTTTGATTGACGAGTTTATCAGCGACAGTATCAACCAACTCACGCTTCACACAACGCCCTTCTAAATCCGTGACATCCTCACCTGCCTCCCACTTCGCCCAAAAACTCCCCTGCTCGGCTTGGCATTGAATCGCTAAAATAAAATAGTCTTGCGATTGAAACGAGGCGATGGTTTGGTCACGTTCGACCACTAGGTTTAAAGTTGGTGTTTGCACACGCCCTACCGAAAGTGCTCCTTGCCCTGGCGCACTAAACAAGGCACTGGTTGCCATGGTCATGTTCATACCAATTAACCAATCCGCTCGCTGTCGACCGAGTCCTGCTTGATACAACGGATAAGTGGCTTCACTGGGTTTTAATTGTTTGGCTCTATGAGGTTTCCCGTGGTGCGTTTTACCCTATATTTATAGAGTAAAGCTCATATCCATTAATATCAATATACAGTCTTTTGAATAGTGTTTTTGGGTCAAAAATCCCATAGCATCTACGCTTCAAAACTTTAATCTTATTATTAAATCCTTCAACAAACCCACTATTCTTTCCCTCTGAAAAATAATTACAGATTTCCACTTTGAAGGCTTTAAGAGTTTTTATGAATTTTTTAAAGCAATTAATCTTTTTACTTTGAACCTCCTGAATCCAGGCATCAATACTTTTAGTACCAGATTTTATTGATTGCTCCTTATTAAAAATGCTCGTTAGCTTTCTTGCCATTCGGTATGACTCTGTTAACTCAAAGGAGTAGGAGAATAATGTATTCAGCTTTTCATTTTCTTCTTTGGTAAAAAACTCTTTATGTCCCCTGAGCAGATTAGTTAGGTTTTTAACTTTATCATACTCATGAGGAGGTAGCTCCTTTTTTAAATCGGCTAGCACCTTTTGACGCATCTTGTCTAATGCTCGCCGATACAGTTTAGCAACATGATAACGGTCAACAATAACCTGCATTGGAGTAAAAACCTCTCTGGCAGCGTTAACATAACCCTTATACATGTCAGTACAAACTGACACAACTGTCTTTCTAAGCTTTATAGGAATCGAAAGCAGAAAATGCTTTATATCACGCTTTTTTCGACCTTTAATGATTGAAAGTATTCTAACTTTACCATTAATCCTGGCTGTAATAATTGTCATATAGGCGCCTTTTCCTTTTTCTAAACTAATCTCATCAATCCCTAAATCACCTAGAAATTTAAATTGCGACCAATTAATCTTAGGTGAGATATGGCGATTAATTATTCCTTCGATCTTCTTCTCTGTTGTGTCATTTTTCAATGCTACATCTTTTACTGTGCTGTTAACTAATTCGCGCGTAAATATAATTCTAGTTCATAACTAAATTGACTATCACTTGAATGAAAATCCGGTGTTGCAGTAGTCGTTGGGCAATGGCAGCCATGTTCAAAACAGATATATCGCTTAGGCTGATAAATTAGATAGGTCTGCTTGTTCATAATAGGAAGATGCCTAACCTTGCGTTCTTTGTCGTAACCGTGAAAACGTGCGGTTTCTTTACCGCAAATATGACAACCAACGGATGTTTCTTCTGTCTGCCCGTAAATAAAAATTGCTGTATCAGTTTCTTCAACTTTATCGATACGGAAGAAGGGAATATTAAACTGGATGTCAATGGTCGGCATAGGTAATGTCCTTATTATGAGCTAAAATGGAGAGAAAATTCTATACCTGAATAATTTGGAAAGGAAGGCTTTATGCTATTAATAAAGGATAAACTCAACCACGGGAATTATCATAGAGCCACTAGTACATCATGCTACAGTAATTAATATTACTGGAAAAAGCTATCGCACTAAAGAACATGACAAGAATAAGAAAAAATAATTTTTTGCCCTAAATCTGCAATCCTAGTTGGCGCTTACCGCAAAGCTAGTTGACATCTAACAAACGTTATTATTAGTAAGAGTAATCAAGAATCTCGTCAAAAGTATGTATCATCACAAGAGCAAGTAAAGCTGATAGCCAATAGAGAAGTTATTATGATCAGTAAAAAGTTTTATAATGCTAGCCCGGAAGACCAACCTCAATTAATGGAGCAATTGATTGATGCAATGAGGAAGGATTTCCAGTCAATTCGTAAATTTTGATTAAAATAAGAGTTGAGCGGTAGATTTGGTCCCTTTTAACCAGGATTCCGGCCGGACCTCAAAAGCAGGGGGAGTAGGGGAGTAAAACGCCAGTAAAAATAGCCCCCCATAAGCGACCTTATGGGAATGTATCAAAATATAATCATCAAAAAAGAGAGCTGAAAATTATATGCTCACATTCGCCGAGGATTTGAAAATTGTTTTGCTGAATGAGTATTCTCATGGCTAGTAGAGGTATTAGGGGTGAAAAAAGTTGAGTTGGTCTGAGTAAGCCGAATGTCTTTGCGAAATTTTTTATGATTATAGATCTCTTGTTGTTCTGAATTAGACTGAACATGTTCTGCTGAGAGGCTAAAGGCTTCTTGATGCGTGCGCTTAAGTGGTTGGGTTTGCTGTGCAATAGTATTACTTAATTGTTCTATATTTGGAACATCATCGCATGTGTGGCATACCTCAGCTTGAGAATGACTACTAGCGACATTGCTATTACCAGATGTTGATGCTGACATTGTGTGTTGCTCCTGTCCCAGTATTATTGATGAAGTAGCCGAAGCGTTATTCGTATTTAAAGACTGAGCAGCAAGAAGGAGCAAGTGAACCCAGTTAGGCTGACCATCTAAAGCTGGTTGAGGTATTGCGCTTCTACTCTGGTCCGCACTGAATGTAGGATAAATAGGAATTGGTTTATGAATAATTGGAGTAGGGTTATGCACTTGTTGTTGCGCGCTTACTGGATTATGAAGAGAAGAGTGCAAAGCATGGGTTGGTTGTACAGGAGGCACAAGGTGCTGATCAGTGCCTGACTGGACGTTATTATGAACCATGCTAGATGAATAATGAGGCGCAATAGTTGATGTGCTATCGGGTTCTGGAGCAGGACTTTTGGCTTGATAGGACGATTTGACGGCCTCAATGTTTTTCGAGCCCCCACCGTGTGCAGCAATTTGCACGATTTGCTCGACGGTAAAGTCAAGTCCCTTGAGTTCGTGATAGGACGATTTGACGGCCTCAATGTTTTTCGAGCCCCCATTATTTGAAGCAATTTGCACGATTTGCTCGGCGGTAAAGTCAAGTCCCTTGAGTTCGTGATAGGACGATTTGACGGCCTCAATGTTTTTCGAGCCCCCACAGTGTGCAGCAATTTGCACGATTTGCTCGGCGGTAAAGTCAAGTCCCTTGAGTTCGTGATAGGACGATTTGACGGCCTCAATGTTTTTCGAGCCCCCACCGTGTGCAGCAATTTGCACGATTTGCTCGACGGTAAAGTCAAGTCCCTTGAGTTCGTGATAGGACGATTTGACGGCCTCAATGTTTTTCGAGCCCCCCACCGTGTGCAGCAATTTGCACGATTTGCTCGACGGTAAAGTCAAGTCCCTTGAGTTCGTGATAGGACGATTTGACGGCCTCAATGTTTTTCGAGCCCCCATTATTTGAAGCAATTTGCACGATTTGCTCGACGGTAAAGTCAAGTCCCTTGAGTTCGTGATAGGACGATTTGACGGCCTCAATGTTTTTCGAGCCCCCACCGTGTGCAGCAATTTGCACGATTTGCTCGGCGGTAAAGTCAAGTCCCTTGAGTTCGTGATAGGACGATTTGACGGCCTCAATGTTTTTCGAGCCCCCACCGTGTGCAGCAATTTGCACGATTTGCTCGACGGTAAAGTCAAGTCCCTTGAGTTCGTGATAGGACGATTTGACGGCCTCAATGTTTTTCGAGCCACCGTCATGAGAGGCAATTTGCACGATTTGCTCGGCGGTAAAGTATTTAATTAACTCCGGTGTGTGTTCAACAACTTTTAAAATAGTGTTGTTAGAGCTTCTCCTTATAATAATTCTATTAGCTTGCACCTCAGTGAAACCTAATTGAGTTAAACTTTTTTTATGATGCTGATAAAACTGCTGAGTTATACCGAGTTTATTTAGTCGTTCTTCTATAGTTTTCATTTTCATTAATAATGCTGTTATAGCTGTTATAAAATATTGTTTGAGTATACAGGGTGAGTCTTTTAAATATTTTAGTAACTTTTAATATACGGTAGGGTAATTACAATTAAGTTTGATGCACATTGAAAAATAAGCCGTGTAATTCTAGTCCCCATAACCAGCGTTATCGGGGGGTTGGGTATTATCTGACTAATAAACAAGTCTAAATCGATCTAATTTTAAGCAGGACTAAAGGTCGAGTTCTTTTTTAATTTTTGCTAAAACCTCTGGCGAAATGCCAGTAGTTTTGGTCACAACAGGATCACCAAAGCCTTCTTTTAACATATTGATTGCAATCTCACGTTGTTTGTTATACTCGCCTTGTTGCATTCCTTGTTGCATTCCTTGTTGCATTCCCTCCAGCATCCCTTGCTTTAAGCCTTGGTTATGGCCTTCTTGTCGTAATTGGTCAGCTGCAGACATAATGGTCTCCTTCATATCGGGTAGTGCTTGAGTCAACGCATCAACGAGTTCTTTGTCGCTGCTTTTTTCCTCATATTCTAAGGTGTAGTTTACCAGCCGTGAGATATGTTGACCACCATCTAATGACTTTAGCAATTGAAGCAACCCTTGCTGAATGAGTCGTTGGATAACTGGCAGAAAATCTCGTTGGTAAGCGTGTTTGTGCAACAGCTCCATGGTGGCAACGTAGCCATGGGTCAAGAGCTCTTCATCAGGGATGACGGTTAGATCAATGAGTGGGCAAGGCGCATTATACAGTTCTTTGGCGAGCGCAGAATCTTCAAACAACTCAAAAAAATCCATCGTGTACGGATAGGGCGTTTTTTGGCCATTATAAAAAGTGACCGTCAAAATTAATGGAAGCTTGAGCTTGTCATTGTGATCACGCTTTGGTGTCTGCTTTAAAAACCGATCCCAGATCTTGCACTTGTAATACCACAGGCGAAATGCCAAGAGTGGATCCGGTGTGGATTGGTGTTCACTTAACGCATAGAGATAAACTTGCTCTTTGCCATACTCCTTCTTGAGCTTAACCCGATACAAGACATCGGTGAAGGCCGTTTTAAAATCATACTCGATGAAGCTGTCGTTTTCTAGCTGCAACGTTTCCCAGTCAATCATCTTCTGGATCTTTTTGGGCAGATGCGCTTTGAAGAAATCCTTGGCAACCTCAATATCTTGCAGTGAACTCTTAAATAAGAGGTCGTGATGATTGATCGAATGTTTCTGAGCCACAGAAAGGTTCCCTAAAATTAAAGCTGGTAAGCCAAGCAATTGCTTGCTAGCATACCGGAAATTAAGCAGTAGCAAAACTGAAAAACCCTACAAAAACCCATTGGTTTTTACCTCTAAAACGGGCATAATTAGCCCAATAAATAATCGAGTAAAGAATGCCAACCCTGAATTAAAGAAGAAATGCCCTCGTTTTTTCACCCACACACTACGCGGCTAAAAGCCGACAACTTTTTCAGAAAAAGAAGTAATAAAAACAGTGGGTTACAAGGGAGTTTACTTTTTTATGACCAACGGCATTTTTATAAAAAAGTACAAGAAATGCACTAAAATCCATTATAACAGGTTATAACTAATTCTTCTTAAAAATCAATAAGTTAAACCTTTTGACCGCATTAAAATGCAAGATTATAATATTTTGCACTGCCGTACGTTATAATACATATATTATTCCATTATATATTTATTACAATATATTATATCACTTTAAATCAATAGGTTAGAGTGTTTATTATAACATATTATAATAATGTGTGAGATATTATTTTCGTTATGCTATATTATATAGAAATATAACTGGTTGTAATTTTTGTAATGGCATTAATTAGGAGAAATAATTCATATGAAACCTCTTTCAGCCTCGCTGTCCTCAAAAGATGAAGCGTATTTAATGAAGCTCGCCAAAGAAAATGGCCTAACCCGTGGTGACTCGGAGAATGTCTATTCCCCTGGCTATGCCATGAAAGAATTAGTGCGCTTTTGTCGTGAACAAGACATAGACTTGAGAAAGCAATACGTCGAAAAACCTGACCATCAGACTAAGATGTTAGAGCAAGTCCATATGGCCATACCTCACCTGCTGTATTTATTACGCATGGTGGTGGGTGCGGTGGATAAGGATCTTGATGAGAAAACCTATCAACAATTAAAAGCCTTGAGTTTGACATTTTTAACAGAGACTTGCGGTGACTTTCAATCAGTTCGCTATCAGGAAAATGCGATTAAAATTAATCAGCATGGCATCAATCGGATGCCCATCCAGGAAGAAGACAGTCGTTGGCGGTAACGTCAATCAGCTGAGCGTTGTGTTTAAACTAACCACTTAAGTCAGCGATGGTTTAGCGATCGCTGGTGGGATTAGAGTAACTGAAGGCCGCACCGTGATGACTGGATTTTATCATCTGACAGTGTCGTGCTACTTCAGAGAAATTCGGTTGGTGTTATTTGAGCGTTTAACACGCTGGATACTTCATTATCTTTTATCAATCTGGCCTCATCGACTCTGTTGTCATTCTATTGAGTTTGGCGACTTGGTTGGGCTCGTGAGCTGCTGAATGAGTCTCATCATTTAGAAAGAGTACCTTGTTAAAGAGCGGGAGTTGCGAAATGCTACTCAGTCAGTGCGTAAACTGTGACCACCTAGCTCAGCATTCAAACTGAGTAGTAGTCTAGCGCATTTGCCACAACTTAGCGAGCACTTAACCGCTCAGCCAATTGAGTTAACCGGTTCGCTTCTTTGTTATTGTTGACCGCCATCCCAATGGCTTTCTTTTGCCCAATTAAAACCACCAGCTGTCGGCCTCGAGTCACTGCTGTATATAATAAGTTACGGGCTAATAACGTATAGTGTTGCATGGCCAGGGGAATGACTACAATCGGAAACTCAGACCCTTGGCTTTTATGAATGCTAATGGCATAGGCGAGTTGTAGCTCATCGAGCTCGCCTGTTTCATAGGTTTTTATGGCTTGGTCAAACCGAATGCTGACTTCCCCTTCTTCTAAATCAATGCGCTCTATAAAACCAATATCACCATTAAACACCTCTTTGTCATAATTATTGGTCATCTGGATGACTTTATCACCTGGCGAAAAAAGGCTACCAAAGCGCTGTAACTTGGGTTCGGCTTTACCATTCAGGGCGGCTTGTAAGCTCGCATTTAAAGCACGACTACCCAGCCCGCCTCGATTCATTGGGGTAAGCACCTGGATCGTTTGTTTTGGGTCACAGTGATAATGAGTGGGTAGCCGTTGCGTGACCACCTCTAGGACTGTTTGGTGAATGGCTTCAGGGGTCGATTCATACAAAGTAAAAAAGTCGCCCTGCTGAGCCGCATTCGGTAACGGCAGCTGACCTTGATTAATCCGATGGGCATTTAAAATAATGCGTGAGTGTGCTGCTTGCCGAAAGACCTCGGTCAGGCGAACCGTTGTGATCAGTTGAGATTGTATTAGATTGGCCAGCACCGCCCCTGGGCCTACGGAGGGTAACTGGTCAATATCCCCCACGAAAATCACCGCCGTGGTTGAGGAAACCGCTTTGAGCAAATGATTCATCAGCACAATATCAATCATAGAGGCTTCATCAATGATTAAGACGTTAATGGGTAATGGATTGTCTTGGTGATGCTTAAAGCCAAAGGTTTTCGGATCAAAGTCGAGCAAGCGATGAATGGTTTTAGCGGTCAGGCCCGTTGTTTCACTTAATCGCTTGGCTGCCCTGCCAGTCGGTGCACACAATCCTAATGGCACTTTTCTGGCAAGGAGAATTTGAATCAGGCTATTGACCAAGGTAGTTTTTCCAACACCAGGGCCACCTGTGATAATGGAGACTTTGGCGCGCAGAACGGTTTCAATGGCATGGCGTTGAGACTCAGCAAGCGATAAGCCGGTTTTGGCTTCAACCCATGGCAAGGCTTTCGCTAGGTCAATAGTTCCCCAAGGCGGTTGTCCAGTTACGAGGTGTTTGAGCTTCGCAGCCACGCGGGTTTCTGCTTGGTACAACGAAACCGGGTAATAACACGCTTGGGCTTGAATGGTTTCCGGCACAATATGTTCTTCAATGACTTCTGCTTCGATGGCTGATTCGATTAAACCCGCTGGTATGTCCAGTAACTCTTGACTGGCTTTGAGCAATTGGCTTTTTTCAGCGGCACAGTGGCCTTGATCACACAACGTTTGTAACACATGCGACACCCCTGCTTGTGCACGGATTAACGAGTCGTTTGGAATGCCTAAGGCTTGAGCGAGGTTGTCAGCTGTTTTAAAGCCAATGCCACGAATATCTAGGGCGAGACGGTAAGGGTTTTCTCGCACTCGTTCCACAGCTTGCTCGCCGTAGGTTTTGTAAATCCGAACCGCTCGCGCTTTGCCCAGTCCATAGGATTGCAAAAACACCATGATTGACCGAATCACACGCTGTTCAGCCCAGGCAGTGGTGACACGTTCCATACGCTTTTGACCAATGCCGTCTAATTCCAGTAACCGCCTTGGTGTTTGTTCGATGACATCAAACACTGTTTCACCAAAGGCTTTAACGAGCTTTTTGGCAAAATGCGGGCCGATACCTTTGACCATGCCAGAGCCGAGGTATTTCTCAATACCGGCTAAGGTCGTTGGCGGGACTGTTTTGAGCTGTTGAGCACGAAATTGTAAGCCGTGTTTTTTATCCACGATCCATTGCCCTGTGGACTCGATGTATTCACCAGCGGTAATGCTGGCCGCATTTCCCACCAACGTAACGAGTTCACGTTGCCCTTTCACAATCAGACGTAACACACAGAACCCACTTTCTTCACTGTGGAACGTCACTCGTTCAACCGAGCCTTGCAAGCGTTCTAATTCAGGGGTTGAGGCAGTCATGGGTCACCTATTTGGCAGGCGGTAAGAGTTGACGACAACAGTATTAACATGCGCTTGCATTCCTTACTAATGATAGTGCTTGCTTAAACAACATTCACGATACAACTTACCGCTACCACAAGGGCAACGCAGCGCTTCACTGGCTTGTGCCATGGGGTCGGATTCTTCAATTTCACTTTCTTGAGCAAAGTAGCGCCTTAAGTGCCAGTAGTGATAGAGCTCACTAATTAAATGCGGCAGATGCGCTTTGAGCGCCAGTCGTTCAGTGGATTCGTCCTGCGTTTGACGACCTTGCAGTTTGAGCAGGTGTGCCAAGCTGACTTCGCCCACTAAGCACTTGAAGGGCAGTAAGCACAAAGTGGCTTGTTGATCCTCTCGCCAAGCAGGATCCGAATGAGCGCCCAAGAGGTACCCGTCACACCATTCCTCAATCAACCAGCCCGGGACTGACTCAGGTTGGTAGGGCGCTTGTTGGTGTTGATCATACAACAAAGGCGTAATTGGTTTACCGGATTCGAGCTGCTTGGCTACTTGATGTTGTAAGCGCGCAAGCAGTAACGTGATGCGACTGGCTTGTGCTTGCGAAGTAAAGAGTAAGGACTCATTAAACGCCAAACCTAGCCAATCGTCAGCAAAACAAAAGAGGGGGCTACTGAGTATCGCACAAAGCAGTCCGTGTAATTGGGTGAGGTTCAGCCAGTCGGCTTCAGGCTGGGCAGTAAGAAACTGATTTAATTCTTCAAGCTCCAGCTCATTAACAGGCTGGGTAATTTCGTCGATTAACTTTTTCATGGTGGATTGAGGACTCATCAATTTCATCGTGTCAAATTTAACACCGCTCACAGAATCAGGGGTCATTCATTCCCCTCACCATACCCGATGCCAGCCAGGAGAATCAAGGTTAGCTGCTGGATTCCTCAGCACGCGGGTCAATCTCGTTAATAATGGGCGTTAGTTCAGCGGTGTTAATAAAGTCCGTTTTCTCTGCTTCTGGCACGGACGGCACGATTTGTTTACGCAGCAGTACGAACACACTCAGCGGTAAACTTAACGTCATAATAAAGGCTAAAATAGCTGCGTTGGGCAGAACCCAGTGAAAAGCAGGCACTAAAATGGGCCCAAGCGTGACTCCCACCCCGTAAGCCAGTAATAAGGCTTGCGTGGCTGCCACCATCTGATTGCTGTTAAAGCGGTCACACGCATGACTGATGCCAACTGGGTACAAGCAAAAAGTCACACCACCTAGCCCAAGCGATAAGCCAGCCATCGCCCAAAAATGAGAGTGTGCAAAATCAAGTAATAAAAAGGATAGCCCCAATGAGCCTAACGCCAAACCGGCAATCACATAACGCCGACTAATGAGGTCCGAGAGCTTACCGATGGGGTATTGAAATAACATGCCCCCTAGAATCGTCACGCCCATGACGGTGGCTAAATCCGCTGTTGAATACCCCTGATGTTTAATGAACAAGGGATACAGACCATAGAGACTACCCAGAATGAGCCCTGCCGCAAAGCAGGTCAAGACACCTGATGGGGTGATCTTTAAGACTTGTCGAATACTCAGCGGTTCGGGTTCATTAAAAACAGGCAGCACCACGCGACTTAAGCTCAACGGAATGACTGACAGTGAAGCAAAAACTGCGGCTAAGGCACAAAGCAGTAAGGTTTGTTGATGGCCGAGATTCAATAGCCACTGTCCGAGGGCTTGAGCAATGTACAGCGAGACCATGTACCAAGCTAATGAAGCCCCGCGATTTTTAGGCGTGGACTCAGCTAGGATCCAACTTTCAATGACGATGTATAACCCAGCGGTGGCAATACCGCCCACAAATCGGAGCAGGAGCCAAAAAGGAACCGTCACGTAAAAGCCGTGCAGTAAGGAAACCACCGCCATAATGGACGCAAAGGCGGCATAAGCATGAATGTGACCCACACGTAAAATTAATCGCTCTAAGCGAAACGCACCAATCACCATGCCGGCATAATATGCCGTTGTTAAGCCACCAATAAAAAATTCATTCACCTGTAATTGATGCAAGCGCAAACTGAGAAACGTGGTCAACAATGCACTGCCTAAGGTTAAAATAATCAGGCTGATTAATGGGGTGATTAACTTTTGGTACGGTTGCATAGTAAAACTCGCTTAACAGTAAACGGGTGCTGCCTTTATATAATGTAGAATATATAGCATAATATACACTTTAACATGATGAAGGATGGTGTTTGGATGTCAGCTAGAATTATCTCTGATGAAAATAATGAATTAACTATTAGACCTTCTGCGAAACTAAATACTGGGCGAGCTTATGCTCGTTTGTAGTTTTAGAATCCGGCTTGAAGATTGAGAATCCCAGCAATAATATTAAATCTCATATTGTGTTTTCTGCGAAAATTCCTATACACCTCCCCAAGAATGCGGAATTTTTTAAATTTTGAGAATTGATGTTCAACCCTAATACGGATCTTGCTGTGATTACGGTTATCCTCTTTTTGTTGAGTAGTTAATTTGCCGCCTTTGGGCTTTTTATGAGGTAAGTTAACCAAGGGGTCAGTATGTTGAATTCCTTGGTATCCTAGATCAGCATATTTTTCTGCTGGTGGCAGTGGGCTGCCACGTTGTCGGATCTTAATATCATGAACCCTCCCAGGCATTGTTTGAGAGACGTTGATTATTTTTCCGGATGTACTCATTGCTATCTCCACCTTTTGAGTATGTCTTTTCTTTTTACCAGAATAATAATCTTTACGTGGCTTCTTCTTTTTGGGGCGCTGAATAGGCTGCTCCGTTACATCCATTAATATAGCGCAAACCGCATCTTCTGTTAGGGTTCTGTCTTTTTTAATATGAATATGCTTGGCCACTAAGGGTTCTAAGCGTTTAAATAAGCGGCAGACATTACTGTCATCCAAACCAACAAAGTAACCTAAGAATTCATGTGTTACATAAGTGCGATAGTACATCATGAGAAGCAAAAGGCGATCATGGTGCGTGGTGAGTTTCGGGCGCCTTCCCAGCTTACTAAACTCATCATCAAGTGATGACTTCACTTGTTGGTGTATCGTTTCAAAATCATCAAGGGTCAAACCAGTTAACTTTTTAAAAATACGCGGGCGGTTACTGAGTTGCTGATAGCTTAATAGCATATGCCTTTCCATGAATGATTATTAATCAGGCAATTATAAGCAAATTTTAGCTAGTTTCTAGAACTGCCCTTAGTTACTGAAAACTACCCAAAATTTAAATCAGCAAAATAATGCTGAAATATTGTGTAAAAATGACTATGCTTTGTCTTTTTAACAAGACTAACGAGATGAGTATAAATGTTAAACTTCGCCGATTACGCTGCCCCTCTTTTTTCAAAATTAACTGGGAAAGTTGTTTTAAAAAAATCTATCGACGATTGTAGGAAAGCTATTAACTGAAGGTAGTTGTAAGTTGTTCAGTTCATCAAAAGATAACAATGAGTATAAAAAGATGATTCGTACACTTACCGGTGAAAATAAAAGCACCGATTTAGATCCAATAAAAACAAATGATGTATTGCTAGAACAGAGCTGTGAAAAACTTTCACACGCCAGTAAAATTGATGTTCTTCATGATCCTTCTGATATTAGAAAGCCACATAGCAAGCAAACTGAAAATCTAGGTAAAGTAAGGAGTCTGGACGGGGATATTATCAATGGTTACAGCACGCATAACGCAGTTGCATTAGTACCTGGTGATAAGGCTGTGCATCTACTATCGCATGTAAGCTACAGCAATAAAGACCCTAAGTTTTTAAAAGCTGAGCATATTAAGAAAATAGAGGCTGGAAAGCCATTTGAGGGAGATAAAGAGGCCAAGAGTCTTTATGAATCTGGTGATTACTTTAATAAAAAGCTGCTGTCTATTCGTGAAATAGAAAAAATAGGAATCTGCCTAAAATCAAAGAATGAAGATGCAACCATTACCCATATTCTAGATAGAGAGTTTGATGATAATGACTATCTCTCACTAATTGATACAAACCTAGATCAAGACTTTATTATTCGCTCAAAAATAACAAGAACAATAGAAGGTAGAGGTGATGATGGTAAAAAGCTTAAGCTGATTAACGCTGATTTTGATGCTCAAGGCGAAAAGCAATTCCAAAAGTTAACAGTTGGAAAGAATTGCGTACAAGACGGAAAAATAACTATTTATTTTGGAGAGTTTGAGAACATCAATGCAATTAAAATCCAAATTACAGGCAGAGATGGTAGGAGAATTTTTAAGAATGACATGCTGCTATTAACTAATAAAAAAGTAACGACTTTTGATGAGGCGTATGAGGTATACATAGCCTATCTATCTCGTGCGAAAATTGAATATGTTTTTAAATTTCTCAAGGAAGGACTAGGCTGGGAAAATATGCAGATAAAAAATTTTAAAGGGATACAAAATCTACTGGCTGTATGTTTTTATGTGGCCTCATATTTGTATGAGATAGGTAAGGAAAAAGCTTATGACGATTACGCAATTATGCTAGCTAAATTAGGAGATGGTAAGGGCAAGGTGACACGACACTTTATTGCGAAGGGTATTAGAAAACTTCTAACGTATCACTTAGTAGAGCAATTTTTTAAAGAAAATAGTGTTTCTCAAGAAGAACAAAAAGAATTATCGAATTCAGTTCAGGTAGGGAGATAACAATTTTGGGTAGTTCTCAGTATTATATCAAATAACCATTAATTTGCGACAGAACCCACTCATCTAAACTAAGTGACACTCATTTACACAACACCATTGTACAACCAAAACCAAGTAAAAGCGGCATGTTTAAGCCACAACCTGTTGACCAATCCATTACTAGGCAGCCTAACACACAACCAAAATTTAAATTGAGCTAAATCTGCTCACTGTTAGGAAAAATTGATCGAAAAGTGAAAGCCCCCATAAGGAACCTTATAGGGTCTTAACTATTTTTTGTGTATCGCACATAGTCTTGCCTACCTGTTGAGCATCTATTTCCATAGTTAGTGTTTGTATGACCACGCTTGAAAAAAGTTGAGCTGTTGTTTGATTGGTGGGCGCCACTATTTAATTTTAACACTCTGTTATTAGGATTGGTGTATTGATTGTTTATCAATGGTTGCCTAGATTGATCAGGCCATGAAAAGGCTCGCCAGTTTTGTCGTGCAGAAAAACCACGTTTATTTTTTTTATCTGGATCTGCGCCTTTCGATAAAAGAATGGTGCAAATACTAGAAAACAAAGTAGTAGTATTTCTTCTTTGCTTAGCTGAATTTGCTGCAGCATTTAATGGAGTAAAGCCATGATTATTTATTTGTTCTAAAAAAGCATTAAATTGAGAGCTGTCCTTGCCGCCAAAGGCGGTGTCGGCCGCCGCGATTAAGTCTTTCACCACCTCGAGGTGACCTTCTTTCGAAGCAGCATTCAAGGGGGAGAACTGATCTTTATTCGGTTGAGTCAGAAACGCGCGAAAGCCGTCAGTGTTCTTGCCGCCAAAGGCGGTGTCGGCCGCCGCGATTAAGTCTTTCACCACCTCGAGGTGACCTTCTTTCGAGGTTCTGTCGCAAATTAATGGTTATTTGATATAATACCGACCAAATTTAGCATTGAATAATAATGGAGTTATTATGGCGATTAGTTTTAAAGGAAGACATTTCCCCAAAGAGATTATTTTAAGGCTCTATGAGGTTTCCCGTGGTGCGTTTTACCCTATATTTATAGAGTAAAGCTCATATCCATTAATATCAATATACAGTCTTTTGAATAGTGTTTTTGGGTCAAAAATCCCATAGCATCTACGCTTCAAAACTTTAATCTTATTATTAAATCCTTCAACAAACCCACTATTCTTTCCCTCTGAAAAATAATTACAGATTTCCACTTTGAAGGCTTTAAGAGTTTTTATGAATTTTTTAAAGCAATTAATCTTTTTACTTTGAACTTCCTGAATCCAGGCATCAATACTTTTAGTACCAGATTTTATTGATTGCTCCTTATTAAAAATGCTCGTTAGCTTTCTTGCCATTCGGTATGACTCTGTTAACTCAAAGGAGTAGGAGAATAATGTATTCAGCTTTTCATTTTCTTCTTTGGTAAAAAACTCTTTATGTCCCCTGAGCAGATTAGTTAGGTTTTTAACTTTATCATACTCATGAGGAGGTAGCTCCTTTTTTAAATCGGCTAGCACCTTTTGACGCATCTTGTCTAATGCTCGCCGATACAGTTTAGCAACATGATAACGGTCAACAATAACCTGCATTGGAGTAAAAACCTCTCTGGCAGCGTTAACATAACCCTTATACATGTCAGTACAAACTGACACAACTGTTTTTCTAAGCTTTAT